>NZ_CP121650.1:620000-930000 GCF_029714405.1 Bradyrhizobium sp. CB82 | reverse complement strand
ATCGAAGGGGTGGCTTCCGCCGTGCCGCTGATCGTCGGCTTCTCCGACTGGCGGCTCGACAACGGCGAGATGACGCCCATCTTCATCGTCGGCGCAGACTTGCGCGACCAAATGCTACAGCCGTGGAATGTGGTCGAGGGTCGTGTCGATGCGCTGTCCCAGGGCGGAGCCGTTGCGATCGACCGCTCCTACTTTGATCGGCTCGGCGCTGCCGGACTCGGGTCGACGGCGGAGATCAGGGGCCGTCGGGTGAAGGTGGTTGCGCTGACGGACGGAATTCGATCCTTTACCACGACTCCTTACATTTTCGTGGATCTGAAGAGCGCACGCCTCTACACAGGCACGTTTCCAGAGCGCGCCAGCAGCATAGCCGTCCGGCTAAAGCCCGGCGCCGACCGCGAGGAGGTCATACGGGCTCTTCGCGCGCAGGTCGGTGATGTCGAGGTGCTGAGTAGCGCCGAATTCCGCAGCCGAAGCCGCTCGTTCTGGCTGTTCGGAACCGGCGCGGGTGCCGCGCTGTTCGCGGGTGCCCTGCTCGGCGTCATCGTTGGCACCGTCATCGTGGCGCAAACCCTCTATTCAAGCACCAAGGATCATTTGAGTGAGTTTGCAACCCTGCGCGCGATGGGGTCATCGAACCGCTACATCTACAACGTCATCATCTACCAGGCGCTCCTCAACGCCGTAGCCGGCTTCGTTATCGCGGGGGCGATCGGCGCGGCGGTCGTCCAGCTGACGGCCAGGAGCGCGCTACCGATCGTAATCACGCCGTGGCTGATCGTCGCGCTCCTTGTATTGACGGTCACGATGTGCGTGGCCTCCGGCCTCGGGGCTATCATTCGGGTGATCCGCATCGATCCAGCCACGGTGTTCATGCGATGAATGACGTCATCATCGAAGCCAAAGGGATCAAGAAGACGCTCGGAAAGGGGGCCGGCGAGGTCAACGCAGTGCGCGGCATCGACCTGACGCTCCGGCGCGGCGATCTGACCCTCTTGATGGGACCTTCCGGCAGTGGAAAGACAACACTGCTCCTCATCCTCGGATGTATGCTTGCGCCGAGTTCCGGCCGCGTGGACGTAAGCGGCATCCCCACATCCGACGCAGACAAGGAGCAATTGGCCAAGATAAGGCGCGACCATATCGGCTTTGTGTTCCAGTCCTATCATCTATTCCCGACGCTGACAGCGGCTCAAAACGTTCAGCTCGCGCTCGACATCCGTGGCGAGCGCGGCAGGCAAGCCGCTGAGAAGGCGCGCGAGGCGCTCAAGCTGGTCGGCCTCGAGAAGAAGACGAAGACCCTGCCAGCCGAACTCAGCGGCGGCGAGCAACAACGCGTTGCAATCGGACGCGCCTTTGTAGCCAATCCCTCCATCATTCTCGCCGATGAGCCGACAGCCGCGCTCGATAGCGACAACGGACGGACGATCATGCGAATCCTTGCCGATGCCGCTCATGAGCAGCACCGCGCAGTGCTGGTCGTCACGCATGATCCGCGCGTCGTCCCCTTTGCGGATCGTATCATCGAGATTGAGGACGGTCTTCTCGTCAATGAGGAGGCGGACACATCGCGACGCCTACGAATGCCCAAGGGAGCGGCATTGGGATCCTAGGGGCGAACCTATCCACCATGAGCTTGCGTGCAGAACTCATCCGACTGGGGCTTCGCTTGCTCCTGAAACGACATAAACAGCCCTTTGACGTGCAGACCTGGCGCGACAACATGCGGGGCATGGAAACATGGGTACCGCGGTCACCCCGCGGTACCGAAACGATCGTGGTCGATACCGGTCGCATCAAGTTCTGTCGAATCCGCACGCAGGCGTCCCGACCCGAACGCCACCTCCTCTATCTGCACGGCGGAGCCTACATCTCTGGAGCGCCGATCTATTATCGCCACTTCACCTGGCGAATTGCAGATGCCCTGAAGACGCATGTGTGGACGCTCGAATACAGGCTGGCGCCGGAGCATCCCTTCCCCGCCGCGCTGGAGGATGCCTTTGAAGGTTACAAATGGCTCCTCGAGCAAACCACGGAAGGCAGCAGACTGTTCGTGATGGGCGACTCGGCCGGCGGCGGGCTGGCGCTTTCTCTCCTGCTGAAGTTACGCGACGAACGCATCTCACTTCCCTTGGCGGCAGTTGCGATGTCGCCGTGGACCGATCTCGCGCTCACCGGGGAATCGCTGAAACTCAATGCCAAGGTAGACCCGATGTTGAATCCCAGGGATGTCCCGGAATTCGTACGCTGCTATCTCGCCGGCGCAGACCCGACGAGTCCCTACGCATCTCCGCTGTATGGCGAAACATCAGGGCTGCCGCCGGTGCTGATCCAGGTCGGCAGCGATGAGATCTTGAGGGATGATGCGAGACGGATGGCCGAGAAGCTACGGGCGAACAACGCCCGCAGCCGCCTGGAAATCTGGCCGCGAATGCCTCACGTCTGGCAGTTGTTCGTGCCCGTCCTGCCTGAGGCCCACGCGGCAATCGCCCAAATCGGGAGTTTCGTAGCCGAGCTCGAGGATGCAATCTGAATGGCGACTCCGCCTCAACGCTCATCAAAATGACGCGAGCAGCCCGTTCGACCCTGTCAAAGACAATCTCGGCGACCGCGGCTTCTTTGTAGCTCCGTTCGATGACCTGATCACGTGGGCTCGGTCAGGCTCTCTGATGTGGATGACCTTCGGTCTGGCGTGCTGCGCGATCGAGCAAATGCAATTGTCGATGCCGCGATACGACATCGAGCGGCGCGGCTCCTCGTGCATCGCCTCGACAATCCGACGTCATGATCGTTTCGGGCACACTCTGCAACAAGATGGCGCCCGCGTTGCGCAAGGTCTATGACCAGATGCCGGAACCGTCGGTGCCCCCCGAACGACTCCCGCGCCGGATGTACGCGCTGGAGTCGTTCCTTTCTTTTCCCCGGGAGTGCCGAAGATTTTGCAAACTTCGCAGACCTCCCGCTTGTGACGGCTTCTTCGAACGAGAACGAGACTGTCGGAGCTGGGTGGCGGCCAACTTGGACCGCAGAGATAAGCGGACGTCGAGACCCGAACTTCCCGCTACATCGGCGGAGCCGATCCATTCTTGCCCACCGTCAGACGGCTGGCTTCCAAACTACCGTCAGCATTCTCGGTCGCGCCCGGAACGAAAATCTTGGCTCCCGGCTGCAGTTCTGCTCGATCGCCAGGAACGAGGCTCACGATCTCGGTGCTTGGGGTCACAGTGACAACTTTCTCAGCGCCTTTGTAATTCACCGTCAAAGCGTCTTCTCCGATCTTGCTGACCTGAGCCACAGTTCCGTTGGTCATCGTGCTGTTTGGCCCAAGATCCCAGGCGCGATGACCCTCTCCGGCGCCGCGCATCGAGTTGGGGAAGATATGGATTTCCTTCGCTTGCAGGGTGCCATCCGGTCGCGCCGTTGCGGCAGTCCCGATGAACGAGCCGGGTTTGACATCAGACAACGAGGCCGCGGCAACTGACACCACTTTCGCATCGTTTGTCAGGTGAACTGCAGCTGAGCGACCGGTGTCCTGGCTGATCTCGATTGTGTCGCCGGCGACACGTGTAATCGTGCCCCTTAGGTTTTGCGGCGTCCCTAGCCCCATTGCCGCGAAAGGAATGGATATGAGCGTTCCTGCTGTGAGCATGGCGAAGATGCTAGGAAATTTTGGGCGCATGTTTCTCCTCCGACTTGCCGTTTGGGGAACCCAGCCGACCCGAGCGCGCGGCCGTATCCGGGTCTCCCATCCTCAGTACGAAGAACGCCACCAGCGGAAGGCGGTTGCTGTTAAGGCCCGGTCAGATGCCGGCGTACCATTCGTAGCCGCGATCCTCCCAATACCCACCACGCCCACCCTGAATGGCAGAAAGGCTCGCGACTGCCTCGATGCGCATGATGTATTTGGCCATCTTGTACCCAAGCTGGCGTTCCAGGCGCAGGCGCAACGGTGCGCCGTAGGCGATCTTGAGCGGCGCATCATTCATGTCGTAGGCCAGAATCGTCTGCGGATGGCGCGCGTCATCCAGCCCGATGCTCTCGTAATACTGAGATGCGTCAAACGAGGTTCCAAGCGTGTCGGCGCAATAGAATGCGATGTACCGGGCCTCCGGCTTCAATCCGACATCATCGATGAGAGTTGCCAGCGGCACACCTTTCCATTTTCCGATGCAACTCCAGCCTTCGACGCAATCGTGCCGTGTGATTTGCGTGCGCGGCGGAAGACGGCGCAAGTCTTCCAGCGAATAGCTCGCTGCCCGGCGCACCAGGCCACCGAACTCGAGCCGCCAATCCCTAAAGCCGTCGCGCGCAAGCGCGCGATACTCCTCATCCTCGGGATCGGTCGAGCCATTCGCTCGGAATGCGGCGGATATGTCAGCTTCGGAATATTCACGCGCCAGCGCCGTAGGCGGCAAGAGGAGCCGATGCAGCTTGTGGTTCAGGCTCTCGGCCACGTCGAGCACCTGGAGGACAGCGGGGTTCTCAGTGAAATCCTCGCAGCTCCCGAGCGCCAGAGCACTGCACAACAGCGAGCCACGGGCCAGAAATCTTCTGCGGTTCAATAGTTGCCTACCGCTCATGGTCCGCCCCCTGTCGACTTGATAGCGTACCACCCGGTGATCATCGAGCGCAGCTTGTTCCAAGGTCCGGAGACCAGGAGCATTGTGACATGCACGACCACGAACGCCACGAGCACGCAGGCGAGCAGGAAATGAACCGTGCGCGCGGTTTGCCGTCCGTCGAAAACGGAGGTCAGAAACGGAAAGGCCGCGTCGAGTGCTGGAGACATCGCTAATCCGGCGAGCACCTGCAGCGGCAGCACCACGAAAATTATGACGAGATAAGTCAGCTGCTGGAGAACATTGTAGTGCATGTCCTCGTCACCGGTGGGAAAGCGCAGGTACAAGTGATCAACCAGCGTTCGGCCGATGTGCTTCAGTCGCTCACGGGCAGGCACGAGGTCGCGCCAGAAGTGGCCCCGCCAGATGCCCAGCAGAAAATAGAAGAATCCATCGAGAACCAGGAGCCAGGCGAAGAAGAAATGCCAGCGTCGCCCAGTGGCGAGATCCTGCTCGCTGGGAAGCGTGATCCACCGCGGGAACGCCCGCTCTTGCCGGTCATCGGCGGAACCGCTCAGTCCCAGAACCCCGGTCGTGACAAGCCGGTGTCCAAGCACCTCCGCAACGCCGATCCGGCGACCGTCGCGCACGGTGGTGTTGATCGAAGCGACCGGCTTCGCGAAGTTGGACGCGTCCCCCCAGTACAGCGCGGGATGAGCATTGAAGATCTGCAAACCGCTCATCAGCAGGACGGCGAAGCAGAGAACACCCGCCCAATGGGTCACCCGGACCACCAGCGAATGTCGGTACATGTTCGATGCCTGACGCAAGCTAAGGTCTTTGAGCAAAACCAGCGCCCATCCGTGCGGTTCCACACGCCGCTCAACTGTCCGGATCGAATCTGATGCGCGTTCGATTGCCCGAACTGCTGCTGATCCGCGAATGCAAGTGCTTGCGTTCCTGAGCTCCGGCCGGCCTTCGACACGCGAGAGCGAAACGTCTCGGCTCGCGCGGCTGGTACTGGGCCGATGGAACCGGCGCGGCGACGGGCTGTTAGGCGCTCATGAACATCCCACGCGCTTTTTCGGTGACCGCACGTGTAGCGCTGTTGGCGGGACTATTTGCACTTGCGCTGTTGCCGCTATCCGCCCGTGCTCAGGATGACTCAGTTCTGACCTATCACGGTGACAACGGCCGAAGCGGCCACTACGTCGTTCCGGCACTGTCCTGGGAAAAAGCCAGATCGGTTCAGCTGGATGGCGCCTTCAACGCCCACGTCGCGGGCTCGATGTACGCTCAGCCGCTCTACTGGCGTCCTCCCGGCACGAACAGCGGCGTGCTACTCGTGGCGACCGAGGACGACGTTGTCCAGGCCTTCGACGCGACGACTGGCACGGAATTGTGGAGGCGCGTGGTCGGGCGTCCCGTTCGCCGTTCGTCGCTGCCGTGCGGGAATATCGATCCGCTTGGTATTACCGGGACGCCGGTTATCGACCCTGCAACCCAAGCTATCTATTTCGATGCTGCGGTAGAGCGGGAAGACGGCCCGCGCCACGAGCTGTTCGCGCTTTCGACCAGGGATGGCAGCGTGCTCCCCGGCTGGCCGATTGACGTGGCCGACGCTCTGCGAAAAGCGGGACAGCATTTCGATCCGAGCGTGCAGAATCAGCGAGCAGCGCTCACAATTCTCGATGGCACTGTCTATGTCGCCTTCAGCGGTCATTTTGGTGACTGCGGAAACTTTCATGGCTGGGTGATCGGAATTTCCCTTCACGATCCCGGCAAGCTGGTCAGCTTTCAAACGCGTGCGCGAGGAGGCGGCATCTGGGCGCCGGGCGGATTGAGCGTTGCAGGACATGACATCTACTTCGCGACCGGGAATACGTTGGGCGCCTCGACCTGGAGCGATGGCGAAGCCGTTTTTCATCTCACTCCTGACCTGCAACGCGGCGTCGACGAGAGAGGCTATTTTGCACCGTCGGATTGGAGAGCACTCGATGCTCGCGATGCCGACCTCGGAGGCAGCAATCCGCTCACCATCGACGTTGGCAGCGCAGCCAGCGGCCGCGCTCTGATCCTGGCTCTGGGGAAAGATGGCAAGGCCTACCTTCTTGATCGGAATAATCTCGGCGGCGTAGGCGGTCAACTCGCAGCCGAAACAGTATCGCAGTCATCGATCGTCACCTCGCCAACCGTCTATCGCGTCGGCGACGATGTCTTTGTTGCATTCCAAGCCCCAGGTGCGCATTGCCCTCGACCGGGCAACGGTCAAAGTTTGACGATCTTGACGATCGCAGCAGGCTCCCTGCCAGCGATGGCTACCGCCTGGTGCGGTGCGCTCCGCGGCCGCGGCTCTCCCATTGCGACAACCACGGACGGGCATTCCAATCCGATCGTGTGGATTCTTGGCGCCGAGGGCGACAATCGGCTGCGCGCGTTTCGCGGCGACAGTGGAGAGCCCCTTTTTGCAAGTGAACCCTTGAGTGGTCTTCGACGCTTCCAGACGCTGATTGCGGTACACGACCGCCTCTATGTCGGTGCCGACGAGCACATTTACGCGCTGCGTTTCTGAGCAGGGGCACGAGGTCCGCTGGTTGCATCGAAATATGCCGGCTCGGGCGAACCGATGTCTAAGGAAACAAGCCTAGATAACAAGCTTGATCGCCGCCGTGTCGCGCCGAAAGGTCGATTTCGACATCCTCGGCTTTACCTGGTTGGCGAGGCGCCTGGCGCTGAAGAGGCTGCGCAAGGCAAGCCCTTCGTTGGCCCGGCTGGCCGCGCCTTGCGGGAGATGCTTGAGCTGGCCGGAATAGATCCCAAACAAGTGCGATTGGCAAATGCCATTCCGTTTCGTCCGTTCTCGCATGCAACCCGCCGGAGACTACGTAACCGCAGCCCGACTATCGAGGAAGTCGATCGCTACGGCGCCGCGGTGCTGGCGGACATCCGGCGCTCCAAGCCAATCGTGATCGTAGCGCTCGGTAGCACAGCAGCAGGCCTGCTCGGCGAGCATCGATCGATCCAGGTCGCACGCAAGGCGACGCTCCAATTTGAGGGATTTGCGCTACAGGTCACTTTCCATCCAGCCTACGCACGGCGCTTCGGCGGTCCGCATGGGCGGATTTGGCGTCAGACGGTCGATGATTTAAGAGGAGCCTGGAGGGAATCGGAGGCTATCCGAGCCTAAACTGCAGCAGTCGACACTGCGGCGGGACAAACCATATCAAAGTGTACCTTGTTCTGGCTGACCTTCTTCGCCACGAAGATCGCATCGCTCATTTTGCGGCCGGACCGACGGTTCTTGGCCGTCACTTCCTTCCAGAGCTTCAGTGGTCCAACATTTAGCTTTGGCAGCTCCTCGCCAATTTCGCGCCGAAGACACTCCCGCTCGCTTTCGCCGGCGCGCCCGCGGGCCACCGGGGAACATCCAGAGCCCGTCGCGCTGAAGCCTGACAAGGAGTACCCGGCGCCCTTGCTTGCCGCCACGAGTTTTGACGATTTGGCCATCCCAGCGCCCGACTCAAAATTGATGGCAAGTCAGTGTAGCTCACCCTTTTCGCCCTTCAATGACGCGGCGGCGGTCCCGTTCCTTATTTTCGCGCATCATGCGTTCATTTGAGTCTTGTGAGTCTTGCCTGCCGACCAGGGGCATTACGGTCCGGGACGGCCCGACTGACTGCAAGAAGTGAGACACGACGATTATTCGCCTTGAGCGCGAGGGCGACCGCGTAGCACTCCATTCGATCACCTCTCGGCAGGGCGAGCTGCGCCACAGCCGATCGAACGGTTCTCCGCGCCTCAGCCAAGAAGCCGATTTCGCCGGAACATGAACCCGGTCGGAGCGAATCTTCTGGCCACCTCGAGCGCGCGGCTCTCGCAGCTTTCCAGTGCAATCTTCTGGGAGAGCATGACGTCTCCGATCGGCAGCTCGCCCATCGGCAGGAAACACAGCCCGATCGTCGGACGGTCCTTTTCGTCGATCTCGCAGACGTTCGTCATGGCGCCCGCGTAGATCCTGTACTGCTTGCCCGTATCGGCGCCGACGACCTCGAAATAGCCCTTTGCCGCGAACTGGGTCCGTTGCGCCGGCGATAGCCACTCTCGCAAGAGCCGCAGCGAGCGGCCCTCCGGAGTTCTCTCGGCACCGTGTCGTATGAGGAGAGCCCGGATCGCTCTCACGCGCGAGCGTTCACCCGGGCGAGACGGCCTGAAGCTCAACATGGCGCGCGGACCGATCACCCGCCAACCAGCCTGGGGAAGAACACGGTTTCCTCCGCGTTCGGATCGAACGACCGGATCTGCGAGACCTGACCCTGACCGGTCCGGACTGCCGCGGTGAAGCCGGTATTGGTGAGCTCGTAGAACCGCTGCTCCGCCTTCGCCAGCTCTCGTTCGTCGTCCGGATTGAAAAGGTGACGGCTGTCGCCGGTACGGTCCATCACGATCTGGATTGCCATGCTCGTCCTCCTCGGAATGCTGATGGCCAAGGACCTGATCCAAGTATCCAGCCGAAGTCGCGAAGTTTCAAGAAGAAGATGTCGTCGCGAGCGTTGGATATGATCAGCCCAAAGGGGCAACCGTCTTCATGACCGGGGATCGGGGAGCAGACTTTGGTCAGGCGGGATTTTCCGTGTGGTGTCCTCGCCTCGCTGCATTTCGTCAACGGAACCACCGGGAAGTCACTAGCTAGGCGAGCGAAGCGATTAGCCGACCGGCGTTCAGCCCTCCACCTGCTCGGTCAGGTCCTCGACGTGGTGCAACACGGGCCATCCGTCCCCGTCGTGGATTGCCGAGTTGATTGGCTGTCAGTGGCGTTCGACGAACTTCGAGCGTCCGCTTCAGTACAGGGTCGCCCGTTTCGCCAGCAGCCTTTCGAGGTTCGCGATATTCTGCTCGCAGATGAATTTCTTCATGCGTTCGGCGCTGAACCTGGTGCGGCAGTCATTGCGTACGCCGCCCCGTGGCATAAAGGTACCTCACGACCTCGGCAAGGGACACGCATTTTAGGGCTATTGCCAAATCCAAGCGGAAATGTAGAGTTCGAGAGTTTTTTTAACACTCTTGAATTCGACACTGCACCGGTTGCGATACGATAGTTTTTTCTCTTGGGGGTCTCCCATGTTCGATCCTGCTACGACGGCGCTTTTGCGCGCAGTCCTGGACGAAGTCTGCGAAGAGGTTTCCCGGACCGAAACGGGCGCCCGCACCCACGTGGCTTCTAAGATCCTGGAAGCCGCGACCCGAGGCGAGACGTCCCCCGTCAGCCTTAAGCAGATCGGCCGGGAGGCTCTCTCCGAAGCGCCGACGATGTGGCGTTAGGTCCCGAGTGGGGGCTAAGGGTGAATTTCCAGGTCACCGTGCTGAAGGTACTGGTGAGCTACCCGGACGGCTTCGCCGTGATGGCCGACCTCAAGCGCGACATGGCAATTCTTGCGACCAGCGGACGCGACTGGGCCGAACGGACCAAGCGCTTGGGCACGCGCGTGCCGGATCTGGACATCTTCTCGCAAGCGCTCGTCGAGCGCTTGAACGGCGGGTGGCGCATTACCCAAAAGGGGCGCGCGGTGCTCGAGTTTATAGAAGCTCGTCCGTGCGGTCCGGAGCCTGTGGCCGAAGAAGCTCCGTCGGCCCGGCCCGGCCCCGCAGCGCCGGCATTGCGGCTCCCGGCGCAAAGGGGGCGGCGACGCCGCGAATGCCGACAGCGGCGGCGGATCGCCCGTGAAGGTGTTCAACCGAACGCTTCCTGAGAGTACCTCTGCAACCCTCGCCGAAGTTGCCGCTGGATGGGTCTCCCGTCCGTGAGAAGGCGAGCACACCGACATGGCCGGCCTCGCGCGAAAAGCGCCACGGCGCGCATGACGGCCGCGTTGGCGCTGAGGCATATTCCATCGCCTCTGCTGGCGCGACACCGTCGTCGGTTGGGACGAATGCAAACTGAGATATTTCGGCGGGCCGCGCAAACGAGCGCCCGGGCAATCTGGATTGACCGGACCGGAATAGGAACAATTAGTGAACTACGCCGTTCCTTGCGCGAGGAGCCCGGCCATGAGCACCAAGGAAACCGCTGCCAATATTCAGAAGAATCCCGACGATTGGGTGTCGGGGGACGAGCCCATGACTGACGCCCAGGCGTCCTACCTGCAGACGCTGTCAGAACAAGCACGCCTGCCCTTCACGGTCGGGAAGGACCTCACCAAGGCGGAGGCATCCAAGCTCATTGACGAACTGCGCAAGAGAGCGGGCGTCGAGTAGGAGAAGCGATACTTGTCAAAGGAGGCCGTGATGCCACGCGGCGACAAACGAAGTTACACCGATAAGCAGAAGCGACAGGCCGAACACATTGAGGAAGGCTACGAAGCCCGAGGTGTTCCCGACAAGGAAGCCGAGCGGCGGGCCTGGGCGACCGTGAACAAAGAAACCCATGGCGGCAAGAAGAGCGGTTCCGGTAGGGGCACCGAAGAAGACACTTCAGCGTCTCGCAAGGGCGGCAGGCTTGGCGGAAAAGCGTCGGCCAGCCGATCGGCCGCTGAACGTTCCAGGTCAGCCAAGAAGGCTGCTCGAACCCGCAAACGCCGGGCGGCGTGAAGGAGGTACAATGCCGACATGCGAAACCTGCGGCAATGACTATGACAAGGCCTTTCAGGTGTTGATGAACGGCCAGGCGCACACGTTCGACAGTTTTGAGTGCGCGATTCATGCTCTGGCCCCGACGTGCAAGCATTGCGGAACGCGCATCGTTGGACACGGCTTGGAAAAGAGCGGCACCTACTATTGCTGCGACCACTGTGCCCAAAAGGAAGGGGTGACTGACCTCCGCGATCGTGTGTAGGAATTCCGGCGACCACGCAGGCAGGTGAGATGACACGGATGCTGCGGTCACTATCCGATCTTGATGGTTGGCGTATGGCCGGCTCCGGCGGATTTCGCCTACGCGGACCGATGGCTCGTCGATAGAACAGACGACCGACGAGCCTGCCGCCTCCGCTGGGCCTTCTTGCTTGAGACTGTCTCAGATGGTGGTGGCCGCAAATAATCGCCTTGTAACGGTGTTCGGCGGAACGGGATTTCTCGGCCGTCGCGTCGTTCGATGCCTTCTCCGGGCGCCTGAGCTGTCCGTTCGGATTGCATCAAGACATCCCGAACGAGGCAGACAGCTTTTTGGCTATGACGACCCGCGCCTCCAATCTGTGGAAGTCGATCTCCGTGACGAGGGTTCGATCGCCAATGCACTTGATGGCGCCTACTGTGCCATCAATGCGGTCAGTCTCTATGTTGAACAAGGACAGGAGACGTTTCACTCCGTGCATGTAGAATCGGCTCGGCGATTGGCCGCCCGAGCACGTCGAGCTGGCGTCAAGCGGCTCATCCACCTTTCCGGAATCGGCTCTGACGCTACTTCACCGTCCCTCTATATTCGCAAGCGCGGCGAAGGCGAACTGGCGGTCCGCGCGGCATTTTCTGAGGCCACGCTGGTTCGCCCGGCTGTCATGTTCGGCCCGGATGACGCGTTTCTCACCACGATCCTCAAACTGCTCCAGCAGTATCCGATCTATCCGATGTTCGGACGCGGATCGACGAGATTGCAACCGGCCTATGTTGACGATGTGGCCGAGGCAATCACAAGAGCACTTCTGAGGACCGAAACGAACGCAATCACGTACGAATGCGCTGGTCCTCGCATTTACACATACAAACAGCTTCTCAGAACCGTCGCGCAGGCAGCCCGCCGCCAACCTATGCTCATTCCCGTGCCATTTGCTGCTTGGCATGTCGCGGGATGGGTTTCGGAACTGTTTCCAAGGCCACCGATCACACGGAATCAGGTGGAGTTGATGCAGATCGACAACGTAGCGTCGGTGGGAATGCCAGGATTTTCTGAGCTTGGAATCCCGCCGCGATCGGTCGAACAAATCATACCGACCATGTTGCGGGAAAGTATCGCTCGAACCGGCTCTTGAGCTGCACCTCCACGAACCATGCCGAATAACGCATGCGTATGATTTCATTCCGCTTTGCGGTTGGCGCGGAACCGGTGCTCCCTCTCGCCTCATTCGGTGCGGTTCAGGTCCGTTGGGGAGGAACCGGTCTCGTTCGTCCCGATTGGCTTTATGTACCGGCATTTGCGATGGATGGGTCGGATGAGCGAATTTGCACATCTTCGCGATCGCATGGTCGACGTTCAACTCGCGCGGCGTGGCATCCGTGACCGTCGCGTGTTGGATGCTATGCGACAGGTCCCGCGGGAGCGGTTCGTGGAATCCGGGTTTGAGGAATTCGCCTACGAAGACGGCGCACTGCCGATCGCGAACAACCAGACCATCTCACAGCCATACATCGTCGCGCTGATGACAGAGGCGGCCGAACTGAAACCGACGGACAGGGTGCTCGAGGTCGGCACCGGCTCAGGCTATGCTGCCGCAATTGCCTCGCGGCTTGCCAAGACCGTTCACACGATCGAGCGACATGGCGCCCTGGCGAGAATCGCCGCGCAGCGGCTGAGTGCGCTCGGATGCGCGAATTGTATTGTCCATACCGGCGACGGCACCCGCGGCCTGGCCGATGAGGCGCCGTTCGACGCGATCCTGGTCGCTGCCGGTGGGCCCTCGGTGCCTGACGCGCTTAAGCGGCAGTTGGCCGTCGGCGGCCGGCTCGTCATCCCCGTCGGCAATTTCGAGGACGAACAATCGCTGCTCCGGATCACGCGCCGGAGCCAGACTGATTATGACGAAGAGACATTCGGAGCCGTCCGCTTCGTGCCTTTGATCGGCGAGCAAGGATGGGCCGAGGATGGCACGCGCTCGGCCAGCAACCACGTTCCCGGTCACACGCGGTTGCGGTCGCTGACGGATATGGTCCGTGCTGCCATCGAACCGTTGCCCGCTTTCGACGATCCTGCATTCGGCGCGCTGTTCGATCGCTTCGGACAGTCGCGCATCGTCTTGCTGGGCGAAGCCAGTCACGGTACGTCGGAGTTCTATCAGGCACGCGCGGCGATCACGCGCCGCCTGATTGAGAAACACGGATTTAGGATCGTCGCCGTGGAAGCGGATTGGCCCGACGCCGCGGCGATCGACCGGTATGTCCGCGCCCGAACGCACCGCGGAGGGCCAAGCGAGACCCCGTTCGAACGGTTTCCGACCTGGATGTGGCGAAATACAGATGTCGTCTCCTTCGTTGACTGGATGCGCAGCCACAACGAACGACTGCCGGCAACCGATCGAGCCGGGTTCTTCGGGCTCGACATTTACAACATGCGCGACTCGATCGCGGCCGTTCTGGCTTACCTCGATAAGGTCGATCCTCAGTCGGCAGCGGTGGCGCGCGAACGTTACGGCTGCCTGACCCCTTGGCAGCGCGAGCCTTCGACTTACGGTCGCGTCGTCCTGACCGAGGGCTATCGAAAGTGCGAGGCGGAGGTGGTTCGGCAGTGCCAGGATATCCTGAAACGGCAGCTCGACTATGCGGCGGACGATCCGGACAGCTTCCTGGATGCCGCGCAGAACGCGCGGTTGATCGCGTCGGCCGAGCGTTACTACCGGATCATGTATTACGGCGGCGCGGAGTCCTGGAATCTACGGGATACGCATATGTTCGAGACGCTGAGCCATGTCCTTGACGCACATGGCCCCCGATCCAAGGCCGTGGTCTGGGCGCACAATTCCCATATCGGCGATGCGCGTTTTACCAGCATGGGCGCGGTCCGCAACGAGCTCAACATTGGCCAGCTTTGTCGGCAAAAATTCGGGGAAGCGGCGTCGCTGATCGGATTGAGCACTCATGGCGGCACGGTGGCAGCCGCATCAGATTGGGACGCCGAGATGGAAGTGATGCGGGTTCGGCCCTCTCGACGGGATAGCTATGAGCGGCTGCTTCACGATGCCGGTACAACGCCCGGCCTGATCGAATTCCGCCGCGAGGAGGCTCTTCGCCGTCGCCTGCTCGAACCGCACCTCGAACGCTTTATCGGCGTGATCTATCGACCGGACACCGAACTGCAAAGCCACTATGCCGAGGCCTCACTGCCTCAACAATTTGACGGGCTGGTGTGGTTTGACGAGAGCCATGCGGTGACACCTTTGGGTCCCGAGCATCGTCGCATCGATGTCCCGGATACCTATCCCTTCGGGGTCTGACCACAGTGGCCCGTCGGCAGTCAATTCCATCCCTACTAAAACTATTGTCAATTCGTTACAGGCGATTGTCGGCCAGGGGCACCAAGCTTCGCTCGCTGCGCGAGCTATGCTTGGCGCGGCCGGTAGCGAAGCGACGAAGTGTTCGCCCATGAAGCCTCCTGGCGAAGACGGGGCATCACCCTCCCCTAGCAATCATCTCGCCTGCCTATATTCTCCTGCGGTGGGTCTTCACCCAGCGAGCAGCTTGATGGCGAGACGACGCGCGACCGAAGGAGAAGCCGGCGACCTCCCCCGCTATTTCGTCTGGGTGCGTGGGCTCGAAGGGCCCGAGCCGCAAAAATGGATGGCGATGGATTTCGGCGTCGACGGCTGGAAGCGGGCGCTGGTGCTGGCCTATCTCGAACTGCCGGAGGAAGAGCGGCATCTGTCGCTGTCGCTGCTGGCAAGGCGCTATCCGCCACCGCGGACCGAGGCGTCTTAGGGTTGGCAGGGAAGCCACACTACCGAAGCCACACTACCAGAGTGTCCGCTCACCGCCCCCTTGCCGCGGTCGGTGTCAGGCCAGAGCGGCGGCGACGGGATGTTGCAGGAGAAGATCCTTCACACGGCGCGTGTGCTACTCGTCGTCGTCATCGCCGAACAGCCGGATCTGCGGGACGCCGCGGCTCTGCGGGACAACACGGCGCGGGCCTGAGCCGAATTCCCGGGCATCGGCATCTTCGCGAACGCTGCGTGCAACGTCGTCCCAATCGGTGCGATCGCGCATGTCGCGCGGATCACGCGCATCGTAGCGGCGGCGCTCGGCCCAGCGCTGCCGCCGGTCGGCGCGATGCCGCTCCGAGGCCGCGCGCTTCACGTCGGCGTCCTTTGCTTTCGCGTTGGCATTGTCCGGCGAGGCGGCCTGTTCCGTCGCGGCCTGTTGCTCCGCAGGCTTGGCGGGCTGCGCGGCTTGTGTATTGGCCTGCCGGGACTCACGGCTTGCAGCCGGCTGTGCCCGCGGCGCGGACGGCTCCGCATTGGCCGTGGCGGTCGGTGCCTCGGCCTGGACAGGCGGCGCGACCGCCGCGCCGAAAACCTGCGATCCTGTGAGATATTGCACCCGCTCGGATGGCGCATTGGTCGTTGCCGTCGACTCCGCGCGCCGCTCCAGCTTGGCTGCATCGGCGCCGCGCTTGGGCGCGATGGGGTTCATGATGTTGCCGGCGACGATGCCGCCGCCAAGACCGATGGCGATGGCTGCGACGATGGTTCCCCCGCCGACAAAATAGGCTGTCAAAGCGCGCATCGGTCCACTCCCTCTTTCGAGCGGGCAACGCATCGCGCAATTTGATGTTCCGGAAACGAAGCGACGCTCGGGAAAATGCTGCAGTTCCGTCGCCAAGCGCGCGCGGAACTCACGAGCTGCGCGTCAGATCTGCTGAGCGACCTTCTCGAGCCCGATGATGCGGGCGAGCTTGCGCACTTCCTCTTTCTGGTCGTCGCGCAGCTGGAATAGCAGCGGCATCGCGGCCGACTTCAACTGCTGGACCTCATCGCAGTTCGGATCGATCGGTACGCCCTGCACCTGTGGATTGGAGAGCTTGTTCGCCTGGATCTTGCGCGCGACGTTGCGCAGCGCGGTCTCGACCGAGGGCCAGTAATATTCCTGCGACGACGACAGCTTCAGCCGGTCCTTGATGCCCGCGATCTGCACGTCTGAGAGCAGCGAGTAGGATTTCTGCGGCTGCGGCCTTGCGACCGCCTTCGGCTTGGCAGGCGCGTCGGTCGCTGCGGCCGGCGCCTCGGACGCGCTCGCCTTGGGCGCCGGGGGCAAATCGGATGGCGTGGCGGCGGCGAAGGCCTGGCGCAGCGGCTCGGTCAGAACAGGCCGGTCGACCGGCTCGACGGCAGCGGAGGCCAGAGCGAGCGTCGGAACGTTCAGTCGGTCGGACTTGCTGGCGCGGTTGGCGGCGACCGGCTTCGGGGCGACCTGCGAGACCATGTCGCTACCCGCGGCCGGCACGCTGTCGCGGCCGAAAATGGCGACGGCAGCAGCACCGAGAACCAGGATGCAAGTCAGCACGACGATGGTGATGGCTTTCGACAAACGTCTCTCCGCGACCGGCTCTCGAGTGCTCAATGCCCGGAAACTGGGCAGGAATTAAGGCCTAACCGTGCCACGGCAGCGGAAAACGCTGGGACGACGGCGACATCGACTGGGAAAATCAACGAATCAGGCGGCTAACGCCAGGTCGTAGGCGTCCTGGATATCGGCGACGATCTCAGAGGCCTCCCACACCGCGCGCGGCTCGACCGCCTGAAGCGTCACGGTCCAGTTGCCGCCACGCCGGGTGCGGGGCACGCTGACGATGTCGAAACGCACATTGCGGCAGAGCGGATGGCGGGCCAGCGCATGCGCCACGCGGACGCGGATTTCATCCAACGTTGCCGACGTCTTGGCGTTGAGAAAATCGTAGTTCATCGCCTGCCCCCTGTTCATGCCGATTAGCGGCTAGGAAGGGATTCTGGGAGCGTGATGGTTAATGCTGCGTTAAATGACGGGTTGTCCGCGCGCGCGGCATGTGGCGCCTGCCGATTTGCCAAGTCCTTCAGCGCTTAAGACCTTCAGCGCTTGAGTCCTTCAGCGCTTCTCGATCACGAGGCTCTGCACCGCGCGGCCGAAATAACCTTGCCGGTCGGCGAGTCGCGACATCGCAAGGCCCGTGCCATCTGCGCCGATCCAGGACTCACCATCGAGCAGGATCCAGTCGCCGACCGGCTGCCGCGCAAAGCTCACGGTGAGGTCGGCGTTGATGTAGGTCCAGGCGCGAAAATCGAGCGTCGAGGCGGTGCCGTTGGAGAAATCGGCGGCGACGACCGCGCGCACAGCCTGCGAGACGGCTTGTCCCTCGATCAGTGGCTTGTCGACGCGAAACCAGATCGCACCGGCTCCGGCCTGGCCGAAGCGGCCGCGCGCTGCACGCATCGAGACCGAGCGCACGAAGGGGCTCGTGGCAGCGTGTCCGTCCTCGACCAGCGACTGCTCCGGCGCCGGCAGGTCGACCTGAAGCTCCCGGACGTCGCCGGGCAGCGCCAGCGCCTGCCGCCTGATCTTCAGCACGGTCGCGCCGACCATGACGACGCCGTCTGCCAGGAGCTTGATGCCGCAAAGCTGGATCTTGCGGCCTTCGCGCAGGACCTCGGTCGCGATGGTGAGCGGCGCCACCGGAACCGGACGCATCAAATCAATAGTGACGCGCGCGATGTCCATCGGCACGGACGTCGCCATCCGCTCGGCCGCCCACACCACGAGCGAAGCCGGCGCCGAGCCGTGCTGCATGCGCGGATCCCATGGACCCGCGGCATCAGGGCTGGTAACGACGCTGTTGCCGTCGATGCGGTAGATGGCGTCCATCGCGAGAGCGGTCACAACGGCGGATCGGTGGCTTCGTCGTATTCCTTCTTGAAGCGCGCGATCAACTCGGCGGCGGGCACGATTCCCTCGACGCTGCCGATGCCCTGGCCCGAGCCCCAGATCTCCTTCCATGCCTTCGGCTTGGCGCGCTCGCCGGAAGCATCGGTGCCGAAATTCATCTTGGAGGGATCCGATGTCGGCAGGTTCTCCGGATCCATGCCGGCGGCGAGGATCGACGGCTTCAGATAGTTGCCATGCACGCCGGTGAAGAGATTCGAATAGACGATGTCGTCGGCCGAGGACGAGGCGATCATCTCCTTGTACTTCTCGACCGCGTTGGCTTCCCTGGTCGCGATGAAGGCCGAGCCGACATAGGCGAAGTCGGCCCCCAGGATGCGCGCGGCGCGAATCGCCTTGCCGTTGCCGATCGCACCCGACAGCGCGATCGGGCCGTCGAACCATTTGCGCGTCTCCGCGACGAAGGCCAGCGGCGAGATCGTGCCGGCGTGGCCGCCGGCGCCGGCCGCGACCAGGATCAGACCGTCGGCGCCCTTCTCGATCGCCTTGTGCGCGAACTTCTGGTTGATCACGTCGTGGAAGACGATGCCGCCCCAATTGTGCACGGCCTGATTGAGCTCCTCGCGCGCGCCGAGCGAGGAGATGATCATCGGAACCTTGTATTTGGCGCAAAGCGCCATGTCGTGATCGAGCCGGTTGTTCGACTTGTGCACGATCTGGTTCACCGCGAACGGCGCGGAGGGGCGCTCGGGATGAGCACGGTCATAGGCCGCGAGCTCTTCGGTGATCCGTGCCAGCCACTCGTCGAGCAGCTCCGGCGGCCGCGCATTGAGCGCCGGGAACGAGCCGACCACACCCGCCTTGCACTGCGCGATCACGAGATCGGGCACCGAGATGATGAAGAGCGGCGAGCCGATCACGGGGATCGACAGACGCCCTTTGAACAAGGCAGGCATGGACATTGCGAAACGATCCTCTGCTGGCGGACAAGATGGCTGCTGGGCGCCATACCAACAAGGCAATCTTTCCACTGTCAAGTATTGCGTTTCCGCGCCGCCGGCCGGACGCCGTTACCGCAATTCCAACTCACGGAATTCACTGTGTTTCGCGCAGGAGCGCGATCCACCTTCGTCATTCCCACATTGCGCAATTGCGCAATGGGATGCGCCGACAGGCGCACCGGAATGCATCGTGCCTCAGAGCGAATGGCAACTCCGGTTTCGCGTGGAGGCTGTCATCGGCCGCCTTGGCGCGGACTCGTTTGCGCCCCGGAATGTCGGCATCTGCGAGTGACGACAATTCACTCGCTCAAATCGGGGTTGATCAGTCGTTCGAATGAGAACATCTCGTCCCATTTCTCCTGCGTCAGCAGCTTGCGCTCGACCACCACGATCTGGTGCAGCGACTTGCCGCTCTTGTAGCCCTCGCGCGCGATCTCGGCGCATTGCTTGTATCCGAGCAGCGGCTTCAGCACGGTGACGATGCCGAGCGAGTTGAGCACCATGTTGCGGGTGTGCTCCTCGTTGGCGGTGATGCCGATGATGCAATTCTGGCGCAGGCTGTTGACTGCGCGCTCCATGGTGCGGATCGAGAAGAACAGCGCGAACGAGATTACCGGCTCCATCACGTTGAGCTGGAGCTGGCCGGCGGAGGCCGCCAGCGTCACCGTGGTGTCAAGGCCGATGACGAGGAAGCTGGTCTGGTTGACGACCTCGGGGATCACCGGATTGACCTTGCCGGGCATGATGGACGAACCCGGCTGAAGCTGCGGCAAATTGATCTCGTTGAAGCCCGCACGCGGGCCGGAGGCGAGCAGGCGAATGTCGTTGCAGATCTTGGTGAGCTTGCTCGCGGTGCGCTTGAGCACGCCGGAGAGCTGCACATAGGCGCCGGTGTCCGACGTCGCCTCGACAAGATCGCCCGCCAGCACGAAGTCGACGCCCGTCAGAGCACTCAGATGCCGAACCGCAAGTTTTGGATAGCCGACGGCGGCCGTGACCGACGTGCCGATCGCGGTGGCGCCGAGATTGATCTCGCGCAGCAGCGCGCGAGCTTCCGAGATGCGATCGACCTCCTCGCCGATCGTGGTGCCCCAGCCGCGGAATTCGGCCCCTAGCGACATCGGCACCGCGTCCTGGAGATGCGTGCGGCCCATCTTCAGCACGCGATCGAACTCGCGCCCCTTGGCGAAGAACGCCTCCTGTAACTGCCGCAGCGCCGTCATATAGCTCTCGAGCCGCAGGATCAGTGCCAGGCGAAAGGCGGTCGGATAGGTGTCGTTGGTCGACTGGCCGTAATTGACGTGATCGTTCGGGCTCACGTGCTGGTAGTCGCCCTTGCTGAAGCCGAGCGATTCCAGCGCGAGGTTGGCGATCACCTCGTTGGCGTTCATGTTGGTGGAGGTGCCGGCGCCGCCCTGGATGAAATCGGTGACGAACTGATCCATCATGTCGCCGGCGATGACGCGGTCGCAGCCGAGGATGATCGCGTCGGCGACCTTGGCATCGATCGCGCCGAGATCGCGATTGGCCATCGCGGCGGCTTTCTTCACGTAGCCAAGCGCCTTCACGAAGTAAGGCTCCTGGTTCATCGGAATGCCGGTGATGTGGAAGTTCTCCTTCCCGCGGATGGTCTGGACGCCGTAGTAGATGTCGTCGGCGATCTCACGCTGTCCGAGGAAGTCCTGCTCCGTACGGCTCATGGGCGCTCCTTATGGTTTGCTCGCGCGCGGTGTCATCGCTTCAGTTCTGGCACAACGCGGTGGTGACGACTTCACACTTTGCGCTAACGCGGCCCTTCGGGTCCTGATCATGCTCCAGCTACGCTTGCTCAGATCAGCTTGATCGCGATCACGAAGCCGAGCACCAGCACCGCGGCCAAGATCGCCACCCACAATCCGAGATGCCGCTCGATCCTGACCCGGATCCAGTCGCCATAGCGGTTGAGCAGGATGGCCGCGATGAAGAAGCGGCCGCCGCGTGCAATGATGGAGAACAGGACGAACAGAAGCAGATTGTAGCCGGCAAAGCCCGAGGTGATGGTGACGAGCTTGTAAGGGATCGGTGTCAGACCCTTGAGCAGGATGATCACGGCGCCCCATTCGGCGTATTTGGCACGGAATCCCTCGACCTGGTCGCCAAGCCCGTAGAGCTGGATCAGCCAATGCCCTAGCGAGTCATAGAGCAGCGCCCCGATGGCATAGCCGAGGATGCCGCCGAGCACCGAGGTCGCGGTGCAGACGGTGGCGTAGACCCAGGCGCGCTGCGGGCGCGCCAGCGACATCGGCACCAGCATCACGTCCGGAGGGACGGGAAAGAACGAGCTTTCGGCGAAAGCCACGGCGCCCATGATCCAAAGCGCGTAGGGCTTGTGGGCGGCGTCGATGCACCAGTCGTAGATACGTTTCAGCATGGCGCCGCGATGAAGCACCATGGGAGCGATTTGTCCATGGCGAGATAGGGCCGATTTGTATTGCTTCTAGTGCCGCTTGCGCGCCGTGCGGCCCTCGAGCGCGACAATTGGCCGCCGGGAGGCGACACGGGGCGAGGCGACCTTGGGCAGTTTCATCGGCGATTTCGGCAGCTTCTCGGCGATGCCGAGCAGGTCCTCCCGCCGCGCCATCTCGCGCCACACGTCCTCAGGCCGCACGCCGGCCGAGGCCCAGAGCACGGTGAGATTGTAGAGCAGGTCGGCGCTTTCCCGGATCACGGCTTCGTTGTCGCCATGAACGGCGTCGATGACAACCTCGATGGCCTCCTCAGCGAGTTTTTTCGCCATTTTGGCCGGGCCGCGCTGAAACAGCCGGGCGGTACGCGATGTTGCCGGATCAAGATTCCTGGCCGCGAGCACAGCCAGATATAGCCGCTCAAGCGAATCACTCATGGTACTCAAGACTACTCTAAACCCATGGTAGACGCGTTAACGTCCGACAACAAATGCAAAAAACAGACCGACGCGGCAAGCACGACGGCCTGTTTTGGTCAACGTTTGGTGGCCGATGGCTAGTAGGCCGGCGGCGGAACGGTGTAGCCGCCGTAGCGCTCCTCGTAGCCGTAATAGCCGCTGCCATAGTAGGCCGGGCCGCCGTAGTAGACCGGGCCCCTGTAGTAGGCCGGCCCACCGTAATAGGCCGGGCCACCGTAGTAGGCGGGCCCGCCGTAGTCATAGGCGTACGCATCGCGGGCGGCGGCGATGGCCAGGCCCGTGCCGACGATGCCGGCAAAGGCGGCGGCTGCCGCCGCTCCGCCACCACCATGCCAATGGCGGCCACCCGCAAACGATGCCGAAGGTGCGGCCGTTGTCAGCGCCAGCACAGCGGCCGTGGCAAGGATGGCCTTGCGGCCAACAATTCTCGAAGCTCGGTCGAACATGACTAAAGGCCTCCAATGGCTGCCTGCGGGCAGGCTTGTTCCTAAACCCCCGGATCCCATGTTGAGTTCCCGATCCTCAACGCAAGCTGAACCGCGACAAATTCTCGCGGAGATTGCGAAATCGTGATGCATTCCGCTCATCAACCGTTCAGGTTTGATCGTCCAGGATGGCTGTCGCCGGCGCTTTGCAAGCGTCACCAAAAAGAAACAGCGCAGTCCGGCGCGAATTCATGCCCCCATACCCGACATTCCTCTCCCGCTGCCTGTTGGCTCTCTGGATCGGGCTCGGGGTGCTCGCGTGTTCGGGCCCGCGCGCGGCGAGCGCCGCAGACGACGCGGCGCGGCATGTCGCGATCCGGTTCACCTTCGACCGCCCGATTGAATCGAGCATGGCGCCGTTCTTCATGGCGGAGAAAGACGGGCTATTCGGCGCCGAGCATCTCACCGTGTCGTTCAACAGCGCCGCGGGCTCGCCGGAGACGCTTGCGCGCATCGCCAGGGGCGACAGCGATCTCGCCCTTATCGACATCAACGAATTGGTCCGCTTTCGCGACAGGGTGGAGACCGCGCCGATCAAGGCCGTGTTCGTGCTGTTCAATCGCGCGCCCTACGCGATCGTGGCACGCAGGAGCCGCGGCATCCACACGCTGTCCGATCTCGAGGGCAAGACGGTCGGCGTTGCCGACAGCGACCTGTCGATTAGGCTGTGGCCGGCGCTCGCGCATCAAAACGGGGTCACCGCGACCCATGTGAGATTCTACAAGATGAGTGCCGCGGTGCGCGAGCCGATCCTGTCCGCCGGACAGGTCGATGCCGTCACAGGCTTCAGCTATCTGTCGGCCGTGAATTTGCGCGACCGCGGCGTGCCGGCCGACGATCTCGCGGTGCTGCGCTATGCAGATTATGGCTGCGAGGCCTATGGCTTTGCCGTGGTCGTAAACCCGTCCTTTGCCGCTTCGACGCCGGACGCCGTGAAAGGTTTCGTGCGCGCGCTGATCGGCGGTCTCAATGCAACGGTCAAGGAGCCGGAGCGCGCGGTCGACGGGATCGTCAGCCGGATGGAGGATGGCGTGCGCGACCTCGAACTCGCGCGGCTGTCCACCGTACTGGCCGACAACATCCTGACCGACGAGGTCCGCCGCAACGGCCTCGGCGGCGTCGATCCCGTCCGCTTCGATCGCGCGATCGACCAGATCGCGCAGGATTTCAAGTTCCGCAAGCGCCCCTCCGCGAACGATATTATCGACGAACAGTTCCTGCCGCCGATGGCTGGCCGGCTGATCAATTGAATAAAACTGACAGCTTCGGCTGTATCTTGCGACCCATCCCTGATTAGAATGTCACCTCGTGCGATCCCGCTTGTCCAGGTGCCGTGCATTTCATGTCGATCCTTCGTCTTTACACCCGCGTTCTCGAGCTGCTCGGCAAGGAGGCGCGGCTGGGCTGGCTGCTCGCTGTCGCCAATCTGCTGCTCGCGACGGCCCAGTTCGCCGAGCCCGTGCTGTTCGGCAGGATCGTCGACGTGCTCTCCGGCAAAACCGTCGCCGGCTCGAACTCTGCCTGGCCGTTCCTGCTCGCCTGGGTCGCGTTCGGGTTGTTCACGATCGGCTGTAGTGCACTGGTGGCGCTGCATGCCGACCGGCTCGCCCATCGCCAACGCCAGACGGTGCTGACGAGCTATTTCGAACATATTCTGCAACTGCCGCTGACCTTCCACTCCGGCACCCATTCCGGGCGGCTGATGAAGGTGATGCTCAACGGCACGGATGCGCTGTGGCGGCTGTGGCTCGGCTTCTTCCGCGAGCATTTTGCCGCGATCCTGTCGGTGCTCGTGCTGCTGCCGCTGTCGCTCTATCTGAACTGGCGGCTCGCGATCCTGCTGTTCGCGCTCTGCATCGTATTCACGGCCCTGACGACCTTCGTCGTGCGCAGGACCTACGGCTTGCAGATGACGGTCGAGGAGTACTATAGCGATCTCTCCGCGCGCGCCTCCGACGCGCTCGGCAACGTCGCGTTGGTGCAGAGCTTCGTCCGCGTCGAAGCCGAGGTGCAGGGATTGCGCTTCGTTGCCGACCAGTTGCTCGCTGCGCAAATGCCGGTGCTGTCCTGGTGGGCGCTCGTCACCGTCATCACCCGCGCCTCCACCACCATCACGGTGCTCGCGATCTTCACGCTCGGCATCGCGCTGCACGACCAGGGGCTGACGACGGTCGGCGAGATCGTGATGTTCGTGAGCTTTGCAACGCTTTTGATCCAGAAGCTCGAGCAGGTCGTGAGCTTCGTCAACAACGTCTTCATGGAAGCGCCGCGGCTGCGCGAGTTCTTCAACGTGCTCGACGCCGTGCCCGCCGTGCACGACGGACCGAATGCGATCGACACCGGGCGCCTCTCGGGCCTCGTCGAATTCCACGACGTCACCTTCTCCTATGACGGCAAGCGGCCGGCGGTCGAGGACCTCTCCTTCACCGCGCTGCCCGGGCAGACCATCGCGCTGGTCGGCCCGACCGGCGCCGGCAAGTCGACCGCGATCGCGCTTCTGCATCGCGCCTTCGACCCGCAGTCCGGCTTCATCAAGATCGACGGCATGGATGTGCGCGGGCTGAAGCTTACGGCGTTGCGGCGGAACATCGGCGTGGTGTTCCAGGAAGCACTGCTGTTCAACCGCTCGATCGCGGAGAATTTGCGCGTCGGCAAGCCGGACGCAACCGACGCCGAGATGCAGCTCGCGGCCGAGCGCGCGCAGGCGCTCGACTTCATCGAGCGCAGCGGCGGCTTCGAGACCAATGCCGGCGAGCGCGGGCGCATGCTGTCCGGCGGCGAGCGGCAGCGGCTGTCTATCGCGCGTGCGCTCCTCAAGGATCCGCCGATCCTGATCCTCGACGAGGCGACCAGCGCGCTCGATGCCGTCACCGAAACCAAGGTGAACGCAGCCCTCGATGAAGTGATGCGAGGTCGCACCACGTTTGTCATCGCACATCGCCTGTCGACCATCCGCCATGCCACCAAAATCCTGGTGTTCGACAGTGGCCGCGTGATCGAAAGCGGAACGTTCGATGAACTCGTGGCCAAAGGCGGCCATTTTGCCACGCTCGCCAAGGCCCAGTTCATGGTGCAGGAAAATGCACGGGCAAGCGTGGCGGCGGCGGAGGCCGCAGCCTCGGCGGTGAAGTCCCAGTAAAACCGTCGAAATTCGGCCTATTTCATCGCTGAATACCGGTCCTGGCCCCCTGTTCTCGGTGAACGAGCCGGTATAGGTTTGCACCCGCCGCAAGCGGCGGCGCTGACATACGCTTCAAACCCGAACCTCAGATCATGAGAACCGCATTATCGGGCGGCTCTCCAAGGACCGGAATCGGATAGTGCACTTCCTTCGCCCGCTGCTTCGCCTTGCCCCCCTGAACCTGGCCGTCGTGGCCGCCGCGCTGATGTTGCTTGCGCCGCGCGATGCGCGCGCCGAGGCGCTGCTTCTGATCGAGGCTGAGAGCGGCAAGGTCTTGCAGGCCGAGAACGCGACCATCCCGTGGTATCCGGCTTCGGTCACCAAGATCATGACCGCCTATGTCACGCTGAAGGCGGTGAAGGACGGCAAGCTCACGCTCGACACGCTGCTGACGGTCTCACCGACAGCCGCTTCGCAATCGCCCTCGAAGATGGGCTTTCGTCCCGGCACGCAGGTCACCGTCGACAATGCACTGAAGATGATGATGGTCAAGTCGGCGAACGATATGGCCGTGGTGCTCGCCGAGGGCGTCGGCGGTTCGATCGACGGCTTCTCCGCGATGATGAACCAGACTGCCTCGAGGCTCGGCATGACGCAGACGAGCTACGTCAATCCCAACGGCCTGCCCGCCGATGGCCAGATCACCTCGGCGCGCGATCTCGGCATCCTGGCGCGCTCGTTTCTGCGCGACCTGCCGGAATACGAATATTTCGTGCACATCCCGGCGATCCGGTTGGGCAAACGCATCACGCCGAACTTCAACAAGCTGATCGGCCGCTATCCCGGCGCCGACGGCTTCAAGACCGGCTTCATCTGCGCCTCCGGCTACAATCTCGTGGCATCGGCGTCCCGCAACGGACGGCGGCTGATCGCGGTGGTGCTCGGCGCCAATTCCGGCACTGCGCGCGCGGTCAAGGCGGCGCAGCTTCTGGAGCGCGGCTTCTCGCAGGACACGCTGTCGTGGCTGCGTCCCGCGCTCGGCACGGTCGACAGCCTCGTGCCAGTCGACGCCTCGCCGCCGAACCTGCGCGACGAGATGTGCGGCGGCCACCGCAGGCGCCCGGCGAGCGACGAGGACGACGCGCTGATCGCAACCAATGGCAGCACGGGCGGATCGACGTCCCAAACCGGCGGCGAAGCCCAGGTGACGTTCTTCACCGCCGGCCTGCAACCGCCCATGATGAAGGCGTCCGACCTGGTCGCCTCCGCCGCCGCGCCCGCCGAGCCGGTGCTGGTCTATACCGGCCCGACCCGAAGCGGCGCCGCCCTGATTGCGGCGGTCGCGGCCGATGCCGACCAACAGGCAACGCCGCGGGCGCGTGGCAAGAAGTCCCGCGTTGCGGCGAAGAAGCCTGAGGCGACCGACAAGCCGAAAGATGCGGGCAAGGACGCCAAGTCGAGCGCCAAGCTCGATGCTGCCAAACCGGATGCGAAGGGCGAAGCCAAACCCGCAGCCAAGCCGGTCAAGCACGCCAATGCCAAGCCCGACGCGGCTGCGAAACCCGCGGAAAAGCCGGCGGCGAACGGCGATTCCGCTGCCAAACCTACCAAGCCGAAGACGACCACCAAGCCCGCGGCCAAGTCTGCGCCCAACAACAGTTAACGGCACGCGCCGGCGGACGGCTGCTCCCGCATTTCGCAACTGCGACAAGCGCCGCTTGCGACGTTTCAAGTAGCCACGTCGGGGCCATAGTCCTAAGCCTCAAACGCTTGCCACCGGTTGCGACAGGCTCGATACTGCGTGCAACGAGGCAAGCCCGAGACACATCGGGCTCTGGTTTAGGAGGGGAATACCTATGGAGCGCATCTGGCTCAAACAATATCCGCCCGGCGTGCCCGCCGATATCGAGCCGACGCAATACGCCTCGCTGGTCGACCTCCTGGAGGAGAGCTTTGCGAAGTTCGCCGACCGCAAGGCCTTCATCTGCATGGACAAGGCGATCAGCTACCGCGACCTCGATCAGATGTCGCTGGCGCTTGCCTCCTATTTGCAGAGCCGCGGCCTGCAACGCGGCGCGCGCGTCGCGATCATGATGCCGAACGTGCTGCAATATCCGGTCGCGACCGCGGCCGTGCTGCGCGCCGGCTTCGCGGTCGTCAACGTCAACCCGCTCTACACGCCGCGCGAGCTCGAGCACCAGCTCAAGGACTCCGGCGCCGAAGCCATCATCGTGCTGGAGAATTTTGCCCATACCGTCGAGCAGGTGATCACCAAGACGTCCGTCAAGCACGTCATCATCGCGAGCATGGGCGACCTTCTCGGCTTCAAGGGCGTGATCGTCAATCTCGTCGTTCGCCGGGTGAAGAAAATGGTGCCGGCCTATTCGCTGCCGGGCGCGACCGCCTTCAACGATGCGCTGGCGGCAGGCCGCAGCGCGACCTTCAACAAGCCGAAACTATCGCCCGGCGACGTCGCTTTCCTGCAATATACCGGCGGCACGACCGGCGTCTCCAAAGGCGCGACGCTGCTTCACCGCAACATCGTCGCCAACGTGCTGCAGAACGACGCCTGGCTTCAACCGGCGCTTGCCGCGCCGCCGCAGATCGACCAGCTTCTGATCGTCTGCGCGCTCCCGCTCTATCACATCTTTGCGCTGACGGCCTGCTACCTGCTGGCGGTACGTGCCGGCGGCTGCAATCTGCTGATCCCCAACCCGCGCGACATCCCCGGCTTCATCAAGGAGCTGGCGAAGTACCAGGTCAACAGCTTCCCGGCGGTCAACACGCTCTACAACGGCCTGATGCACCATCCCGATTTCAAGAAGCTCGACTTCTCCAAGCTGAAGATCTCCAATGGCGGCGGCATGGCCGTGCAGCGCCCGGTCGCCGAGCAGTGGAAGGCGGTGACCGGCTGCTTCATCGCCGAAGGCTACGGCCTGTCGGAGACCGCGCCGACCCTCACCTGCAATCCGGCGACCACGAGCGAGTTCTCCGGGTCGATCGGCATTCCCGTGCCCTCGACCTGGATCTCGATCCGCGACGACGACGGCAACGAGGTGGCGCTGGGACAGCCCGGCGAAATCTGCGCCAAGGGCCCGCAGGTGATGTCGGGCTACTGGAACAGGCCCGAGGAGACCGCGAAGGTGATGACGGCGGACGGCTATTTCCGCACCGGCGACATCGGCGTGATGGACGAGAAGGGCTACATCAAGATCGTCGATCGCAAGAAGGACATGATCCTGGTCTCGGGCTTCAACGTCTATCCGAACGAGATCGAGGAAGTGATCGCAAGCCATCCGGGCGTGCTCGAATGCGCCGTGATCGGCATTCCCGATGCGAAGTCGGGCGAGGCGGTGAAGGCGTTCGTGGTGAAGAAGGATCCGAACCTGACGGCCGAGGACGTGATCAAGTTCTGTCACGAGCAGCTCACCGGCTACAAGGTGCCCAAGCACATCGAGTTCCGGACCGAGTTGCCGAAGACCAATGTCGGCAAGATTTTGCGCCGGCAGCTCCGCGACGAGAAGAAGGCCGAGGCGGCGTAGCCACGGCCTTTCCGTGATGACCGAGGTCGACGACATCACCCCAGGAGGCGTTCTCGCCTTCTGGCGCGAGGCGGGCGGCGACCGCTGGTACAAGCGCGACGATGATTTCGATGCCGAAATCCGGAGCCGCTTTCTCGAACTGTGGCGGCGCGCGGCGAATGGGGACTTGTCGTCGTGGGAAGCGAGCGATGACGGCGCGCTGGCGCTCGTCATCGTGCTCGACCAGTTTCCCCGCAACATGTTCCGCGGCGACGCGCTGACCTATGCGAGCGATGGGCAGGCCCGCGAGGTGGCGCGGCGTGCGCTGGCGCGTGGTACAGACGAACGGGTCGACCCGGCCTTGCGCGAATTCCTCTACATGCCCTTCATGCATTCCGAGCATCTCGCGGACCAGCTGCACTGCGTGGCGCTGTTCCGGAAAGTCGACGGCAGCGACAACCTGAAATACGCCGAGGAGCACGCTGACATCATCCGCCGGTTCGGCCGCTTCCCACATCGCAATCGCATCCTCGGCCGCAGCTCCACGCCGGACGAGCAGGCGTTCCTGGATGAGGGCAACTTCTCCGGCTGATGACATCACGGTGAAGGACGACGAACCCTGCCGCTTTGCGCATCGCAAATATTGTGCGGCCCGGCCGCCCGGTCTACAAAGCGGAACCGATTTTCCAGGGAGAATGATGATGGCGATCCAGATTGGCGACAAGCTGCCCGAGGCGAAATTCCGCGTGATGACGGCGGACGGTCCGCAGGTCAAATCGACCGACGACATCTTCAAGGGCAAGAAAGTCGCGCTGTTCGCGGTGCCCGGCGCCTACACCGGCACCTGCCACAAGATGCATCTGCCGAGCATCTTTCTCAACGCCTATGCCATGAAGGACAAGGGCGTCGACACCATCGCGATCGTCTCGGTCAACGATGCCTTCGTGATGAACGCCTGGAAGCGCGACACCGACCAGCGTGACGAGGCGACCTTCCTGGCCGACGGCAATGCCGACTTCACCAAGGCGATCGGCATGGAGTTAGATGCCTCCGCCAACGGTCTCGGTATCCGCTCCAAACGCTACTCGATGCTGGTCGAGGACGGCGTGGTGAAGAAGCTGAACCTCGAGGCAATGCCCGGCAAGGTCGAGGTTTCCGGCGGCGATACGCTGCTTGGGCAGCTGTAAGGCGGACACCCTTTCAAATCTGACGCTGTCATGCCCCGCGAAAGCGGGGCATCCAGTATTCCAGAGGCTTCGAGATCCACGACGACTGCCGCAGCGTACTGGATCGCCCGGTCGAGTCGGGCGATGACGCCTGAGGGTGTGCGACTTCTGCGACGATGACGGGGGCGCGTGGCTCGCTCTACTCCCTCACCCGCTGCTGCAGCCTCGCCATCGCAATCCCGTCGCGCGCGAGTTGATCGGCGCGCTCGTTTTCGGGGTGGCCGGCGTGACCCTTGATCCAGTGCCAGCGCACCTCATGCGCCTTCAGCGCGGCGTCGAGGCGCTGCCAGAGCTCGACGTTCTTCACCGGCTTCTTGTCGGCGGTGCGCCAGCCATTGCGCTTCCAGCCATGGATCCAGCCGGTGATGCCCTGCCGGACATATTGACTGTCGGTGTAGAGATCGACGGTGCAGGGCTTCTTCAGCGCCTCCAGCGCCGAGATCGCCGCCATCAACTCCATCTGGTTGTTGGTGGTGTGGCGCTCGCCGCCGTTCAGCTCTTTCTCCTTGTCGCCAAACCTCAGGATCGCGCCCCAGCCGCCGGGCCCGGGATTTCCCGAGCACGCGCCATCCGTGAAGATCATGACATTGGGCAGCTCGCTCACGCGACTAGTCCCGAGGGCAAGAGGCCATAGTCGCGCACGCTCGAAACGCTCTGGTGGAAGCGTAGCTTGCGGACGTATTCGAGCGGGTCCTTGGGGCGCACCAGCGCGCCCGGCGGCACGTTGAGCCAGTCGACCAGCCGTGTCAGCAGGAAGCGGATCGCCGCACCTCGCGCCAGCAGTGGTAGCGCGGCTTCCTCCGCCTCAGTCAACTTTCGCACACGCCCATAGGCATTGAGGAAGGCGCGCGCCTTGGTGACGTTGAAGGAATGATCCGGCTCGAAGCACCAGGCATTGAGACAGATGGCGATGTCATAGGCGAACATGTCGTTGCAGGCGAAGGTGAAGTCGATAATCCCTGAGAGCTGGTCGCCGAGGAAGAAGACATTGTCGTTGAACAGGTCGGCGTGGATCACGCCCTCGGGCAGGTTGTTCGGCCAGACACCGCTCGAGAGATAGTCGAGCTCGGTTTCAAGGAACGCACGCAATCCAATCTGCACCTCGTCGGCGCGGGCGGCGGCCGAATCGAACAACGGCCGCCAGCCGGACACCGAGAGCGCGTTGTCGCGCCGAGCCGCGAAATTGGCGCCGGCCAGATGCATCTTCGCCAGCGCGTCGCCGACGCCCGCGCAATGCGTGGCGTTCGGCTTGCGCGGCCAAATGCCCTCGAGAAAGGTGATGATCGCCGCAGGCCGTCCCGCGAGTTCGTGCAGCGCCTTGCCGTCCTTCGCCTTCACCGGCAAGGGACAGTTGATACCGTGCTCGGCGAGATGCGTCATCAGCGCGAGGAAGAACGGCAGGTCGTTCTTCGCCACGCGCTTCTCATAGAGCGTGAGGATGAACGAGCCCTTGCTGGTGTGCAGCAGGAAGTTGGAATTCTCGACGCCCTCGGCGATGCCCTTGTAGGAGAGCAATTCGCCGAGATCATATTCGCTCAGGTAATCCGCAAGCTCGTCGGCGGCGACGTCGGTGTAGACCGCCATACAAGACTACTCGGCAGCGGCTTCGGGGCGCACCGAGCGCGGCAGCGGGAAGAACTCGTTCTCTTCCGCGGCCGAGACCGTCTCGACATGAAGCGTGTAGCGCTCGGCGAAAGCGTCCATGATCTCCTCGACGATCACTTCGGGCGCGGATGCACCTGCGGTGATGCCGAGGCTCTCGATGTTGCCGAACTTGTCCCAGTCGATGTCGGCGGCGCGCTGCGCCAGCACGGCGACCCTGCAGCCTTCGCGCTCGGCGACCTCGCGCAGGCGCTGCGAGTTCGACGAGTTCGGCGCGCCGACCACGATCAGCGCGTCCACCACCGGCGCCACCTTCTTCACCGCGAGCTGGCGATTGGTGGTGGCGTAGCAGATGTCTTCCTTGTGCGGCCCGTTGATGTTCGGAAAGCGCTCCTTCAAGAGCGCCACGATCTCCGCGGTGTCATCGATCGAAAGCGTAGTCTGGGTCACGAAGGCGAGGTTGTTCGGGTCCTTCGGCGTGATGGTCTTGGCATCCTCGGCGGTCTCGATCAGGGTCACGGCACCGGGCGGAAGCTGGCCAAGCGTGCCGACCACCTCGGGGTGATGGGAATGGCCGATCAGGAAGATCTCGCGGCCGCGCTTGAAATGGATCGCGGCCTCGCGATGAACCTTGGTCACCAGCGGGCAGGTCGCATCCAGCGAGAACAGGTTGCGCGACTGCGCGTCGGCTGGAACCGACTTTGGCACGCCGTGGGCCGAGAACACCACCGGGGCGGTGGTATTTTCGGGGATTTCGGCCAGCTCCTCGACGAAAATGGCGCCCTTCTTCTTCAACCCATCGACGACATACTTGTTGTGCACAATCTCATGGCGAACATAGACCGGGGCGCCGTACTTATCGAGCGCACGTTCGACGGTGTCGATGGCCCGCACCACGCCCGCGCAGAAGCCGCGGGGAGAACAAAGCACGATCTTGAGGTCTGGTTTGGCTGACATGAAGCGATCTCGGGACCGAATCACCCCTCGGGCAAAAGGCCGGGGCGCGGTCGATGGATGGAATAGGGCCTAGGTACGGTCTGCTCGGACTTTACACGGACTTGGGCCCCCTTTCGGGCGCTGTCAAGGCACTATCTATAGCAGAACCATTGCGTAATTGCCCCATGACGGCTTATATAGGCGTTAATTCCCGTCATCGCTGATGACCACCGGTTTCGCCTCCAGAGGGGTGGGCGAAGCACAAAGGAGATTTGCCATGAGCAACGCACCTCTGATGCCCAAGGCGACCGCCGTCTGGCTGCTCGACAACACGGCGCTGACCTTCGACCAGGTTGCCGATTTCACCAAGATGCACCCGCTGGAGGTGCGCGCGATCGCCGACGGCGACGCCGCCCAAGGCATCAAGGGCATGGATCCCCTCTCCAACGGCCAGTTGACCCGCGAGGAGATCGAGAAGGGCGAGAAGAACCCCGACTACCGGCTCCGCCTCCAGGAGAGCAAGGTGGTGCTGCCGCCCCAGCCCAAGCGCAAGGGGCCGCGCTACACCCCGGTCTCGCGCCGCCACGAGCGCCCGAGCGCCATCCTCTGGCTGCTGCGTAACCACGCCGAATTGAAGGACGCCCAGATCATGCGCCTGGTCGGCACGACCAAGAGCACGATCGCGAGCGTGCGCGACCGCACCCATTGGAACACCTCGGCGCTGACGCCGATCGACCCCGTCACCCTCGGCCTCTGCTCGCAGATCGAGCTCGATTTCGAGGTGGCACGCGCAGCCAAGGAAAAACCGGTCGACGCTGCCTATGGCGGCGCCACCCTGCTGCCGGCCTCCGAGACCACGAAGAAGGACGAATACGAGCCGGCGGAGAAGAGCAGCGACGACCTCAACGTCGACGCCGTGTTCGCCAAGCTGAAGACGCTCGGCGGCAAGAAGCAGGAGGACGAGGAGTAGGCTTCACTGCCTCCTCCGAAATCGATTTGAACGCGGCGGAGCAATCCGCCGCGTTTTTATTTTGTCATCTGCCGGATAGCTCGACGAATCCTCGTGAGCGAAAGCCGTGCACCGAGCTTGCGCCGTCGTGCTGACGAAAAGCCGCGACGACGTTGGGAGGGCATAGCGCGTCCGCACACAGCGTCGTTGCCAGCGCTGTCGGACGTCATCCAGAGAAGCGCGGGTCTCGAAGGATGAAGGCCCCCTCCGCCTCACCCTTCGACACGCCGCGCGAACGCGGCTCCTCGGTGTGACGGCGATAGATCGATACTCGCATGACATCCGCTCCAGTTTCAGGACCGGGACGGCATCAATACGATAACTATGAATTTCCGTAATACATAATTCCGTGGAGAAGCCGCGCCGTATCAGGGCTGCGCTGGCCGATCCTCACGAAGCTCCCGATACATCCGCAAATCCTGTCGTGATCATCCAGACTCTCCGCCGCATTCGCGCGCCTTCGCCTCTTTGATACGCAGTATCGGAATTTCGATGGACGCGAAAAATGCCGGTCGCGAAACCTGGCCGGGCGTTTTGCCCGTCGACAGAGCGCGGCTATCAGAGGTTCGCGCAAGTCCTCACCTGGCAAACACGGTTTTTGCAATGCGGAGGTCGCCGCCATTGTGTGATACGCGATGGCGCACTCGATCACGCGCTTTCGCGGGTGTGCAGAGAGCGGGCGGGTGCTGACCGCATCTGCCAAGTCCAACTAAAGCTTACCCGAGCTCGATCTCGTCCTTCACCTCATGGCTAAGTCCGAGGCTGTCGATCGTCAACACCATCTTCGCCTTCAGCTTCGCGTGGCCCTTGATCCTGCCTGATGCGATCGCATCGCGCACGGCTTTCTCGATCTCACGCTGCGAGGTGACGCCGACTTGCTTCAGGAATTGACGCAGGCTGGTATTGAACTTGTCCTCGTTCATGACGGCCTCCGTGGGTGGACGAGGCGACCTATGGCCGCTCCGGATGGTTCAGCATGTACTCGCCGAGATCGCGCTGGCGGCGGTCGGCGCGGGCGATCGCAGCGTTGCGCTGGACATCGCGGTCCTTGCGGCAGGCAACGTACTCGGGCGAGCCTTGCGCATAGCCGCGGCTCTGGCAGACGGCATCGTCATCGTCATTACCCATCGCCACCGGCGCCTGGTTGCGCGCGGCGCAGGCGCCGAGGGCCAGCGCAAGCAGAACGGCAGTGAGAAGGCGCGACGCGGTCGTGATGGGCATAAGGGGTCCTCGATGTACCGGCACTCTGTAGCGCGGAATGAGGAAAATGTAAGTCCGCAAATATGCTGCGGCATGTTGTAAATCTCGATATCGCCCGCCTTCGCGCGTGATGACAAAGGAGATCAGGCGACAGCCTCGTACTCAGCAAGGACGCACTTCGCCTCACATCCTGCCCTTCAACGCATCCCCGATTTCATCCAGCACCTTGGGATCCTCGATGGTGGCCGGCATGGTCCAGGGCTCGCCATCGGCGATCTTCTTGATGGTGCCGCGGAGAATTTTTCCGGAACGCGTCTTGGGCAGGCGGCCGACGGTGATGGCGAGCTTGAAGGCGGCGACCGGGCCGAGCTTGTCGCGCACCAGCGCGATGATCTCCTTTTCGATGTCGGCTGGCGCGCGCTTGACGCCCGCCTTCAGCACCAGGAAGCCGCAAGGCACCTCGCCCTTGATCGCGTCCTTGACGCCGAGAACGGCGCATTCGGCGACATCCGGATGCGAAGCGAGAATCTCCTCCATGCCGCCGGTCGACAGCCTGTGGCCGGCGACGTTGATGATGTCGTCGGTACGACCCATGACCCAGACATAGCCGTCCTCGTCCTTGTAGCCGGCATCGGAGGTTTTGTAGTAGCCGGGGAATTCGGTGAGATAGGCCTCCTTGAAACGCGCGTCCTGATTCCAAAGCGTCGGCAGGCAGCCCGGCGGCATCGGCAGCTTGATGACGATCGAGCCCATCGTGTTGGCGGCAACGGGCTTGGCCGCCTCATCCACCACGTCGACCTGATAGCCCGGCATCGGCACGGTCGGCGAGCCGTGCTTCACCGGCAACATGCCGACGCCCACCGGATTGCCGGCGATGCACCAGCCGGTCTCGGTCTGCCACCAGTGGTCGATGACAGGCACCTTCAACTGCGTTTCCGCCCATTCCACCGTCGGCGGATCGGCGCGCTCGCCGGCGAGGAACAGCGTGCGGAATTTCGACAGGTCATATTGCCGGATGAATTTTCCGTCCGGATCTTCTTTCCGGATCGCGCGGAACGCGGTCGGCGCGGTGAACAGCGCCACCGCCTTGTGTTCGCTTATCACCCGCCAGAATGCACCCGCGTCGGGCGTTCCGACCGGCTTGCCCTCGTACATGACCGTGGTCGCGCCATGGATCAGCGGGCCGTAGACGATGTAGCTGTGGCCGACCACCCAGCCGATGTCGGAACCGCACCACCACACCTCGCCCGGCTTGACCCCGTAGAGGTTGAACATCGACCATTTCACCGCGACAAGATGCCCGCCGTTGTCGCGCACCACGCCCTTGGGAATGCCTGTCGTGCCCGACGTGTAGAGGATGTACAGCGGATCGGTGGCCGCGACCGGCACGCATGGCGCGCGCTTGCCGTCGTTCAGCGCCTTGCGGCGCAGGCTCGCCCAGTCATAGTCGCGGCTTGGAGTCAGCTCGCAGACGTGCTGCGGACGCTGCAGGATGATGCAGGCTTTCGGCTGCGCCGCCGCGAGCTTGATCGCCTCGTCCAGCAGCGGCTTGTACTGCACGATGCGGCCGGGCTCGATGCCGCAGCTTGCGGAGAGGATCAGTTTCGGCTGCGCGTCGTCGATGCGGGTGGCGAGCTCCTTGGCAGCAAAGCCGCCGAACACGACCGAGTGCACCGCGCCGATGCGCGCACAGGCGAGCATGGCGACCACCGCCTCCGGCACCATCGGCATATAAAGGAGGACGCGGTCGCCCTTCGCAACGCCGAAATCCTGCATGACCGCGCCGAGCGCCTGCACCTCTTTGAGAAGTTCGGCGTAGGTAAACCTGGTGATGCCGTTGGTCAGCGGGGAATCATGGATCAGCGCGAGCTGGTCGGCGCGGCCGCGTTCGACGTGGCGGTCGAGCGCGTTGTAGCAGGTGTTGACGACGGCACCGGCGAACCAGCAGCCATAGGTGCCCTGAGCGGGGTCGAAAATCTTCTTCGCCGGCTCGATCCAGTCGATCTCCTTGGCGGCCTCGGCCCAGAAGCCTTCGGGATCGGCCAGCGAGCGCGCATGGACCTCATGATATCGGCTCTTGCCTTCGAGGCTTCCTTGGAGGTTCATACCCGGCTCCCGTTTGCTCTTATTCGCGGCCTTTGACCTGACGGCGAAAATGCCGTTCCGCCATGATCAGGGTCAATTGCACGCGCTGTTTGGCGGATATTTTCCCAGGAACGGGCTGCGGTTCAAGCCGAAAAGGATGGGTCTTTCGGCGAAGCGACGATTCGCTCGCGAAGAAGCGATTGAGGTGAGCTGCGGCCTGCCTTTCGGGGGAGAGGGGTACAGTCCGGCGTTTGTGGCTACTCCTCCCTGGCCCTGCCCCGCGAGGGGGGAGGGAACGCAGATGAAAATGCGGAAGGAGCTAGCTGTCCAACCCGTTCAGCCGCTGCAAACGCTCCTGCATGGCCTTCTTCAGATCGTAGCCCGGCCGGCCGAAACTCGTGTTGCGGGCACTCAAAAAATCGCGCTGGGTGCGGCGGAGATCGGCGGCGGTGCGGCCGCTCGACGATTTCAGCAGGCGCGCATAGGTGCCAGCGATCTGTCGGTCGAGCACGCCGAGCTGCGGGTCGGCGCAGATCACCTTCTCGACCTCGCGCTTGGCGGTGGCGCAATCGAAGGACGGGCCGGCATGATCGGGCGCATTCAGCGGGCGTACCGGCGTGCCGCCGAACTTGGCGATCTCCGCCATCATGAGGCGGCGGCCTCTGGTCGCGCTGTCGTTGCCGGGATCGAGCCGCAGCACCGTCTCGTAATCGGCCAGCGCTTTCGCGCGCTCTCCCATCTTCTCGTAGAGCACGCCGCGGTTGTTGTAGGCGAGCGCGAACTTCGGGTCGAGCTTCAGCGCGGCCTCGTAGTCGCCGAGCGCAGTGCCGAGTTCGCCCTTGAACTGGTAGGAATCGCCACGGTTGGTGAAAAAGTTCGGCCGCTGCTCCAGCTTGAGCGCCTGGTCGTAGTCGGCGATCGCCTTGTCGTACTCGCGCATGTCGGCATAGGACAGCCCGCGATTGTCGTAATATTCTGGTACCTTGGGATCGATCCGGATCGCTTCACTGTCGTCGGCGATGGACTTGTCAAGTTGGCCGAGCTTCCTGTAGGCCGCGCCGCGATTGGTGTAGCTGCGCGCCCGGTTCGGATCGAGCCGAAGCGCCTCGCTGAGATCGCGGATCGCCTTCTCGTGGTCGCCGCCGAGATAATGGGTCGCGCCGCGGTCGGACCAGGCCTGGGCATAGTCGGGCCTCAGCTTGATCGCCTGGTCGTAATCGGCAATGGCGCGGTCGAGCCGGCGCTGATGGGTGTAGACCACGCCGCGCAGCTCGTAAGCTTCGGCATCCTGCGGATCGAGCTCGATCGCCCTGCTGAGGTCCGCGGCGGCGCGGTTGAGATCGCCGCCGGCCTCGCGCAGGAGATCGCCGCGCAGGCGAAAGGCGCGGGCGTTCCGGCCATCGAGCGCGATGGCTCGGTCGAGATCCTTCAGGGCGTCCGACAAGCCGCCGGAGGTTTTCGCATTGGCATCGGCGCGCACCACCAGCGCCGCGGCGCGGTCGAGGGCCGCATTTGCGGTCTGATCGATGATCGTGGTGCAGGCCGCGATGAGGAGCGGAATGGGCTCCTTGCTGCCGAGCACGCAATCGACCAAGGCGCCGCCCGCCGCGGCGGGGCCAGCAGCAAGGGCGAGGCCGAGCGAAAGGCTGACGCCCAGCAGCACGGATCTGGCAAGGAACGGAAGTGGCGCAGAATGCTGCGGACCGCACATGGTGATGGCTCCGTGAGGACGGCTTTCTCCGTTGTCGCAGTCGCGCCGAGACAGGTTCAAGCTTCGAGTCGGTGTTAGGGGCGGATTGGCCTGGCCCTCCCTCGCCCCGCTTGCGGGGAGAGGGTTGGGGTGAGGGGGAGTCTCCACGGGGGTGGTAACAGTTGGCCTCGCGGAGAGTCCCCCTCACCCGGATTGCATCTGGCGATGCGATCCGACCTCTCCCTGCAAGCGGGGCGAGGTGAACGACACCGCCATCAATACCCATCCACCCCGTTCAACCGCTGCAAGCGATCCTTCATCGCCTTCTTCAGATCATATCCCGGCCGGCCGAATTCGGCGCTGCGGCGGGCGATGAAGTCGTCCTGCTCACGCTGGAGAGTCTTGGCTTCCGCAGGGCTACGGGCCTCGTGCAGGACGCGCGCGTTGGCGGCGAAAATCTCGCGGTCGAGATCGGCAAGCTCGGGACTGGCGCAGATCGCCTTCTCCACGGCGCGGCGGGCGCGCGCGCAGATGAAGCTCGGCTTGCCGGCGACCGCCATCTGGGCGCCGAGGCGCTCGAGCTCCTGCGCCATCGCCTTGTGGTTGGCCCTGGCCTTCTCGTGGCTGGGATTGATCCGCAGCGCCGCGCCAAAATCCTGCACCGCCTTGGGCCGGTCGCCCTTCCTCAGCCAGAGCTCGCCGCGCGCGTTGAAGATGTCGGCAAGCGAGGGATCGAACAAAAGCGCGCGGCTGTAATCGGCGATGGCGCGATCGATCTGGTCGTGCCGTGCAAACAGCGCACCGCGCGCGACCAGCGCCTTGACCAGATCAGGCTTGCCGGTCTTCTCGTTGTCGATCACGTCAGCGCAGACGGATGTCGCCTTCTCGACATCGTCCGCCGCGCTTGCGGCGAGGCACGGCGCGACGTCGACTTGCCCGACAGCAGCCGGCTCGCCGCCGGTCGCGGCCCGGCCTCGATGAGCCGGCAGCACGTACAGGATCATGGCAGCGCAGAGGCTCGGAATCAGAATGGATCGGCGCATCGTCGTTACAGTCGGAAATTCTCGCGTCGTGGAGGCGCTCTCCACTATACAGCCGGATTGATGCTAGAGCATGATCCGGAAAAGTGTGAAGCGGTTCTCCCGCGCGATGAGATCATGCTCAAACACTAAAGCGCGCGACGCCGATTCATCCAATCTCATCGCGCCTTGGCCTATCGCATCGTATCGCTGACGGTTCTAAGGATATCTCGTGTCGACCTTCGAATGGATCATCGCACTTCTGCTCGGCGCCGTTGCCTTATCGGCGCTGGCGCGGCGGATCAAGGTCCCCTACCCGACCTTTCTCGCCATCGGCGGCGCCGCGATCGCCTTCGTGCCGGACAGCCCGACCTGGACGCTCGAGCCCGATCTGGCTTTGGCGCTTTTTGTCGCACCGGTGCTGCTCGATGCCGCCTACGATACCTCGCTGCGCGATCTTCGCAACAACTGGGTTCCCGTCTCGACGCTGGTCGTCGCGGCGGTCGGCCTGACCACGGCTGGCGTCGCATTTGTCGCGCACCGGCTGATCCCGGACATGCCCTGGGCCGCCGCGGTCGCGCTCGGCGCGATCGTGGCTCCGCCGGACGCCGCGGCCGCAGTCGCGATCCTCAGCCAGGTGCGGCTGCCCTATCGCATGGTGAAGGTCTTGGAAGGCGAAAGCCTCCTCAACGACGCAAGCTCGCTGCTCATCTATCGCATCGCGGTCGGTGCGGTCGCCATGCAGCACCTGAAATGGAGCGCGGTCGCGCCGACGATTGCGCTGGCCCTCGTCGGCAGCGTCATCGCTGGATTTCTCGCAGCCCGCATCTTCCCACTGTTCATGGAGCGGGTGACGGAAGCGCCGAGCGCGATCATCGTGCAATTCGCCACCACCTTCATGGTCTGGATCGCCGCCGAGCATCTCGGCCTCTCCGGCATCCTCACCATCGTCGTCTACGCCATCACGATCGCGCGCACGGCACCTGCCCGCGTTCCGGCACGGCTGCGCGTGCCGTCCTACGCGGTGTGGGAGACGATGGTGTTCGTGCTCAACGTGCTCGCCTTCATGCTGATCGGCATGCAGATGCGGCCGATCTGGTCGCGACTGAACGAGGACGTGCGCTGGGAGTACTGCGTGGCGGCCGGCTGGATCCTGCTCACCGTGATGCTGGTGCGGCTTGCCTGGGTGACCTTCTACCGCACGACGCTGCGCGCGCTGATCGCGCACGGGATCTATCACCCAAAGGATCCGAAGGCCGTCGCCTCGCCGAAAGGTGGCCTGATCATCTCCTGGTGCGGCATGCGCGGCCTCGTCACGCTCGCCACCGCCTTTGCCTTGCCGGAAAACTTTCCCTATCGCGACTTCATCGTCTTCATCGCTTTTGCGGTGGTGCTGGGATCACTGGTCATCCAGGGCCTGACACTGCGGCCGCTGATCCTCGCCTTCGGCCTCAAGGACGACGATCCCGTCGGCGCGGAGGTCGCGCGCGGGCGGGCGATTGCCTATCGCGCTGCGCTCGATGCGATCGAGAGCGATCCGTCGGAGGAGGCGGAAATCCTGAGGCTCGAATATCGTGCCATCCTGATGCAGGCCGAGAGCGATCCCGACGGCGGCGTCGCCAGCGGCGAGCTGCCCGCCGATCCCTTGCGCCGCCGCGCCATCGACGCGGCCCGCAAGACCATCTTCGACCTGCGCGCCACCGAGGTGATCGGCGACGACGCATTTCACAAGCTCGAGGAAGAGCTCGATCGTGCGGAGCTGAGTGCGGGGGGATGATGCGCGCGGCCTACGCCCCCGACTTGCAGGTGATACCGCCGTCGACGATGAGCTCGATGCCGGTCACGTATTTCGACTCGTCGGAAGCCAAAAACAGCGCGGCGTTGGCGACGTCCCAGGCGTCGCCCATGTGGCCCATCGGCACCTGGGCGTCGCGGGCGCGCCACATCGCCTCCACATCGCCCTTGGCATAGCTGGCGGCGAGCCCCGCGGAATGCTCGACCATCGGCGTCTTCATCAGGCCGGGCAGGATCGCGTTGACACGGACATGGTGGCGCGCGAATTCGACTGCCGTGGTGCGCGTCATCATGTTCATCGCGGCCTTCGAAGTGCCGTAGGTGACGTAGGAAAGGCCCATGTGGCGGATCGAGGCTATCGACGAGATGTTGATGATCGAGCCGCCGCCCTGCTTTGCCATCACCGGAATCACCTGCTTCATGGTGAGATAGGCGCTCTTGAGGTTGACGGTGAAGACGCGGTCCCAGCTCTCCTCGGCCACCTCGACCACGCTGCCCATCTCGGCGATGCCGACATTGTTGTCGAGCACGTCGATGCGGCCATAGGCCTTGAGGCACGCCTCGACCATCGCCTCGATGTCGCTCGCGCGCGCAACGTCGGCGGTGAAAGCGACCGCCTTGCCGCCCTCGCTCGTGATGATCTTCGCGGTTTCCTCGGCAGCGGTAGCGTTGCGGTCGACGCAGAATACCGACGCGCCCTCGCGCGCAAAGGTCACCGCGGTCGCCTTGCCGTTGCCCCAGCCCGGGCCGATCGAGCCGGCGCCGACCACCATCGCAACCTTGCCCTTGAGCCGATCCATCGCGTGTCTCCCTTGTTGTTGTCATTGTAGCCCCGATGGAGCGCAGCTCAATCCTGGAGAAAATCCTGGATTGCGCTTCGCTCCAGCCGGGCTACGGATTGTTGCAGACCTTCATCGTGGTGACACCAGCACCGATCGGATGACCGAAAATCTCCGACAAGGTCCGGCATTTTCCCTCGCTGCACAACCGCCACTCGCCCGCCGCGCCGGAATTGCCGAGCACGACCTCTTGCATCGGCGCCCGCTTCGGCCGCCATTGAAACCAGCCGTCCACCAGCCGCGCCTCGGGTGGCGGCTCCATGCCGGCGCCGGAGCCTTTGACGCGCGCCTGCACGAGCTCGAGGCCGGCCGGCGAGACGCGCCAGTCTTCCTGCCAGTCGACCTTCTCGATCGAATGCGTCCACACGAGCGTGAAGGCCGTGAGCGCCAGCGCCTTCACGGCTCCCGCTGATGCGAGGCAGAGGCTCACACCGCCTCGACCGCAGCCGGCGGGCGCTGCCGCCATTGCCAGAGCACGATCACCGCCGTCAGAACGAAGCCGATGGTGTCGCTGAAGATGAATTCACCGAGCAGGCAGAGCGCGGCGCCGAGCGCGAGCGCGCGTTCGAGCAAGCTGAGCCGTGTGAACAAAAAGCCGATCGCGACCATGCCGAACAGGCCGATCGCCACCAGTGCCTTGAAGGTCGCGAGCGCCACCGCGCCGTAGAAGCCGAGCTTTGCGGCCATGGGATCGCCGGCCTGGAGCGTCAGGGCGGGCGAGTAGACGAAGATGAAGGGGATGACGTAGCCGGCGAGCGCGATACGCATCGCCTCCCAGCCGATCTTGTCGGGATTTTCCTTCGCGATCGGCGCTGCGGCAAGCGCGGCGAGCGCGACCGGCGGCGAGAGGTCGGCCATGATACCGTAATAGAACGCGAACATGTGGCTCGCGATCAGAGGCACGCCGAGCTTTGCCAGCGCTGGGGCGGCGAGTGCAGCGGTGATGATGTAGGTCGGGATCGTGGGAATGCCGGTGCCGAGCAGGATCGACAGCAGCATGGTCATGATCAGCGCCAGAAACAGGCTCTTCTCCCCAAGTCCGATCACCCAGCCGCCGAAGATGGTGCCGACGCCGGTCTGTGACATCATGCCGATGATGACGCCGACGATGGCGCAGGCCATGCCGACGGTGATGGCGGATTTTGCGCTTTCGGCCAGCGCATCGCGGCAGGCGCGCAAGGCAGCAAGCCCGCCACGGACGAACGCGGCGATCACGATCAGCCCGGCGACGACACATAAGACCGGCACGATCTGGAGGCCGTCGCGCGACAGCGCGGCGACGACCAGCGCAAGCCCGATCCAGAAGATGTAGCGGATCACCATTGCCGACGCTCCCGCCGTGATGCTGGCCCCCAGGATCAGCGTCACGGTCAGTGCCAGGCCCATGCTGCCGGCATAGAGTGGCGTGAAGCCTTCGAACAGCATGTAGACGAGCGCTGCGAGCGGCAGCACGAGATACCAGCGCGTCACCAACGCCTTCCAGGCGCTCGGGATCTCCCCGCGTTTCATGCCGGTGAGCCCATGCTTGCCGGCTTCCAGATGCACCATCCAGAAGGCGGAGGCGAAATAGAGCACCGCCGGAATTGCCGCCGCTTTGACGATCTCCGAGTATTGCACGCCGAGCGTCTCCGCCATGATGAAGGCGACCGCGCCCATCACCGGCGGCATGATTTGTCCGCCCATCGACGCGGTGGCCTCAACGCCAGCGGCGAAGGCGCGGCGATAACCGAACTTGATCATCAGCGGAATCGTGAACTGGCCAACGGTCACGACATTGGCAACACCTGAGCCCGAGATCGTGCCCATCATGCCCGAAGCGAACACCGCCACCTTCGCCGGGCCGCCGCGGGTGCGGCCGAACAGGCCGAGCGATACGTCGGTGAAGAGCTGGATCATGCCGGCGCGCTCCAGGAACGAGCCGAACAGGATGAACAGGAAGATGTAGGTCGCCGACACGTAGATCGGAACGCCGTAAAAGCCTTCGGTGCCGAAGGACAGATGCGTGACGATCTGGTCGAAGTCATAGCCGCGATGGTTGAGCGGCGACGGCAGGTACTGTCCGAAGAACCAGTAGATGAGACACGCGCCGCACATCAACGGCAGCGCCGCGCCCATCAGCCGCCGTGTGCCCTCGAAGATCAGCACCGCGAGAAGCGTGCCGACGACGAGATCGACCCGCGTCGGATCGCCGTCGCGCGCGATCAGATCGGCATAGAAGATCCATTGATACAGACCGCACAAGAACCCGGCGCCGCCGATCAGCCAGCCGATCGCGCGGCCGACGTCGCTCCTGGCGGTGAAGTTGCCGATCAGACCGAACGTCAGCAGCAGGAGGAAGCCGACATGGACGCCGCGCACCACCTGGCTCGGCAAATAGTTGAAAGCGGCGACGTAGAGCTGGAAGGCCGCAAACGCGATGCCGATCCAGTAGGCGAGATGACCCCACCAGCCCGGTCCGAACCCTTCCGGAAAGCCATGCTCGAAATTGTCGAATTCGACCTTGATGGGCGCCTCTGCGCCCTCTGCCTTTTCCAGCATCCAACTCGTCCCCAGCCCTAGCAGGGCTTATAGCATTGGAGCAGCATCTCCAAACCATCATGCCCGGGCTTGTCCCGGGCATCCACGATCTTTCTCGCCAGCCGCAGAGCGTGGACGGCCGGGGCATTGGCGTGAAGACGCGCTTCGCGCTTTTGCACGGCCGTGAAGCCCGACAGCAGACTGCGCCACTTACTTGATCAGTCCCTTTTCCTTGTAATAGCGGATCGCCCCGGGATGTAGTGGAACCGGGCTGCCAGTGGCGGCCGTCTCGAGCTTGATCTCCTTGCCGGCGACATGCGCGTTGGCGAGTTCCGGCAAGGACTCGTAGATCAGCTTGGTCATCTGATAGGCGAGATCATCGGAGACCGCCGAGCTCGTGACGAGATAGTTCACCACCGCCGCCGTGGGCACGTCCTTGTCCTGACCCGTGTAGGTGTTCGCGGGGATCACGGCGGAGATGAAAGGCGGGCCAATCTTATCGATGGTCTCCTTTGGCACGGCAACCACCGTGATCGGGCTCGAGGTCGAGAGGTCCTTGAGCGAGGCAACGCCAAGGCCCGCCGATTGCAGCGTCGCATTGAGCTGGCGGTTCTTCATGAGGTCGACGGATTCGGCGAAGGGTAGATATTCCACCTTGCCGAGGTCCTTGTAGCTCATGCCGGCTGCGGCGAGGATCGCGCGCGAGTTGAGCTCGGTGCCGGATTTCGGTGCGCCGACCGAGAGGCTCTTGCCCTTGAGGTCGGCCACGGTCTTGATGCCGCTCTCGGCGGTCGCCACGATCTGGATGTAGTTCGGGTAGATCGCGCCGATGGTGCGGAGCTTGTCGAGCTTGGTCTTGAAGCCGGCCTCCTCCTCGCCGTCCCAAGCCGCCTTGAGGGAATCGCCGAGCGTGAACGCCAGCTCGCCGCGGCCCTGCTGCAAGAGGATGAGATTCTCGACCGACGCCTTGGTGGCCTGCACCTGCGTCTTCACGTTCGGAATCCTGTCGCTGTAGATTTTTCCGATCGCGACCCCGAGCGGATAGTAGACGCCGGAGGTACCACCGGTCAGCACGTTGATGAACGATTGTGCCTGCGCACACGACACCGACGCCACCAGAGCAAGAGCCGAGGCTGCGCCGATCAACTTCAATTTCATGATTTTTCTCTCCCCAAACCGGCCACGAAATTGGCCGGACGAGGGGAGCGGGTCAACCCATCCAAAAGGCAAAACAGGGCTGCGCGAAACAGCCGTTTCGACAGGAATTTAAGGGAACTTCGGAAGGTGCGTCGACATGGCGCAGCAGATGTGAGCGAGCTCGCGTGAGGGTCTGTCACTCGTGCCGTTGGGCTCGATTTAACCTCTCCCGCTTGCGGGAGAGGTCGGCGCAAAGCGCCGGGTGGAGGGCCATCCCCTCTTGGGGATTGTCCCATTGTTGAGACATCCTCTCCCCAACCCTCCCCCGCAAGCGGGGGAGGGAGCGCACCGTCACTGGAACGTCATGTCCAGGCATTTGGAGATGTCGGAGCCGAGGCCGGAGGAGATGATGATGCAGCCGCGGACCTTCTGTGTGGTCACGTCGGCGGCCCAGACCGAATAGCCGCCGGGGCCGAAGAACGAGTTGGTGTTCGGCGGCTCTGTCTCGGTCGCATCAAAATCATAGTGGCCGTCGGTCTCGAAGACACGCGGTTTCTTGGTGCAGCCGCCGTCGGTCTGCACGTTGATCACTTCCTTGTTGTCGCGGGTCAGTGCCAGCGAGACTTGGCAACGGAAATATTCCGAGGTCTTGGTGTTGAAGAGATAGGTGTAGGACTTGCAGGTCGCGGTGTTCAGCTTGCCCGGGGCAAGGCCGCGGCTGCAGGAAATCCGCTGGTTGTGGCTGAGCTGGTAATCGTCGGCATGGGCAACGGGCGCGAGCATCACCAGCAATCCGGCGGACAAGCAAATTTTTATGACATGGTTCATTCGAATCATCCCTACCCAATCTCTTTGTCGAATTGCGTTCTAGACGGAAAGCGGAACATAGTCGCGAGGGGACGAAGGGAAAATCACAAACTGCAGGGCAGGATGTGATTGGGTACGATGACCCGTTGGACGGGACGTGGTGCGTTGACGATCGAGGCACGTATTGACCGGCAAAGACCGTTCGTGATTTGTTCGGAACGGCGACCAAGTGGTTATGGGGAGGATGAGGATGACTGGATTTCCAACGAACGCCTTGATGGCCGTGGCGATGTTTGGGGCGCTCGCCGCGCCGGCGGTCGCGCAGACCGCCGCGACGCCGTGGGAGCTGAAGCCCGACATGGGTTATGCCTATGACCGGGAAGGCAAGACCTTCTCGTACAAGATGGGCACCAGCAACGCCGGCGACCTCCTGAAGGGCGCGAAGAAGGTGCCGCGGGGCACGCTGTTCTTCATCGGCCAGAACGGCCAGCTCTACATGCGCACCGGCCCGTACCTCGAGAGCGACGGGCGGTTCAAGTTCGGCCCGGATCGGTAGCCGGCGAGGCCGGCGCCATATATTCGGAGCCATGACCCGCGAATGCAAAAGCGGGGCACGACGGCTACTCTCGCCCGTCAGCGTTCAGCTTTTTCAGCGATGCTTTTGCCGACTCGTCGCCTGCGGCGACGGCCATTTCGAACCACTTGCGAGCTTGCGCGGGATCTTTGGAAACGCCGAGGCCGTTTTGGTACATCATCCCGAGATTGACCATCGCATAGGTCCGTCCTGCAGCCGCGGCCTTCTCGTACCATTTGCGGGCCTCGCCAAGGTCCTTTGTAACTCCATGCCCTTCGCGGTAGAGATCGCCGAGATTGGCCATCGCGCTGCCGCTGCCCAGGTCTGCCGCCTTCTCAAACCATTTGCGCGCCTCGTCATAGTCGACGGCGACACCCAGTCCCTTCTCATGGAGATAGCCCAGCCCAGCCATTCCCGACGGATCGCCCGCCGCCGCCGCTTTCTCGAACCACTTTCGTGATTCGCCCAGATCCTTGGTCACGCCGTTTCCGTCCCGATAGAGGTAGCCGAGATTCGCCATCGCAATCGGCAGGTTGAGCGCAGCCGCTTTCGCGTACCATTTGCGGGCCTCGGCGAAATCCTTGGCCGTTCCCTGGCCGTTGAAATACAGCACGCCGAGATTGTTGAGAGCGGTCGCGTTGGGCTCAGGCGCATTCGCGGCCTTCTCGTACCATTTGCGAGCTTCTCCGAAATCAATCTGAACGCCGTGTCCGTCGCGATACTGGTTGCCAAGATTGGTCATCGCATTGGCGTTGCCCAGTGCCGCCGCCTTCTCATACCATTTCCGCGCCTCGACGTAGTCGACCGCGACACCGATCCCTCTTTCATAGAGATAGCCGAGCGCATTCGTTCCGGTCGCATCGCCGGCAGCCGCTGCTTTCTCGAACCAATTTCGTGCCTCGCCCAATTCCTTGGGCACGCCGTTTCCGTCCCGGTAGAGGTAACCGAGGTTGGTCATCGCGAGCGGCAGACCCAGGGCCGCCGCCTTCTCGTACCATTTGCTGGCTTCAACGGGATCCTTGGCCGTTCCCTGGCCGTTGAAATACATCGCACCGATATTGTTGAAGCCCATCGCGTTGGGCTCGGCGGCATTTGCAGCCTTCTCGTACCATTTGCGCGCTTCAGCAAAATCCTGAGGGACGCCCTGCCCGTCGCGGTACTGGTTGCCTATGTTGACCAGAGCCCAGGCCGACCCTTCCGCCGCAGCCTTGTCGTACCATCGACGCGCCTGCGTGACGTCCCTGGGGACGCCTATACCCTTGTCATAGAGATAGCCGAGGGCGTTGAGGCCTGTCGCATCATTTGCCGCGGCAGCTTTCTGATACCATTTGCGGGCCTCGACCAGATCCACCGGCGCGCCCTGACCGTATTGGTACAGCCTGCCCAGATTGGCCATCGCACGCGGGAAGCCGCTGCTTGCGGCCTTCTCGAACCAGCCACGCGCAAGCGCATAGTCCTTGGAAACACCGTTTCCCTCGTAGTAGAGCGCGCCCAGATTATTCGCGCTGGCCACACTCCCCCTGTTGGCTGCCCCTTCAAAGAGATCGCGGGCGCGCCCGAAATCCTTCTGCAGCCAGGCAATGCGACCCGCCTGATAGGCAAAACGGACGACGTCCGGGTAGTCGCGCATCGCAGCATCACAGGCCGCAAGGGCCGGCACAATGTCGATGTGACCAAGTTCGATGCCCTCGATTCCGCGCGGCCGTTGGGCATCCAGGGGGCTGGCAGCAAGACGGTCGCATTCGGTCTGAAGATCGCGCCGCAACGGGTCGGTCGGCTCGGAAAGCCGCGCTTCCTGCTGGGGCACGGACGACGGAGCCGATGTCGCGGGTGGGCTCACGAAGTAGAAGTTTCCATCGATCGGAGACGAGGAGACCCAGGGCTGCTGTGCGCCACCGGTCGCCCGCTTCACGGCCAGCCCCACCTCGTTGAACGTCTGGAAGATGTCGAGGCCACTGCGACGGATCGTGGTTGCAAGCGCGCTTGTGTAGGGGCTGTGCCCGTCGTCACCGTCCTGCGCAACATTGCCCGGCTGCGTCGCGTAGGAAATCAATGATCCTTCCGGAGCACGGATCTGCGCGAGACCACCTCCCGAAGCGCGAAGCCCTCGCCCACCGAACGGATTGTTCCGGCACGCATCCAAGATCACCAGATTGAGACGCGTGCCTGAGCCCTGCATCTGGTTCAGCACGACATTGATGTCGACCATCTGGAAGTCGACATCGGCCTCGCGCGTCGGGTTTGCGTTCACCGGAACGAGATAATTCGAACCACGCACCTGAACGCCGTGTCCGGCATAATAGAAGAGCCCGACTTCCGCGGATTGCAGCTGCCGTCCGAACCGTTGCACGGCGGCATCGAGCGCCGCCTTGTCTAGATTGAGCTGCGCGCCGTCACCGACCAATGTGAAGCCGAGTCCTCTCAGCGTTTCAGCCATCAATGACGCGTCGTTCGCCGGATTATCGAGGCTGCCGACGTTCTGGTACGCCGAGTTTCCAACGACAAGCGCCACGCGCCTTTCGGCGCTAGCCGAGCTGAAATGAACGGACAGGACCAGGAGGATCAGGCAAAGGAGGCTTCGACAAGACATGAGCGTCGCCCCGGCAACGTTCAACCGGATTCCTTGCCTGAATCTTATCCCCGAATCGGCAAATTACAACGCGGCTTCTGGCATCTGGCCACCGCGCCAGCCGCCCTCCGCGGTAATCTGTGCTGGCGGCTCTGGAGCCCGGCTCGCGGCGGCCGGCGACCGTCACCCTTCAAAACGCTCCGGCCAATTCCTTCGCGCCGGCATTGCTGCTGTTGCTATCCATCCGCGCATCGGTGACTGCCAGCAGCTTCGCTACCGTATTGTGGCGGATCGCGACCGGGTTGCGCTCGTAGCCGCCACGCTGGAAGAAGTTCGAGGTCGGCACCTGCTCGCGCATGGCGTGCGGCATCGTCACCATGTCAAGGCCGGTGCCGTCGCCGGTGAGATTCATCATCTCGAGCTCCGCGGCGGTGAGCGGGCGGGCATAGCCCTTGGCGCGCGCGAACAGCACCGAGGTCAAGAGCTTGTGGGTCTGGAGCATGGGCCCGACGTCGATATCGAGCACCATGGCGTGCATCGCCCAGCCCTGTGCGGTGTCGCCGATCTTCTCATGTTCCGACCAGGTATCCGGCACCGACTTCGCCTGCGCCACCATGCGCTTCAGTACGCTGAGCTTGTGCTCCAGCGCGTTCCGAGCCGGCCCGGAGGTCCGCGCCACCTTCTCGCTGAGCGCACGGATGAATTCATGGCCCTGCTCGGCCAGCAGCTCGACGCTATTGGTGGTCAGCAACTGGTTGTAGCCGACCGCGGTCGAGATCGCGCGCGTGCCACCATGTTCAATTCCCGATTGCACGTCGTAATTGCCGGTGCCGCCGGTCTCGAACGAATAGACCCGCACCGCCTGCTCGCGCGTCAGGCCGGACGCAAGCGCATAGCGGGCATAGGCGCGCTTGAACTCGACTTCGGCGCCCGGCCGCTGCGGCGTGAACTGGTAGAGATCCTGCGCCGCGCGCAGGAGATCGGCGACGACCGGGATCGGCTTGCGCGGGCGCGGCTCCGGCTCTTCGGTGGGCTCCGGATTCACCGGCCGCTTCGGGCCGGTGTAGAGCGGCGGCTGCTCCAGCACGTAATCGTCGAGCGTGACCTGCTGCCCGCTGCGCCGCTTGGCATTGCGGGTGCGGCGCTTCTCCGCGATCTGGCCCCAATAGGCGCCGGCCTCGGCATCGAAGGCGGCGCGCGCCTCCTGATACTCCTGCAGGCGGCGGCGATACTCGAGGATGGCTGCCGGCGAAGCCTGCGCCATCGCGTTGCTGACGGCCGGCGGCAGTGCGGAGGAGTCGCGTGCGGGCGCAGGCGACGCGAAGAGGACGAGCGCAAGCGGTGCAAGCGCAAGGGTCTCAAGCGTCAGAGCGCGCCGAATCGGTTGGTGATGCATGGCGCTCTTGTAGCAAGCGCCGCATGACTGTCAGGTTAAAATGCCGTTTACTTCTAAGGTCATTTCCAGGCGAACACGGGCTGTTCCAACTCGGCGACGCGGGTCGCGCGGCCTGCCAGCACCTCACGGAACTGGTAGATCAGGGCCGCGGTCGGGGCGTGGATCAGGTTGCCTTCGTGGTGGAAGCGGATCACGCGCCGCGCGCTTTCGGGGATGGCGACGAAGTCGAAGGCGTCCTCGCGCTCGATCGCGTCAAGCGCGATGCGATGCACGGAGGCGACCTCCTCCGGGTTCGGCACGATTGTCTCGCCGTCGGCGGCCCAAATCACGACGGGCGTGATCAGATAGCCGGAGCGGGTCGGATAATCGTCCAGGAGGCCAAGCACCGCGTCTGCGGCGAGCTTCAGTCCGAGTTCCTCGTCGAGCTCGCGCAGCGCCGCCGCGACCGGCGTTTCGCCGGCATCGCAGCGGCCGCCGGGCAAGGCCCATTGCCCGCGATGGGCGCGCAGGTGTGACGCACGCAAGGTGAGCAGCAACGACGTGTCGCGCTCGCCTTCCGCCGTCAGTGTAATGGCGACTGCAGCGCGCTTCAGCGCCGACGGTGCGTCACTGTGGGGCAGGCGCGCAAACGCCGCGCAGGCGCCGGCGATATTCCACCGCGTGGCATCGTCGAACGGTCTCATCATGCTTGACTACACCAGGAGCGCGCTTGATGAAATGAGCTTCATATGCCCGCTTTCACGGACGGACCCGGACATGATCGACAAGGCCGCCGCAAGACTCAAGCACGACGGCTGGACCATTGTCGAAACCACCGGCTTCATGCACCTGATCGGTCCCCTGTGGGAGCGCCAGGTCGACGGCCAATATGAGTACGCGCTGATCACGCAGGACAAACATCACAACCGCCGCGGCATGGTGCAGGGCGGCGTGACGATGACCTTCGCCGACCGCACTTGCGGCATGACCGCGCGCTACGTCACCGGCAAGCAGTACATGGCCACGGTGCAGCTCGATACCCATTTCGTCGAGGCCGGGAAGATCGGCGACATCCTGATCTCGCGCCCACGCCTGGTGCGCTCGACCCGCAGCCTCATCTTCATGAGCACCGAAGTCACCGTCGACGACCGCTGCATCGTGATGGCGAATGGTGTGTTCAAGATCTTGAAGGGGCCGCAGTAGGTCTCCCTCCGCAGTCGTCCGTCATTGCGAGCAGCGCAGCGACGAAGCAATCCAGACCTCCCGCCGCGGGCGAATAGCTGGATTGCTTCGCTGCGCTCGCAATGACGAAGTGAGGTGGCTATGCTGCCGCCCGCAAAAAGCATCGAGGATAGCCCATGCAATACCGCCAGCTCGGCCGCAGTGGCCTGAAGGTTTCGCCGATCTGCCTGGGGACCATGATGTTCGGCGGCCCCACCAGTGAAGCGGAATCCGCAAAGATCATCGTGAAAGCGCGCGAGGCGGGCATCAACTTCATCGACACCGCGGACGCGTATTCCAAGGGCGGCTCAGAGGAGGTGGTCGGCCGCGCAATGGCCGACAACCGTCACGCCTGGGTGCTCGCCACAAAGCTCGCCAATCCCATGGGCGATGATCCCAATCGCGGCGGGCTGTCGCGGCGCTGGGTGTTGCAGGCGGCCGATGAAAGCTTGAGGCGCCTCGGCACCGATTTCATCGATATCTACTATCTGCACAAGGAAGACCACACGACGCCGCTCGAAGAAACGGTGCGCGCCATCGGCGACCTGATCCGATCAGGCAAGGTGCGCTATTTCGGGGTCTCGAACTATCGCGCCTGGCGTCTCGCCGAGATCTGCAACATCTGCGACCGGCTCGGCATCGACCGGCCCGTGGTGAGCCAGCCCTATTACAACGCGATGAACCGCATGCCGGAGGTCGAGCATTTCCCGGCCTGCGGCTATTACGGCCTCGGCGTCGTGCCCTATAGCCCGCTGGCGCGCGGCGTGCTCACCGGCAAGTACAGCCCCGACGCTCCGCCCGACAAGGAGACGCGCGCTGGCCGCAACGACACCCGCATGATGCAGACCGAATGGCGCCCCGAATCGCTCAAGCTCGCGCAGGAGATCAAGCAACACGCGGAGAAGAAAGGCATCTCCGCCGGCCAGTTCGCAGTCGCCTGGGTGCTCAACTCGGCCTTCGTCACCTCGGTGATCGCCGGCCCGCGCACCGAGAAACAATGGGACGACTACATCCGCGCGCTCGATTATCGCTTCACCGCAGAGGACGAAGCGCTGATCGATCGCCTGGTCACCTCGGGGCATCCCTCGACGCCGGGCTATAATGACCCGGCCTATCCGATCGAAGGAAGGCGTGCGCGGACGGTGTGAGGGGCATTCGGCGGAGCGAGAACAGCGCTTACGCCGCGCCGAGCCGCTGCCGCGCGCTATCGGTGGTCGCGTTGACCTCGGCGGAGGCGCCCGCCTTACCGAGCCCGAATGGGGGCATGCCGCTATAGATCGCCTCATAGTCGCCGGCGTGGACGCAGTAGGTCTCATGCCAGATGCCGACGTCACCGCGGGTCTCCTTCATCCGCCGGTTGAAATCGACCCAGGCCGGCCAATGCTGCGCGTCGCGCGCCTTGGCGTAGCGCTCCAGATGATCAAAGCTCCGCCAATACTGCACCATGTTGAGGAGGCCGAGCTCGGTGTGGCCGAGGAAGCCGACCTCGGGCGAAGCCTTTTCCAGCTCCTTGATCATCCTCGGCATGGCGAGCGCGACCGGCAGCCATTTGTGGAGCGCCCACGGCTTGTTGACGCGCATGCCGATCAGGAACACGACGAAATCGCCTTCGATCCGGCCGGCGACGCGGCTCGGGATGACCTTGGACATGCGAAGCCTCCCCGTAGATTTCCGGAAAGACTGCCGGAGGGCGGTGGCGGCGGCAAGCTTCGCCACGAAAAAAACATGGCCCTGGCGACAAGTGCGCGCCGGGACGGCGGTGAGGCGGTTTCGCGAATCGCCTAAAGCGCGCGATGAGATTGGAATAATCGTCATCGCGCTTTAGATTATTGTTTGAGCATCGTCTTTTCGGAAAACCGCTGCACACTTTCCGGATCATGCTCCAGGGGTGGCGCGGTGGTATTCCAGACGGGCATGTGCTTCGCGCAACGAACGGGATCGCAACTCATTGGTGGTTCGATGGTTGATGCACGGAACTTTTCCGTTTCCGCCACGCGCCATGGGGGCCCCATCATGCGCCGCTTCCGACCGGCTCTGGCCGCGAGCCTGATCGCTCTCGCAACTCCTTGTTTTGCGGGGTCTTCCCACCCCATCCGGGTCAACGAGACGCAGCCGCAAAACTCCTTCATCGACCTCTTGGCGCTGATATCGGGTCAGTGCAAGACCTTGCGGATCGCCGGGCGCGAGTTCGCCTGCAAGACGGTGGCCTACGCCCATGGCGACAAGGGCCGGGTCAATTTCGCGGTCGCGGTCGACGACCCCACTGATGACAGCCACGTCGTCTCGTTCTCGGGCGAGAACGGCAAGCGCGCGGACGACAATTCCTATGAGCTGCCGATCGACCGCATGCTGCTCAATTCCAAGGACCGGCCCCGGGTCGACGGCCTGCCGGTCCCGGCCGAGCAGACCTCCACCGGCGTCTGCCGCCAGACCGGCAATTTCGCCGCCCGGCAGGTCTCGAACATCACCTGCACCGCGACCGACAGCGAAGGCCGCAGGTACGAACTGCTGTTCGTCTCCGACGGCACGCCGGTGAGCGTGCGCCGCGTCCGGCAGTCCTCGCCGTCGATCCAGGATCCGTTCAAGTAACCTCTTCGCATGCCCGCCCGATGGGGAGAGGCGCGAAGCGCCATGGCCGGGCCCAAGAATGCAATCGGCAGCATGATGGCCCTCGCCGTTATCCCTTCACCTTGCAGGTGACCGGGCCGTTATCGAGCATGAGCTGGTTGCCGCCGAGGTCGGTCACGATCTGCCCGGCGTAGATGCCTTTGGCCTTGTCGCGCTGCGCCGAGATCACCACCCGGACGCGGCTCTTGTCCGATTCGTCCATGGCAACGACCAGGAGATTGTCATCGCGGAAGCTGAACAGCGTGACTTTTGACGGGTAGTCGAAGTCGATCGGCGGCAGGCCACCCTGCTTTTTTGGCACCTCGAACGTCAGCTCCTGGTCTGCCGGGTAGGAGCAGGTGATCGACTTCGCGGACGCCGCGCCTGCGTGAAGGGCAAGCAGCGAGGTGAGGCAGACGATGGCAGCGCGTTTCATGACAGTATTCTTTGGCCGGACTCGTGACGAAACAATCGTGCATCTGTCGCGGCTGGCGGGCAATGCGTTCAGTCCTTGACTTCCTGAAGGTTGGGCTTTCTTGCTGAACTATCCCTAGGGTTCGGCAGGAAGACCTGATCCCCATGACGCGCGATCGTTTGTTTCTGGTCCGCCCTGGCTTTGCCGACCCTGCCTATCCAGGCCAAAGCTTCTATTGCTGGCACTGCGCGCTGATCGAGGGCGTGCTGGCCTCGTTTCCCGATCTTGCCAACGAGATCGACGTCGTGCGCATCGCCTGGGCGCGGCCGCGGCAGGCCGTCATCGACCTCGTGGGCGAAACGAATCAATGGCTGCCGCTGCTTGTGCTCGCTGACGGCGCGACGTCGCCGCATCAGACTGGCAGCCACAAAGGGCGCGCGTTCGTCGCCGACAAGGACAAGATCTTGGCCGCGCTCACCGAGCGGCACGGCTTTCCTGATCCGCATCCGTGATGCCGCACTTTAAGCTTTGCGGCGATTCTACGCCGGCAAGGCACCGGGCAAGGCGGCACTTTGTCGCCGGAACGCACGCGTGACTCATCCCGTTATCGCCGCACACATCAATTGGAGTGAGTGACGGAATGAAGAGTCTCTTTGCGGCGATAGCTGTTGCCGCTGCGGCGGTCGCTGGTTCATCCGCGGCGAACGCCGCCGACAAGGGCGCGGCAAGGCCACACATGCAGGCCAGCCAGCCGACCGACATCAGCGCGCAAGGCTGGCATCATCAGTGGCATGGCCCGCGCCATCATTGGCGGCCTCATGGGCATTATCGCCCGTATTACCGGAGCTACGGTTACAATCCGCGGCCGCATGGCTACCACGGCAGGCCACACGGCTATTACGGCGGCTACCGCTGGTGAGAAGAAAAGCCCGCCGCAATGCGGGTTTTTTGTTTGGGCTGCCCGATCTACGCATCGCATGCGTCGGCGCGTTCAAGCCAGCAGCAGCGGCCGGCTGGACGTCGCCACATGGCGGATCAGCTCCATGTCCTCGTCCAAAATCTCGAACAAGCCGAGACGCAGCATGTAGCCCCAGTTCGGATTGTCGCGCGTGAAGGCGAGGCTCATCAGCAGCGGCCGGATCGGCACCTCGGCAGCCTCAGTCCACGCCACATCGCGGCGGAACGGGTGGAAGCCGCCGCCCATGTCGGCCTGGTAAGGCACGCCCGGCTTGACCACACCGATCGCGGTAAAGGCCTGGAGCCGATCGCTGCCGCCGAAGGTTTCGGTCGGCGAGTAGTAGGCGACGTGATCGCCCGGCGAGATCCGCCGCAGGGGTGCGCCCTTGCCGTGACAGACCTGCATGAAGCCGTGCGCACGTCCGATCCGGACGTGCCGGGCGGAAGCCACCGCGATCCAGCTCTTCGTCATCCTCCATCCTCCGCTATCGCCCCGGCCATGGTGCGGGGATGACGCAAGACCTATCACCCCAAGTGCCAGATTTTGGCAGCAGCAACGCGGTTGCTTTGTTCTGCAATACGTCCGAAAGTCGCGCGCGTGATCGAGGCCTCGGCAGTGTGCTGCTTGCGGTGGCGGTCGGCTTGGCGATCCGACGGGCCATAGCGTGGATGGCGAGCTAAGCGCGGCTGCGAATCGGTTTCCTTGCGGCCCATCCTTCGAGACGCCCGCCTTTGGCGGGCTCCTCGGGATGAAGTCTTGTTTCGCGGCGAAATCCCCGATCCTCATGGCGAGCAGCGCAGCTTTGCGGCGCGTCTCGAACCATGAGGCCGAGTTCACGACAGGGCTGCATGTTATAGCCCCGACCTATTTGCGGAGGATGATCCGCGCCGTCTCCTGCCCGCTCGCCAGCGCGGCCTCGACGGTGCCCATGTCGCGGCCACGGTAGAGGGCTTCGCCGGAGAACAGCACGGCCGTGCCATCCGCGCTTGCGAGCATCGCCTGCGCATCCCGCGTTTGCGGCTTGGCCCAGGAATAGGCGCCGCGCGCAAAGGGATCGTGGGCCCAGTTGATCGCGCGAGCAGCGACGAGCTTTTGCGCCAGATCATCAGGCGAAAGGCCGAAGATGCCAGCCAAAGAAGCAAGACCGGTCCGGATCAGCTCCGGCTCGGTGAGGCTGGCAAGGCTGGCCGTCTGCGGGCCGCCGAACCAGCCGGTGAGCACGACGTGCTCCGCCGGATGCTGCGTCCACCACACCGGGATTTTTTCATCCGAGAGCAGGAAGGTCAGGTCAGAGAGATCCGCCTGCCGATCGAGCCACCAGCGCCGCTCGAAACGCAGCAGGATCTTGATGACGTTGCCGAAACCAATATCCGCCGCGGCCGCGGCCTTCTCGCGGGCAGCGCACGGCAGCGCGATCTCCTTGAGCAGCGGCAGCGGCACGGTGAGGACGACGGCGTCGCTGCGATGCACCTCGCCGTTGGCGCAATGGATGACGACGCCGGCATCGGCCTCCTCGATCCCCGATACGACCGAGCCAAGACGAATGGTGACGTCGCGGGCGCGGCACTCCGCCTCCAAATGTTCGATGAGGGCGCCATAGCCGCCGACGATGCGCGCCTGTGTATGCCGTCCGACGTCCACCATCCATTCCTCGCGCAGCGCCAGCGTGCTGGCGCGCGCGGGATCGGCGGCGTCGTAACCTACCACCACCCGCGTGATGGACTGACGCAGCGACTCGTATTGGCTGCCTGCAAAATACCGGTGCAAAAATTCGGCGACGGTCAGGTCGTGCTTCAACGCCTTTAGCGCCCGGTGAAGCTCGGCCTCGTGCGGATCGTGGCGCGCCTCGCGCGAAAGCTTTCCGCCCTCAAAGCTCCATTGCGTCCCTTCGATCGGCTCAAGCGAAAGTCCGGCGTCGGCGAGCAGTGCGCGCGTGACCGGCGCCTCGCCATGGACGAACTCGGCGCCGCCGGCCGCTTCATACCCGAACTCGGCAGCGGGAAGCGGATGGATGCGCCCGCCGCAGCGGTCGCGCGCCTCCAGGATCGTCACACGCCGACGGGCACGGGCGAGCTCGCGCGCCGCCATGAGGCCGGCCGCGCCGGCGCCGACGATGATGATGTGGGAGGACTTTCGCGACATGCCGTTGCTTTATTGGCCTGCGGCGTTCGGATCGTTCTGGAGGAGATAACGCAGCAGCAGTACGCCGCCACCGAGCGGCCGCGTGCTCTCGAGCGTCATCGCGGTGACGGGCGCACGCTGCTCGCTCTCGGCCTCAATCGAGTCGAACACGATCGGCGCGCCCCTGGCGCCGTCCACCGCCGGACAGAGGATCAGGTTCAGCTCGTCGATCAGGCCCGCGCGCAAAAATGCGCCATTGGCAGCGCCGCCGCCTTCCAGCAGCAGCCGCTTCACGCCGAGTTCGCGATTGAGGACGTCGAGCGTCAGCGCAAGATCGATCTCTGATTTGCCGGCGAAGATGTAGGACACGCCCTCGCCGCGGAGCCCTGCCAGATGCGCATCCGACACGCGCTCGGTCAGCACCGCGACGATGGGATCGCCGCCGATGTCCGAGCGGCCCCAGCCGATCTTGCCGTGCGCATCGAGCACGACGCCATAGGCTTTTGCATCGCGCCGCGCAAACCAGTTTTCGCGCGGGACCTTCGCGTTCGTTGACGTGGGATACGGCTTGCCCTTGGCAAACTCCGAGCCGGTAACGCGGCCGATCAGCCAGGCATCGCCGCCGAGTTCGTCATGAATCCGCTCGAACCACTCCGAGCCCGCGCCCTTCGGACGCCAGCGGCTGTGATGCACGCGGCCATCGACGCTGGAGGCCATCAGGCAGATGACGTAAGGCTTCATGCAAATCTCCAGGATACTCTCAAGCCGCCGGCTCATCGCCTGTCGCGCGATCATTCTTGGCGCGATCGTTCAGGATCACCGCCAGCGGATTGAGCTTTGGCGGCGCCACCAGCTTGAGCGTGCTGGTGTCGTGATGATTGAACGGCGCGCCTCTGACGAAAAGCTCGGTCTGGATGAGATAGGTCCAGCTTCCATCATCGTTGAACGTGATGTCGCAGCGGTAACTGTCGGTGCGGAAGGCTTGTTCCAAAAAGCCGGTCGAGCAGATCCCGTAAGCCGTCTCGCCGCGCTTCGCCGTGACGGAGATTTTTCTGTCATCGGGCGAGGCCTTGCCCGATGCGAGCAAGACCTGGCCGCGCGGTATCGCCAGCGTCTGCATGATCAGTCCGGTCGCCGGCTCCCACAGCCAGTAGCCGACCTGGTCGTGGAAGGTGATGTCTTCCTCGGGCGTGTTGATGTGGATGTGATAGCGCAGCCCATAGAACAGCTGCGGCCCGTTGGCCTGCGGATCGATCGGGTCCATCCGGATATGCTCGATGAACGTCCGCCGCTCCGGCCCAGCGGCCTTCGGGTTGATGTCGATGCCCTTGTCCGCCTGCCAGACCCCGGCGAGAGGGCGCAGCGGGCCGAGATTGGCGAGACCGTCGGGGGAGACGTCGTCAGGCTCGGTGAAGATGTCGGCGGGAATGGGGAGCATGGGGGCCTCGCGGGGACCGGCGATCTCGGCAGTATCGTGATGGGCCCCACTGTAGCGCAATCCATTGGTCGACGCGCATGCGCGTTTGGAGGGGGATAGATGCGTGGCCAAGCGCGCGCATGACGATCATGTGAATGGAGGCACGCTTCCTCCCCGCTCTTCTTGTTGTGGGAGGGTGTCTCTGGCCGCGTAACTGGCGAGACGGGCGAGAATGTGGCTGATGGCGGAGCAGCCCTCTCCCGCAAGGGGAGAGGGCTCAACAATGCGCGTCGCATGAAGGACGCAAGCGACGCCGCCCTTCGCGACCCTCACGCCTGTCGTCACGACATCGCGGCGATTTCCGTGGCCGTGTCGTAATACTCCTGAAAGAACACCAGCTTTCCCTGGCGGTATTTCAGCACGTGAGCCCATTCATTCTTGCTGATCTTGCCCGTCTTCTTCATCCGACCGGAGGCCGAGCCCAGGACAACGACGGTGTCGCCCTGCTCGATCATCTCGCGCGGCGCGAACTCGGAGAACTCGATGTTCTCGGCGATCTTCGCGAAGAAGCCGGCAATCTCCTGTTTTCCCCTGACTTGGCCAGCCCAGGGCAATTTATCCCTCGGGCCGGGCGATATCCAGGTACAATCGTCCGCCATCATGTCGTTGACGAGCGTTGCAATGTCGCCCTGCTGAAAAAGCTCGTAGCCCTTCTTTGCGATCTCGAGATTGGATGCCATTGACCTACTCCTTGCAACAAAGGTGGATTTCGCGTGATGAAATTCGAAAGGAAATCCGCGCTCGCAAATTCGTGCAATCACCTCCCTCCCCTCGGCATCGAAAACAACCGCCGTAACCGGCACAACAATGCGTGTCACGCAGATCACGTCGCGCGCGCGAGCAGAATCGCGCCTGATATGATGAGGGCCGCTCCGGCCGCATGGCTGAGCCTTCCACCAAACGGCAACAGTTTCTCGCAGGCGACGTAGACGGCTATGCCGATGATCCAGACAAGATTCATCACGCCGCTGACGAACAGTAACGCCATCAGAAACCAGCAGCAGCCGACGCAATAGCCGCCGTGGCGAAGTCCCATGCCGAGTGCCCCAATCGTGCCTGGCCGCCAGTTCTGGCTGAGGAACAGCAGCGGGCTCTGACAGTAGCGAAGGCAGGCACGCTTGAGCGGCGTGAACTGGTAGAGCCCCGCGGCGATCAGAATGGCGCCGCCCAACACCGCGCTGGTACTTGTCATTGCCATGGACAACAGCCCCAAATGTTCGAGCGACCATTGTGCCATGACCGCAACGAGGCTGAACCCGGCCCATATCGCGAGATAGCCCGCGAGAAAGACCCAGGCTTCCGCCGCGGTGCCCGGCGCTGTCGCGCGCTTGCGCCTGATGGCCGCGTAGAGCAGCACGGTGGGCGCCGCGCTCGGCACCATCATTGCGATCATCATCACCCACCACATGACGAACAGCAGCGCGGCATAGACCGGCGTCCATGGCATCGGCGCCATGTCCGGCATGTCGGCCATCATCTCGGTATCCATGCCGGCGCCGACAGCCAGATAGGCCCAGGCGAGCGCCACCACCGCGACAAGCCCGACCGCAACGATCAGGCGATCGCGACGTAACACCTGTTCGAGCACGCTATATTCGAGCACACCTGGCCCGTTCATGAGCCCCTCACTGACGGCGCGGCAAGTCGGAACGGCGAATCAGGCCATCAGGCGGCAACGCCATCCGGCGTCTGCACGACGTTGGCGAGAGAGCTGTGCGTGCCCTTCGTTTCGAACTTGATCGCACCTGTCGAGCGGATGTCGGCCGATGCGACCTCGGCGGCCCGGTGCTCGAAGCCCTCGGGCACGACCACCTGAATGCGATGCGGCGCACCGGTTACCGGGTTCTTGATCGGTTCGACGTCCGTCTCCAGCACGCCCTTGACGACGAGCTTGGCGACGCGCCCCTCCTTGTCGAAGGAAAATTCGAACGGCGCAAAGACGGGATCGTGAATGGTGGTCACGATCAGGCTGAGGATGTGGAACAGCGTCCCCTCGGCGGAATGCTTGCCGGAGAAGATGTCAAACAGCGCCTGGCGCTGTTCCGGCGTTGCACGCTCATCGATGATCGGCTGCATTTTGCCATTGCCTTCATGCAGCGCTCCGGGGAAATGGACCGTGGCTGCGAAACACAGGCCATCGAGCCTGGTCCCGTCGAAATGTCCCTTGCTGATCCTCATGCCGACCATGCCCTTGCAATAGCCCTGGGTCGGCGGGGCGTTGAAGTCGCAGGGGCAGCCAAATGCGCACGTACAATTCTTGATCCACTCGCCTTCGAGACGCCAGTCCGATGCAGCCATGGCACATCTCCCATTGTGAGGACGAGGCAGCCGCGAATGAATTTCTTTAAAATTCGTTGAGCATCAAAAAAAGCGCGAGCGGGATCGATATCCGATCAGAAGGCCGACATCGCCACGAAGTCTGCTTGCGGACTGCAATTACTGTCCTGATCAAGGAAGCATATCAGCCGCGGACTGACGGGTACAACACGATGGGTTGAACGAAGCGAGACTTGATGACGCGGAGACGAGGAATCTCGCCGCACGTGGAAGTTGCTGGGGTGGAGATAGCCTGCTGAGCTAATCCCGCCTCCGCCAAGGCTCCAGCGCGACAGCCTTTGCCGCTTCGCTACGAGAGCGGAGATGGGCCTGCCGAGCCGTAGCTGGCAGCGAAGGCTGGTGCCCAGGGGCGGAATCGAACCACCGACACTGCGATTTTCAGTCGCATGCTCTACCAACTGAGCTACCTGGGCGTGCTCCAAGAGAGGGGCCAAGGCCCATCGAGCGGGCGGTTTATAGTGGGCTCGGGGCGGCCTGTCCACCCGGCTTCGCCTGAAGGCTTCGCCGGGGCGGCCCGGCTGTGCACAAGCTGGGGGCGGGGTTGGGAGGGCTCCGCCAGACGCTCCGTTCATTTCAGTTAAACATTTGATATTACTAAACTATTCGACGTCATCGACTTCATCGTCGCGGCCGGGAATGACGTAGGCGCCTTTGAGCCAGCGGTTGAGGTCGACGTCGCGACAGCGCGAGGAGCAGAACGGGCGGGTGGCCTGCGACTGGGGCTTGCCGCAGATCGGGCAGGACTTGAGCGGGCCGGCGGGCTTTTTGACTTGGTCGTCCATGATGGGGGGCAGTCTAATACGAGGTAAAGGGCACCGCAGCAGGTGGTTCTAGGATGGCGGCCAGCGGGCCTCGCGGCACGCCTCCATAGCCGATGCTCCGCATCGGCGCTCTCTTGGCGACCGCCGCCGCAGGCCGCCGATGCCTCCCCGCAAGGGGGGATGGAGCGTACCGGGGGATGTGGCTCGACCTCAATTCGAGCTTCGCAAAGGGGCCGTCAGGCCGGGCCCCCTCCTTTGCATGGGGTTGTTTTCGAGATTTTTGTGGGAGGGGGCTCAGACGCCGATGGCGTTGAGCCAGCCGAAGCGGATGGGGAAGCCTTCGCCGCCCAAGAGCGTGGTGGTTTCGTAGAGCGGTAGGCCGACGACGTTGGAGTAGGAGCCGACCATCTTGACCACGAAGGAGCCGGCAATGCCCTGCACAGCGTAGCCGCCGGCTTTGCCGCGCCATTCGCCGGAGCCGATATAGGCCTGGATGTCGTCCTCGGAGAGGCGCTTGAAGCGAACGCGGGTCTCGACCAGGCGCTGGCGGAAGGCCTCACGCGGCGTGACCAGGCAAATCGCGGTGTAGACGCGGTGGTTGCGGCCCGACAAGAGCCGCAGGCATTGTGCAGCCTCATCCACGAGATTGGCCTTGGGCAGGATGCGGCGCCCGATAGCCACCACCGTGTCGGCCGAGAGGATGAAGGCGCCGCGCAGCTCGTCGTCGAGCTGCACTGATTTGAGTGCCGCATCGGCTTTGACCCGGGCGAGGCGATTGGCGCAGGCGCGTGGCAGCTCGCCCCGCCTCGGCGTCTCGTCGACATCGGCCGGCCGCAAGGCATCGGGCTCGATGCCGGCCTGATTGAGCAGCGCCAGGCGCCGTGGCGAACCGGAGGCAAGAACGAATTTTGGGCGGCCGAGCATCGGGTGATTTGGGGGACGAAGCAGGGGGTGAATTGCGCGCGGAACCTATCGGAAGGGGGCCGGTTTCACAACCCGGGAACCCGGACTTAAGCGATTCGAAGAAGACTTCAGATGCGTGTGCCTGCGGTCTGTGACGCGGGTGTTACGATAGCTTCGTGTCCCGGACGCGGCGCGGCAATTCCGGGCGATGCGAAGCATCGTCCCGTATGACGCGACGCAGAGCCGGGACCCAGGGGCTTGCGCTCGCGGTCAGATGGGCCCCGGCTCTGCAGCGCATCGCGAGAAGCGCGCTGCGTTGCGTCCGGGGCACGAGTGTTTACCCACTCGCCGCACCGACCTTCGCGAACCGCTTGCGGATGCGCAGGAGGAGCTGGTCGCAGACCTCGCGATAGGCAGCCAGCTTCTGGTCGCGGCTGCCTTCGGTGCCGGTCGGATCGTGCGTCGGCCAATATTCGACATCGGCGGCGAGCGTGCGCGTCAGCTCCAGCGCCTTGTGATGGGCCTCGGGCGAGAGCGTGATGATGAGGTCGAAATTCAGTCCCTCCCAGTCCTCCAGTTCCTCGAAGGTCTGCGGCTTGTGGGTGGAAATGTCCTGCCCGAGCTCGGCCATCACGGCAACCGCGAAGGGATCGAGCTCGCCCTTCCTGGCGCCGGCGGATTTGACGTAGAGCCCGTGCGGAAACATGTGCTGCAACAGGCTTTCGGCCATCGGCGAGCGCACACTGTTGAGCGCGCAGGCAAACAGCACCGATTGCGGATCGCGTGCGCGTGGGGGCGCAGCCATCCGCGTTTAGCCTCTTTTGATAGAGGGCATGGCCTTGTCGGAAAATCGCTGCACACTTTTCCGGGCCATGCCCTAGCCCTTCCAATGCAGGACGGTGATGAGGGTGAACAGCCGGCGCGAGGTCTCGAAATCGACCCGCACCTTGCCCTTCAGCCGTTCCTGGAGCGTGCGCGATCCCTCGTCATGGATGCCGCGGCGGCCCATGTCGATGGCCTCGATCTTGTCCGGCGTCGCTGTCCGGATCGCCTGATAGTAGCTGTCGCAGATCATGAAATAGTCCTTCACGATCCGCCGGAACGGCGTCAGCGACAACAGATGCGCCACGACCGGCGTGCCGTCCTCGCGGCGGATGTCGAACATCAAGCGGTTGCCGGTGATGCCGATGTGCAGCGTGAAAGGGCCCTCCCCATCGGCGCCTTCCGGCGCGAACAGGTTCTGCTCGATCAGATCGTAGATCGCGATCGCGCGCTCATGCTCGATGTCCGGCCCCGAGCGGCCGATCGATTCCTCGTCGAGCGTGACGCCGACGATGCGATTCTGCGTGTCGTCCTGCGCGGGCTTGTTCATGACAGATTGAGGCGCAATCCCACCGAGCGGGCATGGGCGTCCAGCCCTTCCGCCTTGCCGAGCGTGATCGCAGCGGGACCGAGCGCGCGGAGCTGATCGGGGCCGCATTTCAAAATCGAGGTACGCTTCATGAAGTCGTGCACCGAAAGCCCCGAAGAGAACCGCGCCGAACGCGCGGTCGGCAGCACGTGATTGGAGCCGCCGACGTAGTCGCCGATCGCTTCGGGCGTGTGCGCGCCGAGGAACACAGCGCCGGCATTGCGGATCTGGCCTGCGAGCGCGTCCGGGTCCGTCGTCATGATCTCGAGATGCTCGGCGGCGATGGCGTCCGCAAGCGGGATGGCGTCGCTCAGGTTCTTCACCGTGATGATGGCGCCGAAATCGGCCCACGAAGCGCCGGCGATCGCGGCGCGCGGCAACGTCTTCAATTGCGCATTGACGGCCTTTTCGACATCGGCGGCGAGCCGCGCGGAGTCGGTGATCAGGATCGACTGCGCGCTCGCATCGTGCTCGGCCTGCGCCAACAGGTCGGCGGCGATCCAGTCGGCGTTGCCGGTATCGTCGGCGATGACCAGCACCTCGGAGGGACCGGCGATCATGTCGATGCCGACCTTGCCGAACACCAGCCGTTTTGCGGCGGCGACATAGGCGTTGCCGGGGCCGACGATTTTTGCCACCGGCGCGATCGTCGCGGTGCCATAGGCGAGCGCGGCCACCGCCTGCGCGCCGCCGACGCGATAGATCTCGCTGACGCCGCCGATATGGGCGGCGGCCAGCACCAGCGGATTGAGCTTGCCGTCGGGCGCCGGCACCACCATGACGAGGCGCGCAACGCCTGCGACCTTGGCCGGCACAGCATTCATCAGCACCGAGGACGGATAGGCCGCGGTGCCGCCGGGCACGTAGAGGCCGGCCGATTCGATTGCGCTGTAACGCCAGCCGAGTTCGACGCCGAGCGGATCGGTGAAGCGCTCGTCCTTCGGCAGCTGGCGGGCGTGATAGGTCTCGATGCGGTCGCGGGCGAGCTTGAGCGCATCCAGCGTTGCGGCATCGCAGGCCTTCGCCGCGGCCTCGATCTCGGCGGCCGAGACACGCAAGGAGGCCGCATCGAGCTCTAGCCGGTCGAACTTGCGCGTCGCCTCGATCAGCGCGGCGTCGCCGCGCCTCGCCACATCGTCGACGATGGCGCGCGCGGCAGCCTCGACGTCGGCCGAGACCTCGCGCTTGGCGGCGAGGAAGGCCGCAAATCGCTGGTCGAAATCGGCGCTGCTGCGGTCGAGGCGAATGGGCATGTTGCGGCGGTCTTTTGGCTGGTCGTTGGGGGTGGATCGGCGTCATCAGTTCCCCTGCTCAATGGCGCGGCGGGCCACCGCCGTCAACCCTCGTCCCCGCCCGCCCCCGTCCCGAGCTCATCAGTGCCCAGGTCGGTCAGCTCGCATTCCAGGCATTCGACGTCGAGCCGGATCGCGCCGCCATGGGCGAACAGGAGCAGCGCGCTGCCGCCGGGGGCGCTTTGGCCGTGAAACTCGATGCCGACCAGGTCCAAAACCCGCTCGGGCGTGGCAAGGTCGATATTGCGCGATTTGCAGGCAAGCACGCGGTCGAATCGGAGTGCGGAGACCAGCCGGCGCGGCTCGGTCTCGCCGTCCAACGTCTGCTCCCAGTCCAGCCGGTTCATGCCGACCACGAAGCGCTTCTCGCCTTGCCGCCAGATGATGTCGGAGGTCTGCACCCGCGCGTCCTGCACATGGGTGGAGATGACCGCGAGGTCGTCGGCATCGAGCGCAATCAGTTTGAGCTGGGGCGGCATCGGCCTGCACCTCTCATGGAGTCGCGGGACTGCGCCTTAACGCGCCAGATCGCGGCTGTTTCCGTAGAGGCTACAGGCCCGAGCGCCCGGAGGCCATCCTCCAGACGGCGGCAGCAACGCAAAACGCTGGTCCCGCGCGTTGTGCGTCAACGGTAACTCCGCTTTCGTCGGCGGGGAGTTGTGCTGACCACCAGTCATGTCGAGCGGCGAGGTGGCGTTTTGAGCGCGGCTCTTGCGACCTCGCCGGACGAATCTACCCGCTCGGCCAATTCGCCTGGCCCCACAGCACCAAATCGACGACCGCCTTGCCACCAGCGGCTATATTGTTTTGCTGAGTGGAGAAGGGAAACTGGTACTCTTCTTCGCCGCCTGAATCGACGCCGACAATGTGGGGGCCATCGTCCCACTGCGCGAAGTACGGCCCCCCTGAGTCGCCCGGCGAGGAATCGCCATTGTCAGTTTCTAGCTCCATGGCATCCCCGTCTTCGTCATCGTCGTGGAAACTGATCCCACCTTGCCAGGACGGCTGTTGCGCACCGGCGACCGCGCCGGGGTATCCCACCAGCGTCCACACATTGTCGTCTTCCCAATCGTCATTGTACGTTCGAGTGCCCATCCAGCCGATCCAGCTCCCGATCGGATCATAGAGCTTCAATAAGAGATGGTCCCAAGCCTTGCTGTCGGCACCGCTGTTGCCACGATAGGACTGGACGTAGGAATAGACCCCTGCGCCGAGGATCGATCCACCATTGTAGTAGGCCGGGATGAACTGCATCATCCACGGATCACTCCCCCAAGGCGCCATGTGCCCGGCCGTAAGCACGAGATTGGGGCCGACCAGTGTCCCGGTTCCCGTCATTTGAGGTGACGGCGAACTCGGATCCGACCATACCAGCAGCTTTCCGACGCATTGCCACGGATAGCCCGAGGGATAGAACGGCTGCCTATCATCCGCGCCGAATACATATCCGTGAGGCCGCAAACGTTTGCCGTTTATGCGACGGAGATTTTGTTCCTGTGGTGCCACCGAGAGCAGGGGCGTCGGCCGAGCTTCCGCCCAAGCCGGACGAAAGGGCGCCGCCCGGGACGCGCCGCGACCGGCGCCAGCAATCTCCTCTCGGCTGAGCCTGCTGCCGTCAGCACCCAGCAGCCCTCGTACGATGGTCCCGCCCGTATGCACGCTCCAGGCCGAGTGATTGGCCACGTTCAGTCGGCTCAGTTCCGGCTGGCGATCCGAGAGTTGATCGCCGATCAGGGAAAAACTGTTGGTAGACTTGAGAGCCCCAAGTTCGGCCGGAAGCAAGCGCCGCAAACGCTCCGTCTCGCGAGCCAACATTTCGTCCGCGCCGAGCGGCCTGGAATACTGCGCTCGGTCGCTTTCCAGTTTTGTGTACTTGCTCATTTGACTTCCTCCGTTTTCCGCAAGAGGCCCCGAGCGACAAACGAACTGTGCACCATTTGAGCGATAACAGATTGAAGTTGCCTTCGGTGCGTTCGCAGGGGTTGTCGGGTGCCTCGTACCATTGTGCCGTGGCCTCTCCGTTTGATCTTTCTAGCGGGGCATCCAGAGGTTGTGGTATGAAGCGCTTCACACTGGCAGAGGGGCATACTGCTGTGAGCACGCCGCATCGGAACCCGAGCAAGCCAATGATTTTGCAACCTGAAACGGTTAAGTGATACGTGCCCCTTCTCCCACAACAAGCGGAGAAGAGCGCTCGCCGACCAAGCGACCCTGTTGATGTACCGCCCGCCTCATGCCTTGAAAAAAGCCAGCAGATCGGCGTTGATCGTCTCGGCTTCCGTGGTCGGCATGCCGTGCGGAAAACCCTTGTAGGTTTTCAGCGTGCCGTTCTTCAGAAGTTTGGCCGAGAGCGGCGCGGAATCGGCGTAAGGCACGATCTGGTCGTCATCGCCGTGCATGACGAGGACGGGCACGTTGATCTTCTGCAGATCTTCGGTGAAGTCGGTCTGCGAGAAGGCGACGATGCCGTCGTAATGCGCTTTGGCGCCGCCCATCATGCCTTGGCGCCACCAGTTCTGGATCACGGCTTCCGACGATTTCGCGCCCGGACGATTGAAGCCGTAGAACGGGCCGCTCGCGAGATCGCGATAGAATTGCGAGCGACCGGCCGCGAGTTGTGCCTGCAGATCGTCGAAGACTTTCTTCGGCAGGCCGCCGGGATTACTCGGCGTCTGCACCATCAAGGGCGGCACCGCGGAGAGGATCGCGGCCTTCGCCACCCGACTTTCGCCATGACGGGCGATGTAATGCACGACCTCGCCGCCACCGGTGGAATGACCGACATGAATCGCGCTCTTCAGGTCGAGATGCGCCGTCACTGCCGCGAGATCGTCGGCATAGTGATCCATGTCGTGGCCGTCGGCGACCTGGCTGGAACGGCCGTGGCCGCGGCGGTCATGGGCGATGACGCGATAGCCGCGGTTGAGGAAGAACAGCATCTGGGCATCCCAGTCGTCCGACGACAGCGGCCAGCCGTGGCTGAACACGATCGGCTGGCCGTTGCCCCAGTCCTTGTAGAAGATCTCAACGCCGTCTTTGGTGGTGATGGTGGGCATTGGAAGGCTCCTTCGTTCTTCATTATGGGGCACGCGAAGCGCGACGTACCGAATCTGGATGTTGTTGCGCGGGATTACGGGGTGATGCTCGGCATCACCCCGGAAAGACGACGAATGAGTGAAGCTCAGGCGATTGCCATCGGCCTGAAGCGGCGCCAGGCGCCGATGATCACCAGCACGAAAAACACCAGTACGATGCCCTGCACCACCGCGAACACCGGGCCGGACGGCGGAGCGGGTGGCACAGCCGGCGCCAATGCTGCCAAAGCGGGCACCTTCAGGAACGACTGGATGATCAGCACGAAGACATTGAGATAGAGCGACGTCATCGCCGTCACGACGTAGATCGGGCGCCAGGCGCCGGAGAGCTTCACGCCGTAGAGCGCGATGCAGGCGATCGCGAGCAGCACCAGCGAGAGGATGCCGACCATGTGCGACGGCAGCAGCTCCTTGAATGGAAACAGGAAGCCGGTGACGCTGGTCAGGATCGTGAACAGCAGGAAGATCGCGGTGAGGCCACGCATCGGCTTCGAGCCGAGCAATCCGAACATCACTGTGAGACCGGTGACGATCGCGATCAGGCTGATGATGACATGGAGCATCGTGAAGGCAGGCAGGCTCAACCCAAGGACCATGGCAGCTCTCCGCATTGAGAAGACGCCGATGGTATTACGACCCTCATCGGACCGCACCATGCGATGTTGCCACACGCAGGTGTTGAGCCATGCGTTCGCCGCTCAATACGACGAACGCATGCCTTGATTTTGCTCGGCCGTCACACGTCACCGCGCGCGACCTGAGCACGCGACCCGCAGTCTTGCATCAAATGAGAAGCATCGATCAGCGGCGCCGGCCGACGTGCGGCCTCACACTTCCTTGAACTCGTGGATCAGCATCTCGACGCCGCCGCTTGCGAATTTTGGCACGTCAGCAGCGGTGGCTTTTCCTTCCGCGCTCTTGAAGGCCGCCTGGATGTCAGCGGGGCTATCGAAGGTCAAGGTGGCAATGAGGTGATAGGGCGCAGGACCGGAAGGTGTCCCAACTGCGCCTTTGCTGACCGTGTATTTCTTCAGTCCGGGAAGTTTCTTTGCGAGGGGTACGTGCGTCTCGAAGTAATACTTGTCGAAGGCCGCAGCATCCGTGGGGGTCTTGTAGAGCACGACAATATCAGCAGGCATTTCGGTCTTCCCTTGAACCTTGTTGTGTATGGACCCTCATGGTGAGAAGGCGCACAAGCGCCATCTCGGACCATGCAGGCTCTGCTCGCGCAGTTCGGCCTTCATCCTTCGAGACGTTTGCTCACGCAAGCTCCTCAGGATCTGGGGATAGTCTGCGTGATGCGACGCGATGGCAAATCACATTCGCCTTGGCATCAACTTGACTTGTCTAAAGCGCCGGTTTCGCGCCATCGCCGAGGAAACCGTGCAGGGAAGCCACGACCTGCGCGCCCTCGCCGATGGCGCCGCCAACACGCTTGACCGAGCCGGAGCGCACGTCGCCGACGGCGTAAACGCCGGGCACTGAGGTTTCGAGGGGCGCCACGAGCCGGCCCTGGTTCTGCTCGGACTGCGCGCCGGTGACGACGAAGCCGCCGCGATCGAGCGTCACGCCGCAGCCATCGAGCCAGTTGGTCGCGGGATCAGCGCCGACGAACAGGAAGAGGTTGCGGACATCGGCGGCGTCCTCATCCGTCGACAGCCTGCTTTTCCAGCGGATCCGGCGGAGCAGCGAGGCTTCGTCGCCCTCGAGCGCTGTGATCTCGGTGTTGAACAAGAGCTCGATGTTCGGCGTCGCCTCGATGCGCTCGATGAGATAGCGCGACATGCTGGCCCCTAAGCCGCCGCCGCGGATGATCATCAGCACCTTCTTCGCGTGGCCCGACAGGAAAACGGCGGCCTGGCCCGCCGAATTGCCGGCACCGACGAGGGCCACCTCCTCACCGGAACAAAGCCGTGCCTCGACCGGCGAAGCCCAATACCAAACGCCGCGGCCCTCGAATTTTTCCAGATTCTCGATTCCCGGCCGGCGATAGCGCGCGCCGCTCGCGACCACCACCGCGCGCGAGAGCAAGGTGTCGCCGCAGTCAAGCGCCAGCGAGAACGTGCCATTGGGGCGCGAGCAATCCAGTGACTTTACCGACATCGGGATCATGATGTCGGCGCCGAACTTCTGCGCCTGCGTGAAAGCGCGGCCCGCGAGCGCCTGGCCGGAAATGCCGGTCGGAAAGCCGAGATAATTCTCGATGCGCGCGCTGGCGCCGGCCTGGCCGCCGAAGGCGCGCGTATCGAGCACGGCGACCGAGAGGCCTTCGGAGGCCGCATAGACCGCGGTCGCAAGCCCCGCCGGCCCGCAGCCGACGATCGCGACATCGTAGATCTTCTCGCCGCGCGGTCCACCGATCATGCCGATGGCGCGCGCAAGCTCGCTCTCGCCGGGATTGCGCAGCACGGTGCCGTCAGCGGTGACGACGAGCGGCCAGTCCTCCGGCTTGGGGGAATAGCGTTCGATCAGTTCGGCTGCGTCATGCTCGGTATCGGGGTCGAGCAGATGATGCGGCTGGCCATTGCGGGTGAGAAAGCCCTGGAGGCGAACCACGCCGGCCGAATGCGACGGGCCGATCAGCACGGGTCCGCCGACGCCGCCCTGGATCAGGCTGACCCGGCGGAGGATCAGCGCGCGCATGATGCGTTCGCCGAGATCGGCTTCGGCGACCAGCAGCGCCCGGAGCCGGTCCGGCGGGATCAGGAGCGTCTCGATATCGCCATCGGCATGGCCGTCGACCAATGCAGGCCTACCCGAGAGCTGGCCGAGCTCGGCGAGGAACTGGCCGGGTCCCTGATCGATCACCGGCGTGACGTGACCGAGACCGTCGCGCTGGGTGATGGCGACATGGCCGGAGAGCACCACGAACATGCCCGGGCCGCGCTTGCCGGTCTCGAACAGCAGCTCGCCGTTCTTATAATGTCTGATCTCGCCGAATTGGCGCAGGCGCTCGATCTCGGCCGGCGTGAGCGTCGGAAACGTCTGCTCGGGGCGTGAGAAGCGCGAGATCAGCGCGTCCCTGTCGGCTCGTTCCGGTCCATCCTGCGCCATCACCGCTCCCGCTCATTTCAAAAATCTAGCCGCCGGCCTTTCCGCCGATCCCCTTATCCGGGGTTGGTTCATCCTCCCGCGAGGGGCCGGCCGCTCCGGCGCGCTGGCGCGCCTGCGCCTTGCGCCGCTTCAGGTTCTCGCGCAACGCCGATTTCAGCCGATCCTGCCGGGACACCCCCGATCGCGTCTTGTCGTTGTCTGTCTTGTCGTTTTCTCGGGTCATCAAGGGTCCATCATCATGATCGACGACAGGATGACACCGATCAGGGACAGCTCAAGGGGGGATGGCCAGCCGAAGCAACGAAGCCGCCACAATTGGTCGAATTCAGGGTTACGGCCAACTGGCCAGTTGGCTGGGGATTTTTGGGGAACCAAACCGCCCCAAAGCGGGTCATTTCGGGTCAAATTGCCCCGATTAGGCGCGTAACCGGACCGATTATCCATTTCGCAGGGCAAGCGCGCTTGCGCAGAAGGGGGGCTTGTGGCAGACATCGCCCCGCTTGGCGGGCCCATGTCGCGGCCGATTCTTTGCCAGCATCTGCTGCCGTAGCTCAGTGGTAGAGCACTCCCTTGGTAAGGGAGAGGTCGACAGTTCAATCCTGTCCGGCAGCACCAGCTTTCCCGATTCGCCGACGATGTCTCCTCCTGCCCCTCACGGATGCCATCTTGATCGAACGTTCCCTGCCCTATGAAGGACTGCTCCACGAGATCGTCGAGCATAATGGCGTGCTGTATCTCGGCGGCGTCGTTCCCGAGAATACCGGGCTCGACATGGCCGGCCAGGCCGACGATGTGTTTCGCCAGTTGAAAACTCTGCTCGAAGGGGCCGGCTCCGATCTCTCCTGCGTCCTGCAGGTCACGATCTACGTGACCAATCTCGCCGACAAGGCGGCGCTCAACCAGGTATGGAAGCGCCATTTCACCGCAGAACACCTGCCGGCGCGTGCCGCCGTCGGCGTCGCGGATCTCGGCCCGGGCGTCAAGCTGGAACTTACGGCGATCGCCGCCCGCCGCTAGTCCTTCCGGCCGGCGAGCCCATCCCACGATCATCTCAGGCAGCCGCGAGACCCGCCCCAGTCTCACTCCACTTTCAGACCTGCATCTGGGCCAGGCGTCAACCATTCTCATCGATGGCGACGATAGTCTCATCTCGCGGCAAGGCGCACACGACCCGCGTGGAGTTCTGCAGAGTGATCGTCAGCCACAAGGTCTCATGGTCGTGCGCACCGATCGCGACGAGGGCTTCGAGGTAGGCCGCTTCGTAATCGTCCGCGACGGAAAACCAGGCTCGCTTCAGCGCACCGCGCTCCTGTTCGTCAAACTTCACAAGTGTCGTCTTGGTTTTAAGGACGCCCGCCGCTCGCCCTTCTATCCGAAGTGAGCGCTGAAGCCTCGTTAATTTCCAGCAACAAAAACAGCAACACCGACAATGGCATTACCGCAAATAGCATCGGAGGCGAGGCGCATGACGCCGCCCGGCCCTGCGGAACGACGGTGGCTCAGCTCAGCACGTCATATTTTTTGAACCAGGCCTGCATCCTCTCCGCAGCGTCCTTGCGTGGGCGCGATCGCAAAGGCGCCGAGCTCGGCTCGGCGGCGCGTCACGTCCTTGATGTATTCGTGGAGGCCAAAAATCTCCATCGCCCCGTGGACCGCCGGAGCTTCGCCAAGGCAATCGTTGCGCAGATTGCGGGCTCGGCACTGCCGTCCTAAACTCGATGCCCGGAAGGGATCGCATGGCGCCGATCCTACTGCCTCATCGAAGGATCGTCGATGGACGTGATCCGCAGTCGTGCATTCGAATTCGTCGAGAGGGTGCAAAAGCTTTCCGACGCGGCGGGCATCGTCGACGCAATGGGCCGCGTGCTCGGCCAGCATGGATTCGACTATTTCTGCTGCGCCTATGTCGCCCCTCTCTCGACCGAGCCTGCGCGCGACGCAGTGCTCGCCGAACGGCTGCCGGCCGGCTTCCTGGATATGTATTCGGAGGGGCAATATGTGTGGGACGATCCGGCGCTGCGTTATTGCAGGATGACGATCCGTCCGTTCCGCTGGTTCAGGGAAGCGCCTTATGATCCGGAGCGGGAGCCGCGCGCCGCCGAGCTGGTGCAGCGCGCCCGCGATTTCGGCATGGTGGATGGCTTCATGATTCCGGTTGCCTCGCCCACGGGCCGCATGGGGCAGGTCTATTTCGGCGGCGCCGCGATCGATCTGCGGGAACGCGAACTGCCCGCGCTTCACCTCATGGCCCTCTATGCGTTCGACCGGGCACTGAAGCTGCGCGGTCTGGCTGATGCGCCGCGCCTCGTCCTGTCACTGCGTGAGCGCGAGGTGCTGACACAGGCGGCGCTCGGCCGATCCACCGACGAGATCGCCGATGACCTCAACATCACGGGGCGCACGGTGAAGGCCCACATCAAGAGCTGCTGCGAAAAACTCGGCGCAACGACCCGCACGCAGGCCGTGATGATTGCCATGCGCGACCGCCTCATCTCGCCGTGAGGCCCGCGGGCGGGCTGACGCGGCCCTCCGTTTTGTGGCACAACGGCCATCCCCGCCGCTCCACCAACGAGACCAAGCATGCCCGCCCCCAAGCCGCCTGCCTTCGAAACCCTGAGCCTGCATGCGGGCCAGCATCCGGATCCCGCGACCGGTGCCCGTGCGGTGCCGATCTATCAGACCACGTCCTACGTGTTCCAGGACACGGACCACGCTGCGGCGCTGTTCAATCTGGAGCGCGCCGGGCACATCTATACGCGGATCTCCAATCCGACCACGGGCGTGCTGGAGGAGCGGCTCGCGGCGCTGGAGGGCGGCGTCGGCGCGATCTGCACCGCCAGCGGCCAGGCGGCGATGCATCTGGCCATCGCCACCCTGCTCAATGCCGGGGACCACATCGTGGCGTCGAGCTCGCTCTATGGCGGCACAATCAATCTGCTCGCACACACGCTGCCGCGCTTCGGCATCACCACGACATTCGTGAAGCCGCGCGAGCTCGACGCGTTCCGTGCCTCGATCAGGCCGAACACCAAGCTCGTGATCGGCGAGACCATCGGCAATCCCGGGCTGGAGGTGCTGGACATCCCGAAGGTCGCGGGCATCGCGCATGAGGCGAAAATTCCGCTGCTGATCGACAACACCTTTGCCACGCCCTATCTCAGCCGGCCGATCGAGCTAGGGGCCGACATCGTCATGCATTCGGCGACCAAGTGGATCGGCGGCCATGGCATCGCGATCGGCGGCGCGGTCGTCGATGGCGGCCGCTTCGACTGGCGCGGGTCGGGCAAGTTCGCCGTGCTCACCGAGCCCTATGCTGGCTATCACGGCATGGTCTTCGACGAGCAGTTCGGCACGGCCGCCTTCATCATGCGCGCGCGCACAGAAGGATTGCGCGATTTCGGCGCCTGCATGTCGCCGACCAATGCGTTCCAGCTCCTGCAAGGCGTCGAGACGCTGCCCGTGCGCATGGATCGCCACATGCAGAATACGCTATCGGTGCTGGAAGCACTGAAAGCCAACAAGGCCGTCGACTGGGTGCTGCATCCCTCGCTGGAGACCCATCCGGACCATCAGCTCGCAAAGCAGCTGCTGCCGCGCGGGGCCGGCTCGATCGTCTCCTTCGGCATCAAGGGCGGCCGCGCTGCGGGGCGCAAGTTCATCGAGCAGCTCCGCATGATCAGCCATCTCGCCAATGTCGGCGACGCCAAGACGCTGGTGATCCATCCCGCGAGCACCACGCATCAGCAGATGGATGCCGAGCAGCTCAAGACAGCCGGCATCGGCGAAGAGCTGGTGCGCCTGTCGGTCGGTATCGAAACGGCCTCCGACATCATCGACGATCTCGCCCAAGCGCTGCGCATCTCGCAAAAGGTCTGAAGCCATGAAGCTTTCCGTCAACGGCGCCGAGGTGTTTGTCGCAACCGGCGGCCGCGAATTCGACAAGTCCCTGCCGGCCGTCATGTTCATCCACGGCGCGGGTTTCGATCACTCGACCTGGGCGTTGCATACGCGCTGGTTCGCCCACCACGGCTACGCCGTGCTGGCCCCCGACCTGCCCGGCCATGGCCGCTCGACCGGACCGTCCGTGTCCAGCATCGCGGAGATGGCCGACTGGACCGCCGCCCTGGTCGTCGCGGCCGGCATTACGAAAGCGCACCTGATCGGCCATTCGATGGGATCGCTGATCTCGCTGGAGACCGCGGCGCGCCACCCCGACAAGGTCTCCGCGCTGAGCCTGATCGGCACGGCCGCAACCATGACGGTCGGGCCTGATCTAGTGAAGGCCGCAGAGGCCAACGACCAGGACGCGATCGACATGGTCTCGATCTGGGGCCTCGGCTTCAAGGCCGAGCTCGGCGGCAGCCTCGCACCGGGCCTGTGGATGCATGGCGGCGCCCAGGCTGTCCTGAAACATTGCGAGCCGGGCGTGCTGTTCAGGGATCTTACGGCCTGCAATTCATACACGAATGCGCTCGCCGCGGCCGCGACCGTGAAGGTGCCGACCACGCTGATCCTCGGCGAACGGGACATGATGACGCCGGCGAAAGCCGGCAGGGCAGTCGCCGCTGCGATCCCGCATGCGCGGACCATTGTGGTGCAGGGCGCAGGCCACATGATCATGGCCGAACGTCCCGATGAATTGCTGGCGGCGCTGAAGGGTTGAAACGGATCAATCCGCCGTCTCATGCGTTGCGGTCAGGAACTCCCTCGCCAATCCATCGAAGGGAACCTGATCATGCCGAGACAAGAGATCATTCGCAAAGCCAGGCAGGACAAGCGCGAAGGCAAATCGCCGAGCACGCAGGCCGGCGAATTCGTGAAGGACGAGATCGACAAGATCCGCAAGGGCAAGCATGGCGCGCGCTCGACGCGCCAGGCCATTGCCATCGGTCTTTCCGAAGCACGCCGCGCCGGCGTCGACCTGCCCCCGCCACGCAAAGGGCGCACCAAGAAGGCGACGCGCCGCAGCGCCAAATATGCCTATGAGGTCGGCCAGGGCAAACGGCATCCGAAGCGTCGGCCACGCGTCTCTCGGGCAGTGGAGAATGTGCTGAAGAAGGAGCCGCGCTCGACCGCCTCACGCCGCTCGCTGTCGAAGCAGGCCAAGCGCGCCGCGAGCCGGCGCAGCGCGGCGGCGCGCTCGGCAGCCGCGCGAAAGGCGAGCCGCACCAAGGGCGCGAAGGCTCGTTCCGCCGCCGCCAAGAAGGCGGCGCGCACCAGGACGCGCCGCCGGAGCTGATGGAAGTGGACGCTCAGGAGCCCGAATTCCACCTCCAGACGATGCTGGAGACGTCGATCGACTTCGGGATCAGACCGAGCTTTGCAAAGCGATCGGCGATCGCCTGCTGACTCCGGATCACCTCCGCATCGAGCGGCACGACGCGATTATTGGAACGATCGACGAAGCGCCTGATCGCTTCGATATCGACGCCGGTTGCCTCGGCCTGCGCCTTGGCGACCTCCTCGTGATGGCTCTCTGCCCAGACGCCTTCAGCCGCGAAAGCTGCGTTGAGCTTGGCGACCAGCGACGGATATTTTTCGACGAACTCGGAGCCTGCGATGTAGAAAGAGTTCGGCTTGCCGATCTCGTTGTCGAGGACGAGCACGCGTGCGTTCTCCCTCAACTCGGCAAGTGCGAAATAGGGGTCCCAGATCGACCAGGCATCGACCGAGCCTTTCACGAAGGCGGCCGTCGCATCTGCCGGCGCAAGCGGCGCCGGGGTGATATCGTTCCACGTCAAGCCGGCCTTCTCCAGCGCCGCGACCAGCAGATTATGCGCGCTCGAACCTTTGCCGAACGCGACGCGCTTGCCCCTGAGGTCGGCGAGCGAATGGATAGCTGAATCCTTCGGCACGATAATCGCTTGCGACGTGCCGTCCGATTTCACCGCCGCGACATAGCGGATCTTCGCGTTACCTGCTTGGGCAAAGATCGGCGGCGTATCGCCGACAAAGCCGAAATCGACGCTGCCGACATTGATGGCTTCCAGGAGCGGCGGGCCGAACTGGAAGTCGACCCATTTGATCTCGATGCCGAGCGGCCTGAAGGCGTCCTCGATCGTGTGACGCTGGCGGACCGCCGGGAAGAAGCCGCCCTTCTGCGTGCCGATGCGGATTTTGGTCGGCCTGTCTTCGGCGCGCGCGGGAGCAGCCAGCATGGTTGCGAGCAGCAGCGCTGTGGTCAGGATGGATCGTCGTGTGATCATGGCAGATGATTCCTTTCGGTCGCCGCTTAGATGGCGAAGAGTGATTGATTGAGAAGATGGCGCCGTTCGGAGAACACCGCGCGCGCGGCGCGTTCGGCATCGCGCACTGAGCGGAACTGGCGGCCTTCGAGGCTGTCGAACAGGCGCTCGGAGGAGAAGAAGCGGAAGCCGCGCGCATCGCGCGCGATGATGCCGGCGGTGCGGTCGTTGACTTCGATGATGTAGGCTTTGGTCATGGCTGCTCGTTCGCCGGAAGTTCGGCGTCCCTGTCTCCGGAATTTGCGATTTTACGGGTGTGGCTGAGGTGACGGTCAGCAACAACAGGGGCCGGTCGCCGCAGAGAAATAGCGACGCGTCATGCGCTTGCGCATGTCGCTTTGAACTCGCTGGTCATTCTCTCTCATGCTGCGGCCTTCGGCATCGCGGGAGCAGTTTCGATACGCCGAATATCGGGCGATCGAGCCGATCGGTCAATGAAATGGGCATCCATATTTCGCGCGGCGGCGTATGCGGGCTTCTCCGCGTGCAAGCCCCAGCAAATGGAATCATCTCGCGATGTTCATCACCACGCCCTCAGGCGTCATCGCCCGACTTGAGCGGGCGATCCAGTATTCCAGAGGCAGCAGTGATCGATCGAGAGGTTGCGGCGTACTGGATGCCACGCCTACGCGGGGCATGACAGCGTGATTGTGGCAGCCACGAGCTCGCTTGGCGTCGCCCTCGCTCTTGCACGTCGGAACTTAGCGAAAGCGTACCGTGGAGGAGAAGGGGTCACCACATCGTGGCGGCCGCGCGGGCGGGCCAGGCACGATCGTACTCTTCGCCGCCGACCTTGTTGTTGCTGATCTCGGCGAGGATCTGGCCGGGCGTCGGCAAGCTCTTGGGATCGACGCGCTTGTCGGGATTCCAGAGGTCGGAGCGGACGATGGCGCGGGCACACTGGAAATACAGCTCATCGATGGCCATGACCATGACGCTGCGCGGCGCCTTGCCTTGAACCGCGAAGGAGGCGAGCAGCTCCGGAGCGACCGAGATGTGCGCCCGGCCGTTGACACGGATCGCGTTGCCGGAACCGGGGATCAGGAACATCAGGGAGACGCGCGGATCGCGAACGATGTTGCGCAAGGAATCAATTCGGTTGTTGCCGCGGCGGTCCGGCAGCATCAGCGTCTTCGGGTCATGAATGCGCACGAAGCCGGGCAGATCGCCGCGCGGCGAGCAGTCGATGCCCTCCGGGCCAATGGTGGCCAGCGCGGCAAAGGGCGACCTCTCGATGAAGACGCGGTAGAGCGGCGTGACGTGATCGGCGACCTTCACAGTCGAGGCGTCATTGGTGACGCCATAGATGGCTTCGAGCTCCTCGACCGTCGCAATCACCGTCATTCCACCTGCTCCTTTGCTACTCGCGACAGCACTCGTTGCGGATCACGCGGACGAGCTGGCGGCTGTGATAATCGGCGCTGCCGGCATTGACGATCGTGACCTCGGCATGGGCTTCAGCGTCATCGACGTGTCGCTCGAGCCGCTCCTGGATATTGCCATCACTGCGGCGCGCGCGCGCGGCGAGACGCTGGGCGAGGACATCAGGCGGCGCCGTGATCGCGACCACCACGACGTTGGCATAGGCCCGGCGCAGCACGCCGATCACCTTGCGCGAGACGTTGACGATGACCGTGCGGCCGGCACGGATGTCGTCGTTGATCTCGATCGGCAGCGCGTATGAGAGACCATGTGCGTCCCAATGCGCGGCGAAATCGCCGTGATCGAGTCCGCGGCGGAATTCGTCTGGAGTGACGGACACGTTGTCCTCGGCGGCGGACGCCTCACGCGTCACGATCCGGCGCGGAAAGACCGCATCGTGATCTTCAGTGAGGGCGGCTTTGGCAAGACCGAGCAGCGTATCCTTGCCCGCACCGCTTGGGCCGACGACCAGAACCAGGCGTCCGGGGCCGATCGTCGGGGTCTCCTGTGGCGCAATCGACGGGCTCTCGCTCATGCGACGCGCTCTCCTTCCCGCCAGACGCTGCGGACAACGGGAACGCTGCCCGCAACATGCACGCGGATCAAATCGGCGCGCTTGCCAACCGCGATCTCGCCTCGGTCGCAGAGCCCGACCGCCTCGGCCGGGGCCTTCGTCACGGTGCGGATCGCCGCCGGAAGGCTGATCGCCGGCACATGCTGTGGCAGTTGCAGCGCGGCCATCAGAAGGCTCGACGGAATGTAGTCGGACGACAGGATGTCCAAGAGTCCCTCGCGCGCGAGATCGACGGCGGCGATGTTGCCCGAATGCGAGCCGCCGCGCACCACATTCGGCGCGCCCATCAAAATGTCGATGCCGGCTGCGTGCAGGCCGCGCGCGGCTTCCACCGTGGTCGGAAATTCCGCGACCGCGACGCCGTCACGGATCGCATCGGTGACGTTCTCCTCGGTGGTGTCGTCATGGCTCGCCAGTGGAACCCTATATTCCTGCGCCAATGCGACGATCTCGCGCATATTGCTGGCGGCATAGGTCTGCTGGTACGTGAAGCGTCTAGCAAAGAGCTCATCGAGCTGGGCGTCGCTCATGCCGCCACCCTTGCCGCGGTAGTAGTCGCGCAGCTTGACTTCGTCGCGAAACTGGCGCTGGCCGGGGGTGTGGTCCATCAGCGACATCAACCGCACGTCGGGGCGGCCGATCAACTCCTTGGCCTCCTCGACCACGCTAGGCATCGGGATTTCGCAACGCAGATGCAGAAAGTGATCTGCGCGCAGGAGATTGTTCAGGCGCGCCGCAGAGATCGCAGCCGCCAGCGTGCCGGCGCGGCCATCGACCTCCTCCGCGCCGTCCTCGCGCCAGACCCGCAGCGAATCCAGCACCGTGGTGATGCCAGACGTCGCGAGCTGCCCGTCATAAGAGATGACCGCGGCGACCGGATCCCAGAACACCTTCGGGCGTGGCACGTAGTGCGCTTCGAGATGATCGGTATGTAGCTCGATCAGGCCGGGCATGATCAGGTCGCCGCCGGCATCCTCGGCGCCTGCGGGCGCCCTGCCCTCGCCGATCTCGGCGACTCGCCCTTCTGCAAGAGCGATCCAACCCTGCTCGATCACGCTGTCGGCCAGCACGATCCTGGCGTGGGCGATCACGGTTTCATTCGGCTTGGCGTTCATTTCCAGGTCCTTCAGGCCGCGGCGGCAAAACTGGTGACGTCGACGATGCGGTTGGCGATCAGATGGCGGATCTCGTCGTCATGGACGATCGCAACCATGGCGACGCCGTGGCGCTTCTTCTCGGCAATCAGTTCGACGACGACGGCGCGGTTCGCCGCGTCGAGCGAAGCGGTCGGCTCGTCAAGCAGCAGGATCGGCAGCTCCGGAATGAAGCCGCGCGCGATGTTGACGCGCTGCTGCTCGCCGCCGGAGAAAGTCGCCGGCGGGAGCTGCCAGAGACGCTCGGGGATGTTCAGCCGATGCAGAAGCGCGCCTGCGCGCTGCTGTGCCTCGGGTCGTGCCACGCCGCTCGCGATCAGTGGCTCGGCAACGACGTCGATGGCCGCAACGCGCGGCACCGCGCGCAGGAACTGGCTGACATAGCCGATCGTGTCGCGCCGGATGTTGAGGATCTGCCGCGGCTCGGCGGTGGCGAGATCGATCAGCGCGCCGCGATGGCGGACGCCGATGCGGCCGCCGTCGCAGCGGTAGTTACCGAAGATCATTTTCAGGATCGACGATTTGCCCGCTCCCGACGGCCCGGACAGCACGACGCATTCGCCGGGATCGACGTGGAACGTCACGCCTCGCACGACAGGCAGCTCGACGCCGCCCTGAAGGTGCATCGTAAAGGTCTTTTGTGCATCGGCGATGTCGATCATCATGGCGGTCATCGGGCGGCTCATGGCGGCAGAATCGAGGAGACGAGAAGCTGAGTATAGGGCTCGCGCGGGTCGTCGAGCACCTGATCGGTCAGGCCGGTCTCGATGACGCGGCCTCCCTTCATCACCATCACGCGATGCGACAGCAGCCGCGCCACCGCGAGATCGTGGGTGACGATGATGACGGCGAGATGCAGTTCGGCAACCAGGTTGCGCAAGAGATCGAGCAGGCGGGCCTGCACGGAGACATCGAGGCCGCCGGTCGGCTCGTCCATGAAGACGAGGCGCGGCTCGGTGACGAGGTTGCGGGCGATCTGGAGACGCTGGCGCATGCCGCCGGAATAGGACCGCGGCGCATCGTCGATGCGCGCGACGTCGATCTCGACGCGCTCGAGCCAGTTCGAGGCGGTGTCGCGGATGCGACCGTAGTGATTCCATCCCACGGCCATCAGGCGTTCGCCGACGTTGGCGCCGGCCGAGACCGCCATGCGCAGGCCCTGCGCGGGATCCTGGTGCACATAGCCCCAATCGGTGCGGAACAGGAAGCGCCGCTCGGCCTCGCCGAGCGTTGCGAGATCGCGTGTCATGCCATCGCGCATCTGGTAGGCGACGCGGCCGCCACTTGCGGCATGCTGTCCCGACAGGAGCTGAAGCAGCGTCGACTTGCCCGAGCCGGATTCACCGACGATCGCCAGCACCTCGCCCGGATAGAGCGCGAAGGAGACGTCGCGACAGGCGGCGATCCTGCCGTAGGATTTGCTCAGGGCTTCCGCGACCAGCAGCGGCTGATCGTTCTCCAGCACGGGCTCAGCCATGCGCCCTCTCCTTGTACGGCGCGGCGCTCAGGCTGCCATGGTGGCCAGCCGTCTGACGCTCCTCGCAGAAATCGGTGTCGGAGCACACGAACATGCGGCCGCCCTTGTCGTCGGTGACGATCTCGTCGAGGTACGAATTCTCGGCGCCGCACAGCGCGCAGGGAGCGTTGAACCGGTAGGGCTCAAACGGGTGATCCTCGAAATCGAGCGACACCACCTGCGTGTAGGGCGGGATCGCATAGATGCGCTTCTCGCGGCCGGCGCCGAAAAGCTGGAGCGCAGGGCAATTGTCCATCTTTGGATTGTCGAATTTCGGCGTCGGCGACGGGTCCATCACGTAGCGCGCGTTCACCTTCACCGGATAGGCGTAGGCCGTCGCGATATGTCCGAACCGCGCGATGTCCTCGTAGAGCTTGACGTGCATCAGGCCGTATTCGGCGAGCGCATGCATGCGGCGCGTCTCGGTCTCGCGCGGCTCGAGGAAGCGTAAGGGTTCAGGAATCGGCACCTGATAGACCAGCACCTGGTTTTCGCCAAGCGCCGTCTCCGGGATGCGGTGACGGGTCTGGATCACGGTCGCATCAATCGTCGCGGTGGTCGTAGCGACACCAGCGGTCTTGGCAAAGAACTTCCGGATCGAGATCGCATTGGTGGTGTCGTCGGAGCCCTGGTCGATCACCTTCAGCACGTCATCGGGTCCGAGGATCGCGGCCGTGACCTGCACGCCACCGGTGCCCCACCCATAGGGCATCGGCATTTCGCGGCTAGCGAACGGGACCTGGTAGCCGGGAATCGCAATCGCCTTCAGAATCGCGCGGCGGATCATCCGCTTGGTCTGCTCGTCGAGATAAGCAAAGTTGTAGGTGGGCGCGTTCATTCCGCGGCCTCCTTCATCGGCTCGGCGTCATTGGCCTCGGCAAATTCCTGACGCAGCTTGCGCAGCAGGCCAAGCTCGGACTGGAAGTCGACATAATGCGGCAGCTTCAGATGCTCGACGAAGCCGGTCGCCTGGACGTTGTCGGAATGCGACATCACGAATTCCTCGTCCTGCGCCGGTGCGAGCACCTCCTCGCCGAGTTCGCGGGCGCGAAGCGCGCGATCGACCAGCGCCATCGACATGGCCTTGCGCTCGCTCTGGCCGAAGGCCAGGCCATAGCCGCGGGTGAAGCACGGCGCTTCCGTTGCCGAGCCCTTGAACTGGTTCACCATCTGGCACTCGGTCAGCTCGATCGCACCCAGCGGCACGGCGAAGCCGACGTCCTCGGCGAAGAGCTCGACCTCGACCTCGCCGAAGCGGATCTCGCCGGCGAAGGGATGGTTGCGCCCATAGCCGCGCTGCGTCGAGTAGCCCATCGCCAGCAAGAAGCCTTCGTCGCCGCGCGCGAGATTTTGCAGGCGCAGGTCGCGATCGGCAGGGAAGTTGAGGGGTTCGCGCGTGAGATCGCCGACCGGGGCGTCCGGCCCGGCTTGCGGTGACGGCTCGATCAAGCCGTCGCGACCCAGAATATCGGTCACGCGCGGCGTGGCGGCGGGTGAGGCTTCGGCTGTGGCCGGCTCCTCGGGCACATAGCCTTCGGCCAGACCCGGATCGAGCAGGCGATGGGTGTAGTCGAAGGTCGGCCCGAGGATCTGTCCGCCCGGAATGTCCTTGAAGGTCGAGGACACCCGCCGCTGCACCCGCATGGCGCCGGTATCGACCGGCTCGCTTGCGCCGAAGCGCGGCAAGGTGGCTCGGAAGGCGCGCACCAGGAAGATCGCCTCGATGAGATCTCCCCGGGCCTGCTTGATCGCGAGCGCCGCGAGCTCGCGATCATAGAGCGAGCCTTCGCTCATGACGCGATCGACGGCAAGGCCAAGCTGCTCGGAAATCTGGCCGAGCGTGATGTCGGGCAAGCTCCGTTCGCCGCGACGCGCATGGGCGAGCAGGCGATGGGCGTTCTCGATGGCGCGTTCGCCGCCCTTGACTGCGACATACATGCTTCAACTTCCCTTGTTCGCGATACGCGTGGTGCGCGGGATCGCAACCACGGCGTCATCGGCGACCAGCACCACGTCGATGCCGCGCGGAAACAGCGCCTCGTTGAGGCGCAGGCGCTCGAACAGGTCGGCTGGCCTGATCATCGCCTGTAGGATCGTCGCGCCGTCGATGCCCGGGCCACGGAGCTCGAAGGCGGCCCCTGCGTCGAGACTATCGGCTTGCAGGATCAACGTGGTCGAACGATCAGGGTATTCATTGCTGCCGAGCGCAAAGCGCTCGAGCGAAGGAAGCGTGGCACCATCGGCGATCAGCGCAAAGCTCGCGACGGAAGGATCCTGGATCACCGACGCACCGGTATGGAATTTCAGCCATTTCAGGACGTCTGGGCTCCCCGACATCAGCGCATCGAGCCAGAGTGGCGTATCATGGTCGAACAGCGTTAGCGCGATCGCGGCAGTGCCGCGCATCATCAGGCCCGGCGCCGCCAGGACCGGCGCGATGCGCTGCACCGAGCCCGGTCGCGCCATCGCGTCCATGACCGAACGAAAGGTCGATTGCGCCGACAACACCTTGTCGGCAAAACCGGGCGGCAGTTCTGCGATCGTCGTCATGGCCTCACCCCTCACCGCGCACCATGGTGTAGAAATCAACCTTCGTTGCCGCGGCTCGCGCGGCGCGCTGCGCCTGCCGCGCATGCAAGTCCGCCCGCAGCGGCGCGACGACATCTTGCTCGATTGCGCTCGCAAACTCTTCCGACTGCACCAGCGCGTCGCAGAGCGCGATCAGTCGCGCCTTCTCTCCGTCGCGACCAAGCGTATAGCCGAAGCCGACCTCGCCGCTCGCAAGCCGCACTGCGGCGCGCGACACGGTTGCCTCGCCCAGGTTGAATGGCACACCGTCGCCGCCGATTCGGCCGCGCAGCATCACTAGCCCGTTTTCGGGCGCACGCAGATCGTCGTAGCGCGGCAGCGTAATGGCCCGGAGGCGGCCGGCGATGGTGCTTGCGTCCGCATGCGCCAGCACCGCCATCGCCGCCTTGCGCCGGATCTTGAGACTGTTTTGCTGGGTCACGTCGTTCACAAGCCTTGCCGAATTCAAGTTGTCTATGATAATAGACAACTCGATAATGAAGCGCCATGACTGTTTCGTGACAATCGTGTGATTTTGGAGATGGGCCTGTCTTCGATATGAGCCTTCAGGACACCGCCTCTTCCGGCGTCGCGCTGTGGCGCCTGGTCGCCGACGGCATCGAGCGCGGCATCGCCGATGGCCGCTTTGCCGCCGGCGAAAAACTGCCGGGCGAGACCGAGATCGCCGAGATCTATCGCGTGAACCGCCACACCGTGCGGCGCGCGCTGGCGGCGCTCGCCGAGCGCGGCCTGGTGCGCGCCGCACGCGGCAGCGGCACCTATGTCGAGGCGCAGAAGCTCGCCTATCCGCTGCGCTCGCGTACGCGCTTCTCGGAGATCGTCGGCGCCGGCGGCCGTGAGCCGCGCGGACAGTTGATCGAGGCGTCGGAGGACGTGGCGAGCCGGGAGCTCGCACGACAGCTCGGCGTGAAGACCGGCGCGCGGCTGGTCCGGATCGAATCCGTGCGCTTTGCCGACCGGACGCCGATCTGTGTCTCGACGTCCTGGCTGTCAGCCGAACTCTTCCCTGATGCGGGTGCGGTGTTCGCCGCCGCGCGCTCGATGACAAAACTGCTCGCCCATTACGGCGTCCGCGACTACCGCCGTGGCTCGACCCGAATCACGGCCGGGATCGTCGATGCAACCGACGCCGCGCGGCTCGATCTTGCGCTGGGGCGTCCGATCCTGGTGGTCGATTCGACCGACGTCGATCCCGACGGCAGGCCGCTGGTGACCAAACGCTCGCGGTTCGCGGCGGAGCGCGTGGAGTTCCTGGTGGAATCATAGGGCAAAGGCGCGCTCTTCGCGCGCCGCGCCCACCACCTTTCCGGAATTTCGACAGAAGCGGTGGGCACGCTCCGCTTTGCCTGCCCTACAGGGGCCTCATGCCACTGCTCGCCGCCCGATGATGGCGAAGCGGAGCTTTCCGGAGATGAAGTCGATCGCGGCGACCGCGACCAGGATCATCAGAACGAGGAATGACACTTTCTGCCATTCGAGCACGCGGATCTGCTCGGCGAGCTGAAGCCCGATACCACCGGCACCGACGATGCCGATGATGCTGGCCGATCGCGTGTTCGATTCGATGAAGTAGAGCACCTGCCCGGCAATGACCGGCAGCACCTGCGGCATCAGGCCGAATCGAATCTCATGCAACGCATTGCCGCCTGACGCCCTGATGCCCTCGACCTGCTTCTTGTCGGCCGCCTCGATCGCCTCCGAAAACAGTTTTCCGAGCGCGCCGAAGTCAGAGACCATGATCGCGAGCACGCCGGCGAACGGGCCGAGGCCGACGACATTGATCCAGACCAACGCCCAGATCAGCGTATCGACGCCGCGGATCGAATCGAGGAAACGTCGCACCGGAAAGCGGATGATGTTCGGCGGCACGATGTTCCGCGCTGCGAGCAGGGAGACCGGCAGCGCCAGCGTTGCGGCGAGCGTGGTGCCGAGCAGCGCGATCGACAGCGTCTCACCGAGCGCCCGGAGATAGAGCGGGAGCGACGTTCCGGGATCGGGCGGGATCATCATCAACGTGATCCAGCCGAGCTGGTGAAGGCCGGCGATGAACTTTGCCGGCTCGAAGCCGAGATCGTGCAGGCCAAAAATGAGGACGGCGAGCGCCGCCGCGATCATCGCAGGCGTCGCCAGGCGCGCCGCCGCCGGCCGTTCGAACGCATCGGGATACTTCGTCCGCAGCGCTGCGGTGTCCGGCCGTTCCAGCTCCTTCATGACCGCGCATCCCTGCCGAACAGCCGCGCGCGCAGCCAGCCCGTGGTGATATCGATGATGAAGATGGTGACGACGATCATGAGCAGAATTGCGCTGACGTCGGAGTAGTAGAATTTCCGGATCGCGACCACGAGTTCCTGGCCGATACCGCCGGCGCCGACGAAACCCATCACCGAGGATTCGCGGACATTGATCTCGAAGCGCAGCAGCGCGTAGCTGACATAGCCGGCCGAGACCTGCGGCAGCACGGCAAAGCGCATGCAGGACAACCAGCTCGCGCCGGTCGAGCGCACACCTTCGACCGGCTTCATGTCGGCATTCTCGACGATCTCGGCAAACAGCTTGCCGAGCGCGCCGGTCGAGTGAATAGCGATCGCCAGCACGCCTGCCATCGGCCCGAGCCCGAAGGCCATGACGAAGATCAGGGCGAACACGATGCCCGGAACCGTGCGGGCGAATTCGAGCAGGCGGCGCACGAGAAAGCGCAGCCAGGGTGCCGGCGACGTGTTCTCAGCCGCGAAAAAATTCAGGCCGAAGGCGCAGACCGCGCCGATCAGCGTTCCGACATAGCTGATCAGCAGCGTCTCGCCGAGCAACTTCAGCCATTTGTACCAGCCCCACAGCCACTCGCCGGGATCAGTCCAGACACGCTGACCGCTGTCGAGGGTGAGGATGCGGTCGAAATAGCTGACGAAATTGCCGAAATATGTGAACAGCGTCCGCAAATTCACTTCAGCCCCGATCGCGGCAAGGATCAGCGCGGCGATGGACAGCATAGCGCCGGCGAACAGCCGCAGGCGCTTGCGCGCCACCGCCTGGCGATAGGCCGCGTTCAGCGCCGCCAGTCGCTGCTCGGGTAGGATCGAAACCGCAATGGTCATGGGGTCAGCGGACAAGGCTCGACATAGAAAGGAGCCGGGTCAGTTGACCCGGCTCCAGGTGCGTCGTCCCGTTCGATCAGGACGCCTTCTTACGCAGGTTGTCGACGAATCTGATCAGCTCGATCGTCTTGTTGTAGTCGTCGGTGGCGATCGGTACCCAGGGCTTGTTCTTGCCGTCGGAGAGCTTCTTGAACGCCTCGGGATCCTTGTCCGCCGCCTCCAGGAAGGCCTTCTTGATCGCCGCCTTCATGTCCTCGGGCAGATCACTGAGATAGGCATAGGGCGAATTGATGATGAGGTCGGACTTCACGATGATGCGGAAATCTTCCTTCTTCATCGGTGTGCCGTCGGCCGACTTCACCATGCCCTTGTTGAGCATGCGCGTCAGGTTGGAATCGTCATCGGCATTCCACCAGTTGGCGGTGACATCGACGGTGCCCTGGGCGAGCGCGAGAACGGCGTTCTCGTGGCTGCCGGTGAAGATCACCTTGGAGAAATAGGCATCGGGATCGATGCTCATCTGGTTGAGCTTGAAGCGGGGCATGTTGTTGCCGGAGGTCGAGTTCGGATCGACCAGGCCGAGGTTCCTGCCCTTGAGGTCCTCGATCTTCTGATACGGCGACTTCGCCAGCACGTAGAACACGGAGTAGTAGCCCTTCGAGCCGTCGGAGTTGACGTCGATGACGAAAGCATCGGTCTTTACGCCGGTGAGGCGGGCACGCGCGAAGGACGCCGGACCGTAGTAGCCGATATGGATGTTGCCGGCGCGCTGGCCCTCGATGACGGCCGCGTAGTCATTGGCGACACGCAGCGTGACCTTGATGCCGAGCTCCTTGGACAGATAGCTGACGAAGGGCGCATAGCGCTCGGTAACACCCGAGCCGTTCTCGGCCGGAATCACCGCAAAGGTGATCTCCGGATATTTCGCTTTCCAGTCCTCTGCGGAGGCGGAGGCGGAGAAGACCAGCGCGGCGGCGCCGGCAAGGACGATGCGACGAGTGATCATGATACCCTCTTGATCGGTTGGAAGCGATGAACGCAAAACTGGTAGCGGCTCAGGCGGCAGCGGCGGTGCCGAGGACGGGAACGCCGCCGGGCACGGGCAGCGGCATGCCACCCATGACTTCACTGGCTTCGAGATCGTAGAGCTCGCGCGCGACGTGCTCGGTGAGCGCTGACGGCGCGCCGTCGAACACCACGCGACCCGCTGCCATGCCGATCAGGCGATCGCAATAGCTGCGCGCCAGATCGAGCGAATGCAGGTTGCAGATCACGGTGATGCCGAAATGCTTGTTGATGCGGAGCAGCGCATCCATCACGACTTTCGTGTTGCGCGGGTCGAGCGAGGCGATCGGCTCGTCGGCGAGGATCAGATCGGGCTGCTGCACCAGCGCGCGGGCGATCGCAACGCGCTGCTGCTGGCCGCCGGAAAGCTGGTCGGTACGTTGTGCCGCGAGCGATGCCATGTCGAACTGCTCCAGCGCGGACATCGCCAGCGCCTTGTCTTCCTCGAGCCAGGCCTGCGTCAGCGAGCGCCAGGCCGGCATCGCGGCAAGGCGGCCCATCAGCACGTTGGTAAGCACGTCGAGCCGGCCGACGAGATTGAACTGCTGGAAGATCATCGCGGCGCGGGCGCGCCATTGCCGCAGTTCCTTGCCGCGCAGGGCGGTGACGTCGACGCCGTCGAACAGGATGCGCCCTTCCGTTGGCGTGACAAGACGATTGATGGTCCGCAGCAGGGTCGACTTGCCGGCGCCGGAACGGCCGATCACGCCGACAAAGCCACCGGGGGCGATTTGAAACGAAGCGTCGTCCACCGCGGCTTTTGAACCGAAGCGGCACGTCAGACCTTCAATCACCAGCATGCAGGGGCTCCCAACTAGCTGGGCCCCACCGCTAACGCCCCAGCTTTACATTCGTGTGACAGAGCCGCTGCCGTGCGGCGATGCTACACACGCCGTCCCCTGTCATCTCGGCGTCATGACATCGTCATCGAGGCGCTCGAAGACGAACATCCCTCCCCTTTTTGACGGACGCACCATCATGGTCGCCAAATCGCTTTCGGTCCAACCGACCATCGATCCCACCGCCAAGCTGCACGAGATCAAGCTCGGCGCCTATTGCGAGGTCGGCGCGCGCACGATCCTGCACGAGGTGACGATGGGCGATTATTCCTACGTCGTGAACGATACCCAGATCACTTACACGACGATCGGAAAATTCTGCTCGATCGCGGCGATGACGCGCGTCAATCCCGGCAATCACCCGATGCAGCGCGCCAGCCAGGCGCATTTCACATATCGTGCGAGCGCCTATTTTCCGGGCGAGAGCGATGAGGCCGAGTTCTTCGATTGGCGGCGCCAGCATCACGTTCATATCGGCCATGACGTCTGGATCGGCCATGGCGCGATCGTATTGCCGGGCCGCAATATAGGCACCGGCGCGGTGGTGGCCGCAGGCGCCGTCGTCACCAAGGACGTGCCAACTTACACCATCGTCGCAGGCAATCCGGCCCGCCCGATCCGGCGGCGGTTCTCCGACGAGATCGCCGGCCGCCTCGCAAAACTCGCCTGGTGGGACTGGGATCACGAAAGCTTGCGCGAAGCCTTGCCTGATTTCCGCAAGCTTGGGATTGAAGATTTCCTTGCAAAGTACGAGGCACGGATCGTTGCCAACCAGTCCTCTCCCAGCGAGCGAAGCATCCCCGCGTGACCGAAATCTTCCTTGAAGGCGGCCGAGCCCTGATCGGCCCGGAGATCGTCGAAACCTCACTCGTTATTTCCGGGCAGGATATCGCAGCGATCGATCGCGGCCGCGCACGCGCGCCGCTCGCGATCGATGCTCGTAATCTCTTGGTTCTGCCGGGTATCGTCGACCTGCATGGCGACGCGTTCGAACGGCAGATGATGCCGCGCCCGGGTGTCGACTTCCCGGTCGACGTGGCGCTCGCCGACAGTGACCGGCAAGCCGTGGGCAACGGCATCACCACCATCTTCCATGGCGCGACCTGGTCGTGGGAGCCGGGCCTGCGATCCGGCGACAATGCCCGGCGCCTGCTGGAGGCGATCGAACGGCTGCGGCCGCAATTTGCCGCAGACACCCGATTGCATCTGCGGCACGAGACCTATAATCTCGATGCAGAGGACGAGATCGGCCAATGGCTTGCTGAAGGACGAGTCGATCTGTTCGCCTTCAACGATCATATGGCTGCGACCATCCGCGACCTGACGAAGCCGAACAAGCGCGGCCGCCTGGTTGAACGGACCGGACTATCCGACGCGGCCTTTGAAGAGCTGGTCGGTCGTGTCGCCGCCCGCGCGGCGGATGTCCCAGCGTCGACTGCGCGGCTTGCTGCGGCGGCGCGCGCGGCCGAGGTGAGGATGCTCTCGCATGACGACGCCACGCCGGCGATGCGCAAGGCGTATCGGGACATGGGTGCCACGATCGCCGAGTTTCCGGTCAACGAAGAGACGGCGCGCGCGGCCGCGGCGGCCGGCGACGCCATCATCTATGGCGCGCCCAACGTGGTGCGTGGCGGCAGCCATACAGGCTGGACCAGGGCGTCCGACATGATCGCCAAAGGGCTCTGCTCGGTGCTGGCGTCGGACTATTACTATCCGGCGCAGCTGCTCGCCGCCTTCAGGCTCGTGGCTGATAGCGTGCTTCCGCTGGCGCAGGCCTGGAAGCTGATCTCGGAAGCACCGGCAGAGGCCGCAGGCCTGTCCGATCGCGGCATGATCAAGGAGGGACGGCGCGCCGACATCCTGCTGGTCGACGACAGCGTGCCGCTGCGGCCGCGGGTGGTCGCGGTGATCGCCGCGGGCAGGCTGGTGCATTTCACCGATGCAACACGCCTGCTCGGCTCAGCCCCGGCATCCCGCGAGGCTGTCGTCGTCGTTTGAACCGGCTATATGAGTTCCGATGACAGGTTTTCCCCGCTACGCGATCTACTATGCCGCCGATGCCGACAGCGCGCTGTCGCGCTTCGGCGCCGAACTGCTTGGCTACGATGCCTCTAGCGACCGTGAGTTACCCTTCCCCGCAGAGGCGTTGCACCTTGCATCCGATTGGCACGACATCACGGCCGATCCCCGCAAATACGGCTTTCACGGCACGCTAAAGGCGCCGATGGCGCTCGCGGGCAGCAAGACCGAGGCAGAACTGGCTGCTGCGTGCGCAGCGTTTGCCAGCAAGCCGCGGCCGATCCCTGTGATTCGCCCGGTCGTGGATTCCATCAGCGGCTTCATTGCGGTGATCCCGGCCGAGGCTGTCAGCGAACTGACACAGCTAGCCGCCGATTGCGTCCGCGAGTTCAATGCATTTCGTGCCCCGCTGACGGCTGAGGATCGTGCAAGGCGCAACCCGGAAAAGCTGACCGAGCGGCAGCGCGACCATCTCGATCGCTGGGGCTACCCCTATGTGATGGAGGAATTCCGCTTCCACATGACGCTCACGGGCCGGCTCGATGCGCAGCGGCGCGGGCCGATCATCAAGATGTTGCGGAGGCTGTTCGCTGCGCTCGATCTCGAGACGCTCACGATCGACCGCATCGCCCTTTTTCGCCAGGAAGTCCCAGCGGCACGCTTCCACATCATCGGCGAGTGGCCGTTAACACGGTAGTCGCCGCATATTCCGTCATTGCGAGCGAAGCGAAGCAATCCAGAATCCTTTCGCGGGAAAAGTCTGGATTGCTTCGTCGCTTCGCTCCTCGCAATGACGCTAGTGGCGCATGCTCGTATCAACGCCAACCCGTTAGATTGAACACAAGAGCAGCGGCGCCGACCAGGACGAGGCTCACGGCCCAGACCGCATCCAGATTCAACCAGCTTCGCGACACGAACTTAAGACCGAGATAGCGGTAAACCAGCCACGCAAGGCAACCGCCCGCGATGACCATCGCAACGACGTGCACAAGCGAAACCAGCACCGCCATTGCGAGATTCGCCGTGACCAGGGCGCCGGCCGCTTGGTGACTGGCGTCGAGGTCGGCGGCCTGGCACAGCCCGAGATAGATCGGCAGCAACATCAACGCGGCGCCGTGGGCCATGGCGACGGCGAATGACCATAGCGCCAACTGCGTCGGCGGTATCCGCGCCAACGCCCGCGGATGGCGCCGATCGACGAGACGGTAGGCCCCGAAGCCGATCACGAGAAGGCTGGCTGCGAGCTGGATCGGACGCTGCCATTCGGCGAGCGCCAGCAACAGCGCGAATGGCAGCAGCACCAGCAACGTTGCCAGCAGATGTCCAGCCGACAAAGCGCCCAGTGCGCCAAACAGCGCGCCGGGACTTCGTTCCATGAGCCCTGCCGAAACCGCCAGCGGCCATCCCATTCCCGGATTGACACCGTGATAGATGCCGCTCGCAACGAGAGCGAGCCAGAGCCAGGCAAGTGTCCGGCTCGCCTCTCCCCAATCTATGCCGACGGATAGCAAAAGGAATCCGTCGAACAGTCGCCGCCCTCAAGCCTGACCTGATGGGCTCGGTATCCTTCCGGGAAGCTGACAAAATAGTCACTGGCGAGTTCGAGGCCGCCATTGCGACCGACATTGGCCATCACTTCGACGCCAGGAACTCCATCGGGATAGAACTGGTCGTCCCACGTCGAGTAGAGCGAGTTGGTCCAGTACACGCGCTTGCCGTCGCGGCTGATCTCGACCATCTGCGGACCACCTGCATATGCCTTGCCGTTCGGATGCGGCGCGCGTCGGACAATGCCTCCGGTGTACACCGAGCCCGCAAGCTTGGGCTTCCGGGGATCGCTGACATCGTACTGGCGCATCTCGCCGGTGCCCCAGCAGGAAACATAGAGGAACCTGTCGTCCATCGACAGATCGATGTCGGTGACCAGTGGCGGGACGGCACCAAAGCCCTGCAGAAGGGGTGGAAGCTTTTCTTTGGCTGCGGGCTCCGGCGGGATCGTCGCCGTCTTTTCGGCGTGGAATTTTCCGCCCTCGCGCCACCAGGTCCAGATCGAGGCTTCCAAATTGGTGGTGTCCACCACCACGCCGACGAAACCGTATTCACGAACCGGATCATGGGCGGGCCGCACCTCCAGCGCCATCTGATGGTTGGCGCCGAGGTCGATGGTTTGAACATTGCGCCGGGCCCGGAGATCCCAGAAATGGAGCCGGTGGCCATATTTGTTCGACAGGAGATCTTCGGGAACGATCCCGTTCTCGAATTGCGGCGGCAGCGCCCATTCGCTCGTCACCATGTAGTCGCGCGGCAGATTCCACCAGAAGTCATAGTGCAGTGTCTGTGGACCGCGATCGATCTCCCAGCGACCGAGCACCTCGAACGTCTCGCAATCCATGATGAAGACGCCGGGAGGCCCATTCGTGCCATCCTTGCCGCCGCCGCCGAGCGTGCTGACGTAAATGCCGTCCGGCCCGCAATGGATGGTGTGCGGCCGCGAATAGCCGGTTCTCTTGAACACCTCCTCCGGCTCGATGACCTTGTGAATTTTCGCTTTGGTCGGATCGGGCCTGGTATCGATGATGTAGATGCGCGATGAACGCAGTCCGGGAATGATGAGATAGCGCCGCTCGATGAAGGCGTGCCCGGCGAGCGGAGACAATGCCGAGGAGCAGGCATTCCAGCCGAAATGATGAAACTCGTCGCCCTTGTTCGGCATCGTGACGGTATGGACGATCTGGCTGTAGGTGGGCGATCCCGGCTTGGCGTCGATGACCGCAAGTGCGTCGGGCTTTGAGAAATCCGGGCTGAGCAGCAACGTATAGGCAAAGTTTTCGGGCGGCGCTTCCATCGCAAGTTTTGGCGATGCGTGGAAGGTCGGATCTGGCCGCATTGTCATGGCACTGCCTCCCTGTTTGCGTCGGCTTGCACCAACCTGGCCCGGGATAACGGCATAATGAAGTGCTGACGCGTGATGTCTCGAGGCGCTCCGTTAGGCTTGGTTGGCCCGGGAAGATTACGTCATCGCGCCGCCGCGCGAAACCGGGACGAAGCGCGCCAATTCGACGCTTAGTCCCAAACGGGGCGGGGAGACAGACTAGATCTCGTCCCTTACGCTCGGTGTCGTCGTCCCCGCGAACGCGGGGACACATACAACCTAAGTTGGTGAAGCACGCAGGCTCCGCCGGCGTGTCAATTCCCAAATCCTGGGGTGTGGGTCCCGGGCTCGCGCTTCGCGCGCCCCGGGACGACTTCGGGGTAGATGGCGCTACTTGCCCCAGCGCAGCGCCAGCGCGTCGCGTTCCTTGGCGAGTTCGATCAGGCCTGCGCGCGTGGCCGGGTGCAGTGGTTGCAGAGGATGGCGCACGGCGTCGGACTTGATTATGCCGCCGGCCTGCATCATCGCCTTGCAGGCGATCAGGCCGCATTGGCGGTTCTCGTAGTTGATCAGCGGCAGCCAGCGCTCATAGGCGGCTTTGGCCTCCTCGCGCTTGCCGGCAAAATAGGGATCGATGATCTGGCGAATGCCGTCGGGATAGCCGCCACCAGTCATCGCGCCGGTGGCGCCGGCGTCGAGATCGGCCATCAACGTGATTGCTTCCTCGCCGTCCCAGGGACCTTCGATGGCGCTGCCGCCCGCCTCGATCAGGCTGCGCAGCTTCGCCGCGGCGCCGGGCACCTCGATCTTGAAATAGCGGATGTTTGAAAACTCCCGCGACAGCCGCACCAGCAATTCCACCGACAGTGGCGTGCCCGCGACCGGCGCGTCCTGGATCATGATCGGAATCTCGATCGCCGCCGACAGCACCTTGAAGAACTCGACGATGCCCTTCTCAGGTACGCGGAAGGTCGCGCCGTGATAGGGCGGCATCACCATCACCATGGCGGCGCCGGCGGCCTCCGCCTGCTTGCTGCGCGCTGCGCATACGGCCGAGGAGAAATGGGTGGTGGTGACGATGACGGGGACGCGGCCCGCGACATGCTCCAGCACGGCATGCATCACCGTCTCTCGCTCGGCGTCGGTCAGCACGAACTGCTCGGAAAAATTGGCCAGGATGCAGATGCCGTTCGAGCCGGCATCGATCATGAAGTCTATGCAGCGGTGTTGGCCTTCGAGGTCAAGCTCCCCGCGCTCGTTGAAGATCGTGGGGGCGACGGGGAAGACGCCCCGGTACGGACGCTGGGCTTTGCTGGGGGGCGTTGACGGCATCGAACTCTATCTCCCTGATCTTCTTGTGCCTGCGCCGCGTGGCGGCGTGGCGCCGCCCTACCATCTACTAGGCGCGCACCCTCGCGGCAATGCCGTTCGCACCGCCCCGGAACCGCCGATTGAGGAAAGCTCAGGCCGTACGTACCGCGCCCAAAAAGCCTTCGACCGCCACGCGCAGGCGGTCGGCATCGGCCGACATCTTCTTGACCGACTCCGTCAGCACGGTGCCGGCATTGCCGGTCTCGCGATTGAGGCTGGCGACGCTGCCGATGGTGTCGGTCACCTCCCTGGTGCCGAGCGCGGCCTGCTGGAAGTTGCGCGAGATCTCGGTGGTCGCCGCGCGCTGCTCCTCGACCGCCGCAGCAATCGCCGTCATCTTCTCGTCGATACCGCCGATCGCCCCGCCGATCGACCGGATCGCGGCCACCGCCTGCCCGGTGGCGGACTGGATCTCCGCGACCTGGCGCGAGATCTCCTCGGTCGCAGTCGCCGTCTGCGACGCGAGGTTCTTGACCTCGCCGGCAACGACCGCAAAGCCCCGGCCCGCCTCGCCGGCACGCGCCGCCTCGATGGTGGCGTTCAGCGCCAACAGGTTGGTCTGCCCGGCAATGGCGCTGATCATCTTCACGACCTCGCCGATGCGAGCAGCCGTCTGGTCCAGGATCTCGACGGTGGCATTGGTCCGCTCGGCCTGCGCGACCGCCTCGCGTGCATCGCGCGCGCTGGCCTGCACCTGCGCCGAGATCTCGCCGACCGATGCCGATAGCTCTTCGGTCGCGGCTGCAATCGTCTCGAGATTGTTGGTGGCCTGTTCGGCCGCGGACGACACCGCGGCGGTCTGGTTGCTGGATTCCGACACCAGCGAATGCACGCCGGTCGCAGTGGCGTCCAGCTCCCGGGTCGATTCGGCAACACTGTGGATTACGGCCTGTACGGTGTCGTCGAAGCGGCGGCAGGCGGCGTCGACCGTGCCGGAGCGCGCGAGTTGCTGGGCCTGTTGCGCCTCGCGCTCCTGGCCGAGCCGCTCCGCAGTCGCCGCGCTCTCGCGCAGGCTCTCCAGCGCTGACGCCATCGTGCCGAACTCGTCGGGATATTGCGACTGCGGCACCGGCGTCGCATAGTCGCGCGCGCTGATCCGCGCGATCGCGCCCATCAGCGATTGAACCGGCCGCACCAGGCGATTGCGCACAACGAACACGCCAGCCACGGTCACGGTCAGTGCCGCCAGGAAGGCCAGCGACTGCACCACAAGCTTGGTGAGCGCAGTCTCTTGCACCGCTTCCGCGCGCGCGATCGACTGGTCCAGCGCCTTGGTCGCGACGGCCACGATCGGCCCGAACGGCGACTGGCAGAGCGTATTCCACTCCTGGGCGGAGACGGCGGGACGGCCGCTGCCGTCAAAATTCTTCGTCATCTGCGAGATCTGCTGAACGACCGAATCGGTCTTGGTGCGTGCCTCCTTGGCCGCAGAGACGAGGTCCGCGGCTACATCGGGCGCGGCGAGGAGCTCCTCCATGCCGGTCCAACCCGCGTTGACGATCCCGTTGTACTGCGCCACGTTCAGCTTCTGGGTCTCGTCGAGCGGCTTGCTGCTGTTGACGTTGGGGCGCAGCTCCGAGCACTGCATGCCATAGCGGTCGCGCACCTGCCAGGCGAGACGGCGAACCTGGATCATGCGGGCGATGAAAGGATCGTTCATCCAGGCGCGGTTCGAGACCGCGGTCGAGGCGAGATTCACCGCGTCGATCGTCCTGGTGACGGCATCGTACCAGGAACTGGTCCGGTCGATCTTGCGTTCGGCGCGCGGACGCGCAGCTTCATCGAAGAACAGGCGGAATTGCGGCGCGGCTTCCGCCCAGTGCTGCTTCAGCGAGGTGGCAAGCTCGTCGCGGCGCGGGAACTCGATCATTGCCATGGCCGCCGTGATGGTTTCAAAGCCCGCCTGCTCGTTCTTCTCGGTCTCGCTCAAGCGTGCGTGAGGGTCGTCTTCCCCAAGCAGCGCGCTCTGGGCTTCGCCGCGATTGGTCCGTAGCGCAAGCACGCCATGGAAGATCGCCTTGTCGGCGGCGGCGAGCCGCCCGGTCTCGAGGCTGTCGCGATAGCGGCCGAAGGCGCCGGCCATCTGGATCGCGGTACTTGTCAGAGCACCAACGGCCAGAAGAGCCATGAGCACCAGGAGAAGCGTGCTTACCGATTTCTTAATCATCGCCATTGCCAGCATCCAATTTCGTGCGGGCAATGTGCCGGACGACCTGCCAACGTTCCGTTAAGGCTTTAATCGAACTGGCTGCAATGTAATTTTGCCGCAACGGCTGGTCGGCCCAGGGACATCACGCGACCTTGGTGAAATCCGGCGGCCGGCGCTCGGCGAAGGCCAAAAAGGCCTCGCGGGCTTCGGCGGTGCGCAGGCGTCGTGCAAACTGCTCGCCCTCGGCCGTCATCTGCGCGACCAGCGCCTCGCCATTCCGCATCAACCGTTTGGTGGCGATCAGCGCGCCGGCAGGCTGCTTTGCGAGGCGCTGCGCGAGCGCGGCCGCCTCGGCGTCGAGCTTGTCGAGCGTCACGACGCGGTTGGCGAGGCCCCATTCGAGCGCGGTCTTCGCCGGCACGGCCTCGCCGAGCGCGAACATCTCGTAGGCGCGCACGTGACCGATGCGCAGCGGCATCAACAGGCTCGAGGCCGCCTCGGGCACCAGCGCAAGGCTGACGAAGGGCGTCGACAGCAGCGCGTTGTCGGCGAGCACGACGAGATCGCAATGCAGGAGCATCGTGGTGCCGACGCCGACCGCGCGGCCCTGGACGGCCGCGACCAGCGGGCGCGTGCAGCGCGCCAGCGACTGGATGAACCTGATGACGTTGCGGCTGCCCCCGGATTTGCCGGTGGCGACCGCTGCGAATTCGCCGACGTCGTTGCCGGCCGTGAACATGTCGCCTTCACCGCGGATCAAGAGCACGCGGACCGACGGATCGGTCTCGGCCCCCTCGATGGTATCGGCGAGCTTGCCGTACATCGCATCGGTCAGCGCGTTCTTCTTGTCGGGGCGCGCCATGGTCAGCGTCAGCACGCCATTGGTCATCTCGGTCTGGACATGCTCGGTCATGGAACGGCTCCTCTCATTCGTCTGCTGCACGCGGAAATTTGGTTTGAATGCTCGTCAGCCAGCGCGCGACGATGTCGATCTCGGCGCTGGAAAATCCTTCCGTCAGCGCGGCGTTGATCTCCGCCGCAGCCGCTTTCGCCCGCACCTCGACCGCACGGCCCTTCGGCGTGAGCCAGACGCGCCAGGCGCGGCCGTCTTCGCGGTCGGCCCGCCGCTCGACCAGCCTTGCCGCGGCCATCCGGTCGACGAGGCCGGAGATGCCCGCCGGCCCAAGATCGAGCGCAGCCCCCGCCTCGCCCATCAGGACGCCGTCCTGTCTGCCGAGGATGAACAGCAGTCCCGCCTGGGATGGCGTCACCTCGCTCTCCGGCTGAACCGCCATGAAACGCTGTAGCCGGCGCTGCGCGACGTTGAGGAGGTAGATCAGCCGATGGTGCCTTGCCGTTGTCACGCGCGCTCGCAACTTATTTCGCATGCGAAATATATAGCCGGCAAGGCCGACCTGTAAAGCGGCACGGGCGTCACGCCGTTGTGGCGCGACAGCCGTCCAGGAAAAGAGCAGCGGCGGTGCGTACGCGGCGCTCGATCTCCTTGCGCGATGGCAACGGCACACCGCCATAGATGGCGGCGCGCTGAGGGGCCGAGACGGCCATGCCGATCAGCATGCCCGCGGCCTCCTCGACATTGTCGAGCGCGAGGCGCTCAGCCTTCACCTGAACGCGCAGCCAGCGCGCGAGCGCGGCCGCCGTGCGCGCGATGCCGTTGCGATAGAAGGCGACGGCAAGATCCGGGAACGCGGCAGATTCCTGGAGCACGATACGTTGCAAAGCGACGACCTCCGGATCGAGCGCGAGGTCGGCGCAGGCCAGCAATGCCGTGGAAAGAGCCTCGGCAATGTCGGCGTGATCGATGCCCTTGAGCTGGACATCGGAGAGCTGCCGGTCGAGCCGGTCGGCGACCATGGCTTCGAACAGCGCCGCCTTGGCCGGAAACAGCCGATAGAGCGTCTTCGTGGAAATGCCGGCTCGGCGCGCCAACTCCTCGGTGCTCGTCGCCGCGTAGCCGTTCTCGGCGAAAGCGTGCCGGGCGGCGTCGAAGATGATCTGACGCGTCTCGCCGTCGTCGCGCAGTGGCGGCCGTCCACGGGGGCGCCATTCGTTGGAAGATTTTGCTGGAGCCATGTTTTTACATGATGCCTGTCATTCTATTGACAGTTCTGAAGTTAGCCCTATTTTGGAAATCGTCAAGTTTCCTAATTAAGGGAGCCGGCCATGACCGTACACACGAATCCCTCCAAGATGGAATCCACGATGGTTCCCGCGAGCGCGCCGGACGATCTGCCGCCGGCCGCAGCCACCCCCGTCCGATCCAGAAGGCTCAACCTTCGCAAGCTGTTGCTTGCCGGTGTCGCTGCCGCGGCGCTGGCCGGCGCAAGCTGGTACGGTTACGACTATTGGACCGTCGGCCGCTTCCTCGTCTCTACCGATGACGCCTATGTGAAGGCCGACAACACCACCATCGCACCGAAGGTCAGCGGCTACCTCATCGAGGTGCTCGCGCAGGATAACGAGCACGTGAAGGCGGGCCAGGTGCTGGCCCGGATCGATGACCGCGACTTCAAGGTCGCACTCGACCAGGCGAGGGCCGATGTCGCCGCCGCGAACGCGACGGTTGCGAGCAAGCAGGCCCAGCTTGAGATCCAGGAGGCGGTGATCGCGGCGGCGAAGGCGACACTGGATGTCGACAACGCCGCCAAGACGTTCGCGAGCCAGGAGAACAAGCGCTACACGGATCTTGCCTCGACCGGCTTTGGCAGCGTGCAGAACGCGCAGCAGGCGCAGGCGCGAGATGCCGGCGCGGATGCAGCGATCCAACGCGACACCGCGAACCTCATCTCCGCGCGCAAGCAAACCGGCCTGCTCAAGGCCGAGCTCGCGCAGGCCGAGGCCGCCGCGGCGCGCGCAGGCGCGCTGCAACGACAGGCCGAGCTCAATCTCGGCTACACCGCGATCACGGCTCCGATCGACGGCGTGGTCGGTAATCGCACCTTGCGGACCGGCCAATTTGTCCAGGCCGGAACGCAGCTGATGTCGCTGGTGCCTTCATCCGGCGCCTACGTCATTGCGAATTTCAAGGAAACCCAGCTCACCAACGTACATGCGGGCCAAGAGGTCGAGATCGAGGTCGATACCTTCCCGGGCAGGCTCGTGCACGGTCACGTCGATTCCATCGCACCGGCAAGCGGCCAGGAATTCGCGCTGCTGCCGCCCGACAACGCCACCGGCAATTTCACCAAGGTGGTGCAGCGCATCCCGGTCAAGATCGCGCTGGATGCCGAGAGCACGCCGTTGATCGCGCTGCGGCCGGGAATGTCCGTCATTCCCAGGATTGCGACGCGCTCCAGCGCGCCGGCCACGCTAGCTACGACTGCACCCAAGGCAAAGCAGACCTCAGGAGGGTCGCGCCATGTCCAACAGCCTCTCAATCCCCGCGCCCACACGCTCGATTCCGGCCGCGACGCCTGATCGCGTCATCGCCGATCCGAACCGCGCCAGCGCCACGATCTGGATCGCCGTCTTCGCGGCGATGATCGGCGCCTTCATGGCGATCCTGAACATCCAGATCACCAACGCCTCGCTGCTCAACATCGAGGGCGGCATCGGCACTGGCGTCGACAACGGCTCGTGGATATCGACGTCCTATCTGATCGGCGAGATCATCGTCATCCCGCTCACCGACTATTTGTCGCGCGTGTTCTCGTTCCGTAACATCATCTTGAGCTTCGCGACGCTGTTTGCGGCATTCTCCGTCGCCTGCGCCTTCACCCACGACCTGCCCTCGATGATCGCGATGCGCGGCTTGCAGGGCTTCTTCGGCGGCGTGCTGATCCCGATGGCCTTCACGCTCGTCTTCACCAGGCTGCCCAAGGGCCAGCAGCCGATTGGGCTGGCGATGTTTTCGCTCGCGGTGACATTTGCGCCCGCGATCGGCCCGACCATCGGCGGCTATCTCACCGAGAACTACGGCTGGCAGACCATCTTCTTCGTCAACGTCGTGCCGACGGCTGTCATGGTCACCACGCTGTTCTTCACGCTGGAGCGCCAGCCGCTTCAGCTCACCCTGCTGCGCGAAGGTGACTGGTTCGGCATCGTGACCATGGCGATCGGCCTCGCATCCCTCCAGGCAGTGCTCGAGGAGGGCAACAAGGACGACTGGTTCGGCTCGCCCTTCATCGTGCGGCTTGCCGTTATCGCCGCGATCAGTCTTTCACTATTCATCTGGATCGAGCTGGTCGTGGAGAAACCGCTCTTGCGCTTGCGGCTGCTCACGCAATGGAATTTCGGCGTCGGTACGATCGCCGCGGTCTTCCTCGGCTTCGCCCTGTTCGGCTCGGTCTACCTGTTGCCCGCCTATCTCGGCCAGGTCCAGGGCTACAATGCCGAGCAGATCGGCAACGTGCTGGCCTGGACCGGCCTGCCACAGCTTCTCCTGATCCCCTTGGTGCCGAAACTGATGCAGCGGTTCGACGCCCGCCATATCGCCGTGGTCGGCCTGCTCCTCTTCGCGACGAGCTCCTTCATGAATATCGAGATGTCGCTCGACTATTCAGGCGACCAGCTCATGCTTCCCAATATCGTGCGTGCGGTGGGGCAAGCGCTCACGCTGGCGCCGCTCTCCGCGCTGAGCCTCGGCAGCGTCGCGCCGCAGGATGCTGCCGCTGCCTCCGGCATCTCCAACATGATGCGCAACCTCGGCGGCGCGATCGGCACCGCGGTACTCGCAACCATCGTCACCAAGCGCGAGCAATTTCATTCCAACATCATCGGCCAATCCGTCACGCTCGGCCGCGAAGAGGTTCGTGGCCGCATCGCGCAGCTCACGAACTATTTCATGGGCCACGGGGTGCCCGACCCGAACGCCGCGCACGAGCAGGCCGTCATCGCGGTTGGCAAGCTGGTCAAGCGCCAGGCGCTGGTGATGGGCTTTTCCGACACTTTTGCCGTGATCGGCGTGGTGCTGGTGCTGGCCGCGATCGCAGTCCTGCTGACGCATCGCGTGAAGGCAGCGGGCGGGCCGGCGCATTAGGCGCCAGCCAATTGGTCGGCAACGGCGTTGATCCATTTTTTTGGTGGCCGTCACGCTTGACGGCCGCTCGTTTTTGTGTTCTTACTTTGTTCCATTCAAGTATAGGTTGTAGTGAGAGTTATTTTCATGATGAGTGATATGCACGGCGATAGCGGCCCGGCCCAGCTCGTGATCCACGACGACGAAGATACGCCGGAAGAATTTGTGATCGAGTTGCTACGCCGGGTTTTCGGCAAGTCGGAACGCGACGCGGTCGCGCTGATGACCCGGATTGAGCGGGAGCAACGAGTCGGTTGCGGCCCCTACCCGCGATCCGTCGCCGATGCACTGCTGAAATCCGCGCTCCAGCACATTCAGTTTGCAGGTCATGGCCTGAGGATCACGCTCGAGCCGGTCAAGACAATTTGCGAGCTTTGCGGCAAGCCCGAGGCGCAGACCGACGTGCGGCTCGGAAGCCGTACGATCTGGCTGTGCAGCGACTGCATGCGCGCGGCGGGCAACACCGGCAATGAACCGGAAAAGGAGTTCGAGCATGCCTGCGAGGTTCTGGATTGGCATTTTGCCGGCGTTCCACGCAGCAAGCTCGTGACCACGGTCCGCCAGTTTCCGGGACACATGCGCGCAGACGTCCAGGCGGCCATCGACCGGCTGTTCGCCTCCGCCCTCCGGCTGTTCGGCATCAACGACGAGCAACGCTACGAGACGCTGTCGATTGCACGGCTTCTGCGTGACGGTCGCCATGCGCAGGCGATTGCGCCGCTCCAGTATTTCGATGTCGACGTTGGCGAGAAGAGTCCGGTCAAGTGCCTCGACAACGGGCTGTGGCTGTGCGTGCAGGGCGATCTCCGCTACGCGGTGCTGCTCTGCGCGCATCGCGAATACAGCCGTGAGCCCGGAATCCGGATCGAAATCGCCGTGCCCTCGGGCGCTGCGGGCGTGGTCCTGGTCCAGCGATGCTTCGGCGAGCTGGAGCAGGCCGTGCAGGCCGCGCGCACCTATCGTGGCAAGATCCTCTCGCTCGACGCCGATAGCGACTATCGCGGCCGCTCGCGCGGCATCACCGTACACCGCCTGCCGCCGGTGGCACGCGACGAGGTGATCCTGCCGGAGCAGACCTTGCGGCTGCTTGACCGCAACGTCCTGAGATTCGTCGGCACCCGCGATCATTTGCGCCGGCTCAGCCAGTCGACGCGCAAGGGCATCTTGCTGTACGGCCCGCCGGGCACAGGCAAGACGCATACGATCCGCTATCTCGCGACGCATTTGCCCGGGCATACGACGCTGATCATCACCGCCGAGCAAATGGGCCTTCTCGGCGCCTATATGAGCCTGGCGCGGCTTCTCCAGCCGTCGATGGTGGTGATCGAGGATGTCGATCTCATCGCCCGCGATCGCCACGACATGGGGCCGTGCGAGGAGACTCTGCTAAACAAACTGCTCAATGAGATGGACGGGCTGAAGGAGGATGCGGACATCCTGTTCGTCCTGACCACGAACCGGCCGGAGGACCTCGAAGGTGCACTCGCCGGCCGACCCGGCCGGATCGATCAGGCCATCGAAGTGCCTCTTCCCGACGAGATCGGCCGCAGCAAGCTGGTTCGGCTCTACGGCAAGGGACTACCGCTCGATGACGTGATCGTCACCGAGGCGGCGCGCCGCAGCGAGGGCACGAGCTGTGCCTTCATCAAGGAATTGATGCGGCGGCTGGCACAGGCGAGCCTGGCGCGCGACGGCGGTAATTCCGTCATCTCCGTCGACATCGACGAAGCGCTCGACGAAATGCTGTTCTCCGGCGGTCGCCTCAATGCGCAGCTGCTCGGCGGCGCGCAGGCGGTGGCAGCGGCCTGAGCGGCTGCCACCGTCACTGCCATTCCCACGGCCGACCTAGTACTCGGCCGCCAGATGCTCGGTGATCTCTTCGACGGGAAGCCGTGTCAAGTCCTTGGGCAGCTCGGCGACGATACGTGCCTTGACGTCGGCGTGAAAGGCGTCACGCAAGTCGGCCAGCGCGCGGGGCGGCGCAACGACGATGATCGCCTTCACGTCGCGCTCGCGGACGAGTTGTTCCAGCGCGACCGCGACGCGACGCGCAAAGCGGTGTTCCTCGATATCGTGCCAGTCCGTCGGCTCGACAGCCGCTCTTTGTCCGGTCGGTTTGCTGACGCGGCCGGGACGTTCGGTTCCCTGCTCTCGCGTCGGCGGGTTCTCGTCAGCGAACACCTCTTCAGTTTTCAGGCTCGGCTCGGCCGGGTTGCCCTCGTTGCGCAGGAACAAGGCCTTGCGACCGTCCCCGATGAAGACGAAGGCGTCGTGGGGGATCATCAGGCCACTCATGTCGACGCTCCAAGATTTGCACAAATCATTCAACCCCTTGCTCGCGAAAGGGTTGATCCAGATCAACGCAGGCCTGCTGCCCGCTTTCTGCACCCGTATTGGCTCCTGTCGGGGCAAGGAACTCGCGCCGGTCCACCCTTCGATGCGCACATTGAGAATTTGAGCCGGATTAACGTCAGGCTGCGGGCATCGGTGAAGGTTTTTTCAATTGGACCAGCTCTAGTCTCTTAAAGGAGAGATATCATGGCAAACGAGACCGAGCTCCCGATCAACAAGACAGCAGTGACGTCGAGCTTGGGATCGCGTGCGAACACATATTGTCGCTGGCGCCGTAGATCCAGGCAATGCCGTTATTCGGAGCTGGTTGCGTTGGCGCCGCAGTGCCGAGCCACCACGAAATCCATCCGCCCGCCGGGCCGACGGATGGCGTGTCCTTGCCCGACACGCCCCAGCCCGGACAATCATCGAGGCCGTTGGCGAGCGGGAAAGGAAATTTGTAAGGATCATGCAGCGTGTCGATCGCCTTGATCTGCGCGTCGGTCAGACATTGGTCGCCACTCTGTCCGCTCGCGCAGCGCAGCGTGAAATCGCCACCACCATTCAGCAGGCTTGCGAAACATACAGTTGCGTTGATCTGAGAACGCGTCATCGTTTCCACCCGGATTCTTTTTGTTATCAACGACAAGCGGATGCATTCAACGCAACGTTCGGCCGCCCGTCAATCGCGTGCGCCGGATTGTCCGTCGTCAGAACGATCCTATGAGGCTACCGAGCGCGATGACGATGACCAGCGCCAGCAGCGACGAGACGATGCCGACCATCACGATGTCACGGTAGCTGTCGCGGTGGGTCAGTCCGCAGATCGCGAGCAGGCTGACCACCGCGCCGTTGTGCGGGAGGATATCCAGCGTGCCCGAACCGATCACCGCCACGCGGTGCATCAGCGCGAGGTCCACGCCAGTCTGCGCGGCGACTTCCACATAGGTCTGACCGAGCGCATCGAGCGCGATGGTGAGGCCGCCGGATGCCGAGCCGGTCAGCGCGGCCAAAATGTTGGTCGCAACCGCGAGCGACACCAAAGGTCCACCCTCGATCGCGAGCACCCAGTCGCGCACCGTTTCGAAAGCCGGCAGCGCGGCGATGACGGCACCGAACCCGACCAGGCTTGCAACGCTCAGCGCCGGGAGCACGGAGGCATTCGCGCCGGCATCCATCGTCTGCCGGAGCGAGGCCAGCCTCGTCCAGTTCATGGCGATGGCCACGACGATGGCGGCGGCCAGCGCAACGACGACCGACCAGACGCCGGCAACGGCTGACAAGGACGTGCCGCCCCAGCGTTGCTCGGCAAGGTATGAGAAATCCATCCGCGGCAGCACCAGAAGCGACATCACGAGGTTGACGGCCACGACGACGATCAGCGGCAGAATCGCGCTCAAGACTGGCGATGGCGCCTCGCTGCGACGACCGTGCCGGATCTCGGCGGGGTCGAACTCGCGCGCGGTGGTCGCGCGCTCGCGCAACAATTCATCGTCGACGACATGCTCGGCGATGCCCTGCACGTCGCCGAAACCCTCACCCGCGCGACGAGCCTGTGCCTCCGCCCGCTGCAGCCACCACAATCCGACGCCGAGCATCACGAGCGCGGCAATGATGCCGAGCCCGGGCGCCGCGAACGGCGTCGTGCCGAAGAACGGCATCGGAATCGCGTTCTGGATCGACGGTGTGCCAGGCAGCGCCGACATCGTAAATGTCGAGGTCCCCAGCACGATGGCGGCCGGGATCAACCGCCGCGGAATGGAGGCTGCGCGGAACAGCGACTGTGCCATTGGCGCGATGACGAAGAAGGCGACGAACAGGCTGACGCCGCCATAGGTCACCAGCGCACCCGCCAGCACGACTGCAAGGATCACGCGCTGCTCGCCGAGCCGCTGCGCCATGAAGGCGGCGACCGCCGTCACCGCGCCGCTGTCGTCCATCAGCTTGCCGAAGACGGCACCGAGCAGGAAGATTGGAAAGAACTGCGCCAGGAAGCCCGCGGCGCTCGCCATGAACACCTGCGTCAGATTGGCGAGCAGCGGCTCGCCGCCGAATGCCGCGGCAACGAGCGCCGCGAACGGGGCGAGCAGCAGGACGCTCCAGCCGCGGAATGCCAGCAGCACGAGCAGGCCGAGCCCGACAAGAATGCCGAGGAGCCCCACGTGTCAGCACTCCGCCAAGAGAACATCGAGATCGGCCGTCGAGCGCCGGCCGATGTCCTCGCCGTGATGTTCGAGAAATTCGCTCGCGGCCAGCCGGCCCTCGGCACGGAGCATCGAGACGAACTGCCATTCCGCATTCAGCTTGGAGGAGGCGCCGAACTTCGTCAAAATATCGCTCTTGATCCGGTGCGTCCGCATCCGCGCCCAGCGCGCGCCCTCGCCGCTTCCGGGGTCGGCCGCCTGACGGAGCAGCGCGATCATGCGCAGCTCCTTCATCAGCGGCGAGTTGAACGAAATCTCGTTGAGACGGTTGAGGATCTCCGCCGCGGTACGCGGGTCTTCCGGTCGCTCAGTCGGATTGATCTGCACCAGGATGGTATCGTAGGCGTCGCTTTCACGAACCAGCGGCGTGATCGTCGGATTGCCGGCGAAGCCGCCGTCCCAATAGGGCTCGCCGTCGATCTCGATGGCGCGGAACATGGTCGGCAAGCACGCCGAAGCCAGGAGAACGTCGGCGGTGATCTCGGCGTTGCGAAAGATCCGGCCACGGCCGGTGCGTACCCGTGTCGCCGTGATGAACAGCTTGATCTCGGAACGCGCAAGGCGTTCGAAATCGATGCTCTCGGCGAGCACCTTGCGCAGTGGGTTGTAATCGACCGGGAGATCGTAGGGCGAGAACAGCCGCGACATCAGGTCGGTGAAGACGTAGGCCGGCGAGGTGTCGAGCGTCCAGCGCCCCATCAGGCGATCGAGCGGCGAGCGCTGCAACGGACTGAACGCCGCGGCGCGCGACACGCGGAGCCAGTACTGATCCAGCGCCTCGCGCGCGCCTTTGGCCCCGCCTGCCGTCCATCCGTCGGCCAGCACCGCGGCGTTCATCGCCCCGGCGGAGGTCCCGGAGATGGCGACCACGTCAAGCCAGGTCTCTTCGAGAAGACGATCGAGCACGCCCCAGGTAAACGCCCCGTGCGAGCCTCCGCCTTGAAGTGCAAGGTCGATTGGTATGCGGTCTCGGGCCATCGTGTCCGCACTCACGCAAGTTAAGCTCAACTTCGATGAGACTTGCTAGACGAAACTTGCCTTCCAGCGCCCAGGTAACCACAGGTAGTGTAGAAAGCGGAAGCCGGGCCGCGCAACCGTGCAGCCCGCCCGGATGCGGTCACAGCGTCGTGATGCGAAAAGCCTTCAGTGCGCGCGTCAGTGCTCGAACACCAGGCGCGCGCCGATCGTTCCGTCGAGCGCGCGGATCTGCCGGAGCAGCTCGTTCGAATCCTGGCCGCCGAGATCGGCATCGAGCACGACGTAGCCGAGCTCACCATGCGTCTCCAGATATTGGGCGGCGATGTTGACGTCACGCTGCAAAAACACCTCGTTCAGCCGGCGCAGCATGCCCGGCACATTGCGGTGGACATGGCTGAAGCGGGCGCCGGTGGGCCGGAGGTGGAGCTGCACCTCCGGGAAATTGACGGCGCCCATGGTCGAGCCCGTGACGTAATAGTCGACCAGCTTGCGGGCCACCTCGCCGCCGATCCGCTCCTGCGCCTCTTCCGTGGAGCCGCCGATGTGCGGCGTGAGGATCACGTTGCTCAGGCCCTGCAGCGGACTCTTGAAGCGATCGGCGTTCGAGGAGGGCTCGACCGGGAAGACGTCGACGGCCGCGCCAGCGAGGTGCTCGTCGCGCAAGGCGCGCGCCAGCGCGTCGAGATCGACGACGGTGCCGCGGCTGTTGTTGATGAGGAACGAGCCCGGCTTCATCAGCCGCAGTTCGCGCTCGCCGATCATGCCCGCGGTCTCCGGCGTTTCCGGCACATGCAGGCTGACCACGTCGCTCTGGGCCAGGAGGTCCTCGAGCTTCTCGACCGGTTCGGTGTTGCCGTGACGCAGCTTGTCGGTCCGGTCGAAGAAGATCACCCGCATTCCCATGGCTTCGGCAAGCGTCGAGAGCTGCGAGCCGATATTGCCATAGCCGATGATGCCGAGCGTGCGGCCGCGCACCTCGCGGCTGCCGGCCGCCGACTTGTCCCAGCCGCCGTCATGCGCCGCGACCGAGCGCGGGAAGATCTGCCGCAGCAGCATCACGATCTCGCCGATGACGAGCTCGGCGACGCTGCGGGTATTGGAGAACGGCGCATTGAAGACCGGAATGCCGCGCTTGCGGGCGGCGAGCAGATCGACCTGATTGGTGCCGACGCTGAAGCAGCCGACCGCAAGAAGCTGGTCGGCGGAGGCGAGCACGTTCTCGGTGAGCTGGGTGCGCGAGCGGATGCCGAGCAGCGACACACCTTTCACGGCTTGCCGCAGCGCCTCGCCGTCGAGCGCCTTGGTCAATCGCTCCACATTGGTGAAGCGGGCGCTCTTGAACAGGTCCACTGCGCTGTCATTGACGCCTTCAAGCAGCAGGGCTTTCGCGGTCCTCTCAGGGGTCTGGCCTGTGGCTGGCATGGAATCTCCGTGGATATCGCCTTCGCCGCGCGGCTTAGTCGCCGGCGAGGCGGAAAACAATATGAATCTCACGTGGACCCACGATGGCACGTGCCGATATTTCCGGCCCTTTTCAGCGTCATGCCCGCGAAGGCGGGCATCCAGTGCGCCGCGGCCCATCGGCATACGACCAACGTCTCTGGAATGCTGGATCGTCCGCCCTCGCGGACGATGACAGAGGAGAATTCAGTCGCAGCGATTCCGCTGTCTGGCAGCCCACGCGCCGGCTCAGATCACGTAAAATCCGTGCGTCGCGTCGCGGCGGAGCTGCTCGACGAGGCCGTATTCCCAGTCGAGATAGGCCTGCATCGCGCTTTCCGCGATATCGGTGCCTTCGTAGGGGCGCCGGTAGCGGTGCGCGGGATCGGGCTTGGAGAAGACCTGCGGCGGTCCCACGTCCAGCGCGCCGTCATAACCGCCTTCGAGCACGTAGACCTCCCAGCCCATCTGCGCAAGCCAGGACGCCGTCATGTCGGCGCGCACGCCCCTGTCGTCGGTCAAAAGGATGCGCGCGCCGCGCACGGGCGCAGCGATGTCGATCTCCTGAACGAGTTGGCCGCCCGCGTAATGGCGGAAGCCGGCGAGATGGCCACTGGCATATTCCTCGGCGTCGCGCACATCGAAGCGATAGAGCGTGCGATCCCTCCGGGCGGAGAGCCCCGCCGCGTCGCTCAGGTCGATGTGGCGAACGCCGGCGCGATAGGCGACGTCGCGGGCATTGGCGGCGGCCCCCCCGAACGACCCGATCGCACCCCGCCGTCCGGCGCCATGCTCGAGCGTGTACTTGGCAAGAGTCCAGCCGATCGTGCCGTTCCGCAGCGCGCGCACCTTGTTGGGGACGCCCGCATTGATCAGCGACTGGGTGCCGATGATCGAGCGGGTGCGGCCGGCGCAGTTGACGATGATGGTGGTGTCGGGATCGGGCGCCGCGCGGCCCGCGCGCAGCACCAGTTCCGCGCCGGGCACACTGACCGACCCCGGGATATTCATGGTCGCATATTCGTCGAAGCGGCGAACATCGAGGATCGCAACATTGGCCTTGTCGGCAATCAGCCTTGCGACCTCGTCAGCGCTGAGCGAGGGCGTGTGACGGCGCGCCTCGACCAGCTCGCCAAAGGCCTTGGCGTAGGAGTTGACGTCCTCGAACACTTCGTAGCCGGCCGCGCGCCACGCCTTGAGGCCCCCATCCAATGCGCGGATGTTGCTGTAACCCAGCGCCCGCAGGCGCTCGGCGCCAAGCCCGACCAGGCCTTCACCGTCATCATAGAGGACTATGCCTGCGTCCTTGCGCGGCAGCCTCGTCTCGGCCTCGATCGCGATGCGTGCCTCCGCCATGTTGGCGGCAAACAGGGGATGGCCGGTGGCAAAGGCTGCCTCGTGCCTGAGATCGAGCAGCGCGATCTCCTCGCGCAGCAGCAGCGCACGACGAACGTCGGCAGGTGTAAGGGTCGTGAGCTTCATGGGACGGCGAGCCTTCGCGAGAATGAGCCTCGCGCTTTTGGACCATTGTCACGATCTTGGCTAGCCGCTAGCGGCGCTCATTGCTTCGGGCCGACCGTACCCGTTTCCTTCAGCCGCGCCGACCTGACCCAGCCGGAGACGGCATTTCCGGTTCTGGGATTGCTGTACATCACCGAGGCCCAACCGCCGTCGGTTTGGCCATAGGCAATCAATTCATCCTCGGGAATGACGAAAATGCGGTTCATCGCGCAGGCGGGGTTCGGCGCCGAGTAGAATTGCAGCCGTCCCGCTCCGGTCACGAGGTTGACCGTCGGCGGCGACAGCACCGGTGCGTCCTTGCCGCCCAGTTCCGACTCTTTGCAGAGCGGTTCCGCGAGCGCAGGCGTCAAGGCGACCGCGCCCCAGACGGTGAAAGCAAACAAGAACCTGACCACAACCATTCGTGACTCCGCGAATGGTCATCGGTCGTCACGAGCGCAAGAAAAGTTCGCGGGCGTCACGCGATTGCGGGACTCACCAGCGCGTCGATCTTCGCCTTCAGCGCCTTGCCGTCGGAGAGGCCACGAAGCGGCGGACGCACGCGCAGCCAGCCGGGATCGGCAGTCTGTGCGGAGAGGATGGCTTTCAACGTCGCGACCAGCGACGGCGTCTTGACGACGATATCGATCGCCGCCTGCATACGCGCGCCCACGTCCTTGCCTTCGACCATGCCCTTGACGAGCTCGGGTACGATGTTGGCCATGCCGCAGATGGTGCCGGCGCCGCCCGCTGCGATGGCGCGGGTGATGTCGGCTTCATTGCCGACGGTGATGGCGAGCTCGGGCGCCGCTGCACGAAATGCCTGGAACTGCTTGAAGTCGCCGCTGGAGTCCTTGAGGCCCGCAACGAGCTTACCGTAGCGCTTGCGCAAATTCGCCGCGACCTGCGTCGGCACGGCGACGCCGGAGACTTGCGGGATGTGGTAGAGATAAGCGCGCAGGCGATCGTCGGCGACGCCATCGAAGATCGCGCCGTAGGCGTCCTCGATTCCTTCCGCGCTGATGCTGCGATCGAAATAGGGCGGCAGTACCAGGACGTGGCGGAGGCCGAGGTTCAGCACCGAACGCGTCAAGGCGATGCTGTCGCTGATCGCGGGAAAGCCGCCGCCAATGCCGATGCGGTCGGCGGCGACGCCGGCCTTGAGCAGGGCCTCCACGGTCGCGATCCGCTCTGCAGCATTGAAGGAGGTGCCTTCACCGGTGGTGCCGAACACCACGACGCCGTTGACGCCCTTCTCGAAGAGTCGAAGCGCGTGGTCCGCCAACCGGGCGGGGTCAACGCCTCCCTCCGCTGTCAACGGTGTTGGCGTGGCGACCCAGAACCCGCGAATTGCGTCCGTCATGGCATGTCCTCTGCGAAAATTCGCGTTGTTAAGACTTTGATCGGGCTCGCTCTTTTGGAAAAGTGCGAAACTTGCTTGGCGTTCCCTTTTGCTTCTTGTACCTTACATACAACAAGGCCGCAATTCCATCGTGAAGCGGATCGCGCCGCCAAAAATGCATGGGCGCCGGTCCCCGGCCCGCAACACCCGGTCACAGAGGCTCCGCCATGACGACGCTGCTCGAACGCCCCGAGGACATGCTGCGCGATCTGCGCGACCGGCTTGGCCCGCAAGCCGTGCTGATCGGGAACGAAGTGCCCGCACGCAATTGCAACGACTGGAGCGCGAGCCTGCCGCAAACGCCGCTCGCGGTGATCCGCCCGCTGGATGCGGCCGGCGTTGCCGCGGCGATTGCGACCTGCCGCAAGGCAAGCCTGCCGTTCGTGCCGCAGGGCGGGTTGACCGGCCTCTGCCGCGGCGCCGCGCCGGAGCCCGGCTGGGTCGCGATCTCGCTGGAGCGCATGACCGGCATCGAGGAGATCGATCGCGCCTCCGCGACCATGACGGTGAAGGCCGGCACCCCGCTGGAGACGATCCAGAGGGCGGCCGATGAGGCCGGCTTCTTCTTCCCGCTCGATCTCGGATCGCGCGGTTCCTGTGCAATCGGCGGCAATCTCTCCACCAATGCCGGCGGCAACCGCGTGATCCGCTACGGCATGACGCGTGAGCTGGTGCTCGGACTGGAAGTGGTGCTGCCGGACGGCACTGTCATCACCAACCTCAACAAGCTGATGAAGAACAATGCCGGGTACGACCTGAAGCATCTCTTCATCGGCTCGGAAGGCACGCTCGGCATCATCACGCGCGTGGTACTGCGGCTGTTTCCAAAGCCGCGCTCGACCATGGCCGCACTGTGCGCGCTGAAGGATTATGCCGCCGTGGTCGCGCTGCTCGATGCCGCGCGCTCCGGCCTCGGCCCGCTGCTGTCGGCCTTCGAGGTGATGTGGCCGGATTATTGGGAGGTGATCACGGCGCGCGCGGGCGTCAAGCCGCCAATCGCTGCCGGTCACGGGCTCTATGTGCTGGTGGAGGCGCAGGGCACGGACGAAAGCATCGATGCGCCGCGCTTCCAGGCCTGGCTCGAAGAGCTGATGGAGCGTGGGCTGCTCGCGGACGCTGCCGTCGCGCAATCGCTGGCGCAGACGCAAAAATTCTGGGCAGTGCGCGACATCTGCGCCGAATTCGCCCAGGTGCTCGGGCCGCACATCTCCTATGACATCGGCCTGGCGGTCGCACGGATGGACGAGTTCGCCGCGCGCTGCAAGGCCGCGCTCGCGGACGGCATCAAGGGCTGCGAAAGCGTCTATTACGGCCATATCGGCGACGGCAATCTGCACCTGGTGTCCTGGGTGACGGGGTTGCCGATCGAGCGCCAGCCGAAGGAGGCGATGGACGCGATCATCTACGGCCTCGTGCGCGAGATGGGCGGCAGCGTCTCCGCCGAGCACGGCATCGGCACGCTCAAGAAGCAATGGCTCGGGCATGCCCGCAGCGATGCCGAGATCGCGCTGATGCGCACGCTGAAGGCCGCGCTCGATCCCGATCATCTGCTCAATCCCGGCAAGGTCATCTGAGGACCGATGAGATCGTTGAAGCTCGATACGCCGAAATCGCTGGCGCAGCGCGTGATGCTGCGCCTGCGCCAGGGCATCATCGACGGCGAGTTCGCGCTCGGCGCGGCCATTTCCGAGGAGATGGTCGCGCAGTCCTTCGGCGTCAGCCGCACCCCGGTGCGCGAGGCCATGGGCCAATTGCAGGCGCAGGGCCTCGTCGTGATCCGGCCGCAGGTCGGCAGCTTCGTCTTCACTCCCAGTGCGGAGGACATCAAGGCGCTCTGCGCATTCCGCATCGTCATCGAACCGAAGGCCGCCGAGCTTGCCTTCGCATGCGATCGCGCCGGCGCAGTTGCGGCAATGGAGCAGGCCATTGCGGCGATGGAGCAGGCGGTCGCCGCGAAGGATAACGTCGCCTATGGGCGCGGGGATACTGCGATGCATGAGGCGTGGTTCGCCAACTGCGGCAATCGCTATCTCGTCGAATCCTATCAACTCGTCTCAGGCCGCGTCGCGGCGCTGCGCACCAATCTTAGCTCGCCAATCGACGTCATCACTCCAGCGTCGTTCGACGAACATCGCGCGCTGCTCCGATTGTTTGCGAATGGCGAACTCGCCGTCTTCGAGAAGCTGCTCACGAAACACATCACCAGTTCGGGCCTGACCTACGCGCGGGCATTGAACGTGACATAGCAATGCTCTCGCCGGCGCCACCGGCACGCCGGTGCCTGCGCCGCGACAGATAAAGCAGCACGCCGGTGACCGCGAATAGCGGCATCAGGCCGGCAGCCAGCATGAAAGCGAGCTTGCCGGGCCACCCCAGAATCGCGCCGCGATGAATGTCGAGGACGCCGGCGATGGCTCGCTCGCCGAGCGTCCTGTTCGCGGAGCTATCCGCCGAGACGAGCCGGCCGGTGACGGCATCGATGCGGAATTCGTCGCGCGCGCCTTCGAGCGTCGATTCCTGCGGCCATGATCGGACGCGCATGACGGTGCCGTTGGCGCCTGGCAACGTCAGTTGCGCCCTTGCGAACGGGCTGCTCTGCTCGCGCAGGAATGTGGACCACGCGCGGTCGAATCCCGGCGTCTCTGCGGACTCGCTCGCTGGAGCGTGCGGTGACTTCGGTGGCATCCGCGCGGCAGCTGTCGATGGGCGCGACAACAACCAGACGACGCACTCCTTGTACCAGTCGAACGAATACCAGAGCCCGGTCAGCGTCATCGCCAGATAGATCGGCAGGACCCAGGTGCCGATGACCGCGTGCAGCGACCGGTGCAGACCGCGGCCGCGCAACGCCACATTGGGCTTGAGCCACATCTTCACGCTGCCGGCACGCTGCGGCCAGCGCAGCACGAGGCCGGAGACCAGCAGCGCGATCAGGCCGAGCGCCGCGATGCCGGTGATCTGGCGGCCATAGCCGTTGCCATCGCCGGGCAACAGCAGCCAGCGATGCAGCCTTCGGACGGTTGCGAAGAACTCCTCGCCCCGGGGCGTCCCGAGCACGCGCGCGTCATAGGGATCGACATAGAGCGAGGACGGCCGCGCGCTCTGCCCATCGCGGGCGAAGCGAACGTGAACGGCCGCGGACGCATCGCGGGTCATCATGAGGCCCGAGACCTTGCCGACGTCCTGCGTGGCTTTCAGCCGCACGACGAGTTGATCCGGCGTCAGCATCGGCAAAGCGCGCGGCGCGACATGCATGATATCAGCGTTGAGATGATCGAGAGTCTCATCCTCAAAGGTCATAATCGCGCCGGTGATTCCGATCACCGCCAGCACGAGCGCGATCACGAGGCCCAGGACGGAGTGGACCTCGAGCAGGAGAGCCTTGATCCTCCGCGCGCCCATTGCTTAGAACTTCACGGTTGCCGACAACGAGATGCGCCGCGCATCGCCGATCGCGACGCCCAGATTGTTCTGGGCGGAGGGATAGTAGACAGTGTCGAACAGGTTCTTGACGTTGAGCTGGTAGACCACCGGCAGCCTTTCGTAGCGCGTCTCATAGGTCGCAAATACGTCCGCGACGACGTAGGACGGCAGCACGAAGGTGTTCGCGGAATCGCCGGGCCGATCGCCGACATAGCGCGCACCGCCGCCGAGGCGAAGCCGGCCCGGCAGCGTGGCGCCGAAGTCGTAGACGAGGTAGAGCGAAGCGGTGTTGAGCGCGACGTTCTGCAATTGCTTGCCGTAGTACGTCGGGTCGTCGGTCACGCGCGCGTCGGTATAGCCGTAGCTTCCGATCATGCTCCAGTGGTCGGTCAGCCGCCCCGTGACGTCGACCTCGACGCCGAGCGAGCGGACCTTTCCGGCGGCGCGATATTCCGTGACGCGCGTGGTGCTATTGAGCTGCGAGACGAGCACGTTCCTCTTGTCAATGTCGTACACCGCCACGGTGCCCGAAAGTTGCCGGTTGAGATCGAACTTGACGCCGGTCTCATACTGGGTGCCTTGCTCGGGTGCGATGTTCGATCCGACGACCACACCGCCGGTGAGCGGCGCAATCGTCGAGGTCGGCTTCAGCGACTCCGTGTAGCTTGCATAGAGCGAGACCTGATCGGTGAGCTTGAGGATCGCGCCGCCGAGGGGCAGCGCCTTGTCGCCACTAAGATTCGTGTTGGTCACGAACGGCCGCGCCTTGCCTGCGAGCTGCTCGTATTCCATCCAGCGCACGCCGCCGACCAAGGCGAAGCGGTCGGTGAGATGCAGCGTGTCCTGGAAAAACAGCGCGCGCTCGCCGAGCTTGTCGGTCTGGTCGCTGTCGGTTGGCGACACCGTGGTACCGGGCCCGACCAGGCCGTAGATGGGGTTATAAACGTTGAACACGTTCGGAAGGGTCTTCCGCAGCAGATCCTGGCGGTAGATCGTGCGATATTGCGCGTCGCCGCCGAACAGCACCTCGTTGCGCATCTCCCCTAACCAGAACGCACCCTGCAGATAGGACGTGCCGTAGCTGACGTTGCTGAGCGCGCCCAGCGTGCCGTCATTGCTGCGCGCCTCGATTCCCGTGACCGGGTTCACCGCGGTGATGCGGAGCTGATAGGCGCCGTAGGATTCGGTGTTGTAGCTGTAGCCCGCGTAGAGCTTCCAATCCTGATTGAAGCGGTGCTCGACGGACGCCTGCACCAGATCGGACGTGCCCCACATGTTGTTGTAGGGCTCGTCCAGCCGGCGCGTCGCCGGGATCGCCAGCGGCTTCATGGTGCGGGAATCGATCGCCGTGCCGCGGTCGAAGGGATAGAGGAAGTCGCGGTGCTCGTAGTTGAGCTGAATCGTGGTGTCCTTGCCGTACCAGGCGAGCGACGGTGCGATCAGCGTTTCCTTGTGCGTGCCGAAATTGCGCCAATAATCCTCGCCGAGGCCGTAGGCGATGAAGCGGTAGGCAAGTCCATCCTTGCCGATGGGACCCGTGATGTCGAACAGTGCATCGCCGCCGCTGCGCCAGCCATAGGTTGAGCCGAGCAGGGTGATGGAGCCGTGCTGATAGAGCTCGGGCCGCTTGCTGATGGTGTTGACGATGCCGCCAGGGTCCATGATGCCGTAGATCAGCGAGGCCGGCCCCTTCAGCACCTCGACGCTTTCCACCGCGGCATTGAGGCTGCGGCCCTGCACCAACGGCATGCCGTTGCGCATGACTGAGCCGTCGCGATTGTCGCCAAAGCCGCGGCGGATGATGGCGTCCTGGGTGCCGGCGAGCGTGTTGGTTTGCGTGATGCCGGAGACGTTGGCGAGCGCGTCGTCGAGATTGCGTGGCAACTGGTCCTTCAAGACCTGCTCGGGCACCACGTTGACGGACTGCGACGTATCGAGCGGCGAGGCAGGCGTGCGCAGCGTGCTTGAGCTCGGCATCGCGCGATAGCCGAGCTTGGCCTCGTTCAGGACTGCCGCGGCTGCGGCCGCGCGCTCCGACGGCGAGGCCTCCGTCGGCTTTGGATTGCGATCGCGTTGCCGCGCGGTAGCCTGCGTGCGGCGCGCGGATGTCGCAGCCGCACTCGTCTGCTTCGGCCGCGTGTTCGGCGCCTCCACCGTCACCGGCGGCAGCGCGGACTGCGCCCCTGCGGTCCCTGTGGCGGAGGAATAATCAGCGAGCAGGACGGCTGCTCCGATGAGACTACGCGCACGGCTCCCGCCGGCGGGGTTTCGATGGCCGCGGACGCGCTGGCCATCAGCATGGGCACGCACTTTCAAGTCACTTCCAGGTCGGAGAATTGCATTCGCGCACGCGCCTCTAGCAGCGGGCGCACATTCCGCGCGACTTGAATTGCTCTAAGGTCGAGGCCTTCTAAATCGCGGCGCGCGTGGCGCGGCGCTGGAGCAGCAGCAACGTGTGATAGCATGTCGCGTAACGCGCCCGCGCACCACGCACCGTCATTGCTGTCGATGTTCAATAATTCGCTGATTGGATCGCGGTGGTCTTGGTAGCCGCAAAGGCTTTGGGAGTTTGTCCTGCCAAGGCCTGATGCAAAAGCGAGATGCGATCAGGTTCGGCCTGACGCGTTCCCGAGCCTCCGACAAAAATATCGAAGACAACCCCATGCAAAGGAGCCGGTGACCGCCAACCCAATGCGCTACGGATTTTACGAAATCGTTTGACACGTCGGGCAAATCAGGGGCATAATGCCATGATCGCGGTGCTTGGGATGGGTCGGCCCCTTCCGGAGCGATGTTACGACACGACGCCACGCGCCTGCCGGCTCGACGGCGCACGACCGGCGGCTTGCCCGCCTAGCTGCGTCACAAGCATTCTGACCCTCATCCCGAGGAGCCCGCTGAAAGCGGGCGTCTCGAAGGATGGCAGCAGGCGAGAGCCGGGCCTTCATGGTTCCCCGGCGATGCGAAGCATCGTCCGGAGACGCGCTTCGCGCTCCTCACCGTGGAGGTCTTGTGACACAGTAGAGCCACGTCGCTGGTCCCGACGCACCCCAGAGCCATTTCGCATGAACATCGCGCGCTCGCCCGAGAGATCAGCGCCGGCAAGCCTGTCCGCGCGGGCGAAGTGCTCGCGCCAATCGGCGACAGCGGTGTCCGGCATCGATCGCTGGTCTCCACCACACGATCGCGCAAGGCTCAGAGCACGCCGAGCTGGGACAGCATCGCCTTTCCGATCGCAACGCGTTTCGGCGCATCGGTAGCCGCCCCTGGCATGTCGATGTTCAGCGAGAACGCCAAAATCTTTCCGTCGCGTTCGACCCAGCCGGTCCACCAGCCGAGATTCGGCGTGCTGGAGAAGCGCCAGCCGGTCTTGCCGTAGAGAGACTTGCCGTCCTTGCTTTCAAGCCGGATGATTTCGCGGGTGATCGATTGCGCGCGTACCGAGGCATCCAGCTTCTGCCGTGCGAGGCGGGCAACGAAGCGGGCCTGCTCGACCGCGCTGGTTTCCAGGGGACCATCGAGCCAGAAGGTGTCGACGCTCTCGCCGGTCTTGCGGTTACCGTAGTCGAGACGCGCCAGCCAGTCGTGATAACGCGCAAGACCCACGCGGCGGGCAATCTCCTGATAGATCGGGACGGCGGATAGCGCGATCGCCTCGCGCATCGACATGTCCTTCTCCCACTGCTTGAACGGCTGCGGCTTGCCGCCATAGGGGATGATCTCGTTCTCGTCCTTCACGACGCCGGTCTCGAGCGCAATGATGGTATTGGCGATCTTGAAGGTCGAGGCCGGAACGAAACGCGTTTGCGCCCGCGCCGGATTGACGAGGGTCAGGTGATCGCCAGCGACGTCGTAGAGCACGAAAGTTCCCGTGACATTGTTGTCCCGGAAGACGCCGTCGAGGTCATTGCGTTCGGTCGTGCCTGCCCTCAGGCGCCGCCCGCACGCCATCAGGGCCACGGCGCTGATCGACAGGCGGATCGCCGCGCGGCGCGTCAGGGGCGAGAGCGTTGCAAGCTTCATTGGGGAGCTCCTTTTGTTGCGGCGGGAGGCGACTCGTTTCGGCGCACCAGGCCGGAGCTCCTAATAATTAGAGGGGTCTGGTCACGACAAACGATCATTTGTAAGGATTGCCCCTAGAAAAATTGGGGTCAGACATGCCGAAGTCCCATTTGCCGCTCAACGCGCTGCGCGCCTTCGAGGCCTCGGCGCGGCATCTCAGTTTCACCAGAGCGGGCATGGAATTGCGCGTCAGCCAGGCCGCGGTCAGCCACCAGGTGAAGGGGCTCGAAGAGCGGCTGGGCGTCACGCTGTTTCGCCGCCTGCCGCGCGGGCTCGCACTGACCGACGAGGGACAGGCGCTGCTGCCTTCGATCGCCGAATCGTTCGGCCGCATGCGCATGACGCTCGAGCAATTCGAGCGCGGCCATTTCCGCGGCATCGTCAGCGTCGGAATCGTCGGCACGTTCGCGACCGGCTGGCTGCTGTCGCGGCTGCCGGATTTTGCGGCGCTGCACCCGTTCGTCGACGTGCGCATCCAGACCAACAACAACCGCGTCGATCTCGCCGGCGAAGGTCTCGACTTCGCGGTGCGCTATGGCGACGGCTCGTGGCGCAGCACCGACGCTACTCACCTGCTTGCAGCACCGCTGTCGCCGGTGTGTGCGCCACAGATCGCCACGCATCTCAACGGTCCACGTGATCTCGCCGAACAGGCGCTGCTGCGCTCCTACCGCGCCGACGAATGGCCGCGCTGGTTCGCCGCCGCCGACATCGCCTGTCCGCCGATCAAGGGGGCGATGTTCGACTCGTCGATCACCATGGCGGAAGCGGCCGCGCAGGGCGCGGGCATCGCGCTGCTGCCGGTTGCAATGTTCCAGCGAGAATTGTCGGCGGGACGCCTGGTGCAGCCCTTCGGCATTACGGTTGCAATGGGCGACTACTGGCTGACGTCGTTGAAGTCGAAAGCGGAGACGGATGCAATGCGCGCGTTCCGAAGGTGGATCGTGGCTGCGGCTGGCGCTGCGTAGGGCGCACGCCTCACCTGCCATCGATCCCAGCAGTTGTCCAAACAAAGCGGAATTGTGGTAGTATCATTGGGTCGCTGCTGAAAGCACGACCTGAACATTTTCACCGGTCTTGGGTGGTTCGCGCCATGCTCAGGCCTGCAGAAGACACACGTGAAATCCAAGAGCTGAACGCGGCCGAATTGGGGGCGATCGCCCACCTCTATCGCGGCGAGATCTATCGCAGCACCATCTGGCGAACACGCCTCGACAACACGACAAACTGGTCGATCGTGACCTTGGGCATCGCCCTGTCGTCGACGTTCTCGTCCCGAGAGGCATCGGCGCTGCCGCTCATTCTGATAGGCATGCTGCTCGCGGTCTTTCTCGGACTCGAGGCGCGCCGTTATCGCTATTTCAACGTTTGGCGCGCGCGGGCGCGCTTCCTCGAAACCAATTGGTACGTTCCGATCTTGAGCGGCAAACGCGGAGATGACGACGCCGGTTGGCGGAACATCCTCGCGGAAGATTACCTGCATCCACGTCATCACATCAGCTTCGTTCGCGCCGCCGGGCGTCGTATTCGCCGCACCTACATCTGGATCATCGTGATCCAGACATCCGCCTATATCGGCAAACTCGCGATTCATCCGCAAATGGCGGCCCACCTTGAGGAGTTCGTCGATCGCGCCGCGATCGGCCCGATCCCGGGCTGGGCCGTGATCTGCTGCGGCGTTGCCTATAATCTCTGCTGGGTCGTTCTTGCAGTCACGACGTATTGGCTCGATCGGCGTGCACATGGCACACGGCCCTCCGCAGCCGGAATGGGTTGATTAGGGAGGCGACGCAGACCGCGCGGCTCCCGGATAGGTCGGCAATACTGTCTAAAGCGCGATGAGATTAGGATGAATCGTCATCGCGCCTTAGGCTATTGTTTGAGCACGATCTTTTTCGGAAAACCGCTTAACACTTTTCCGGATCATGCTCTAACTGCGCAGCGGCTGGCATCTAATCGCGTCCCGGCGCAATGACGAATTGCGGCGGTCGACAGGCGCGCCTATGTTGAGATTCGACAATCACGCGGCCGCCTATCGTGCGGCGGGAGAGCCTCACGGTGGATGGCTGCATACCCATCGGAGGGCACGCCATGTCCATTGCTCCGACACTGCACCGATATCTTACCGCCGAGAAAATCCAATATGCGGAGATCCCGCACGATCTCACCATGTCGTCCACGCGCACGGCGCAGGCCTGCCACGTCTCGGGCGATCGTCTCGCCAAGGCCGTCGTGTTGCGGCATGACGGCGGCTATATGCTCGCCATCGTGCCGGCATCGCACCATCTCAACCTGCCGGACCTGAAAGAGAGGCTTGGCGAGGATCTCGCGATGGCCAACGAAACCGAGATCAATCGGATCTTCGCCGACTGCGCGCACGGAGCCGTGCCGGCCGTCGGAAGGTGCTACGGACTCGATCTGATCGTCGATGATACCATCCAGGCCCAGCCCGAGGTCTATATCGAAGCCGGCGATCACGAGACGCTGCTGCAGCTGACCCACGCGCAGTTCGCGCGCCTGACGGCCAATGCGCCGCATGGACGTTTCAGCGCGCACGACTGACGCGGCACGACTGTGAGATGATCCACCGGTACACTCTCGCCGCCGGCGCGCGTGCGGTCGCGCCCGGTTCGTTGTATAGTCACGTCACGGGGGCTCGTTCACAACGGAGGTCCTCCATGAAGGTCAGGGACGTGATGCACAAGGGCGTCGATTGGGTCAGCCCCGACACCCCGATCACCGAGATTGCGAAGTTGATGCAAGGGCACGACATCGGCTGCATTCCGATCGGTGAAAACGACCATTTGATCGGGATGGTGACGGATCGCGATATCGTCTGCAAAGGCCTTGCGAGCAAGGACTTCAACGCCGCGCGGATGACCGCGCGGGACGTGATGACCGAAGGCATCCATTGCTGCCGCGAAGACGACGATCTGGCGAAGGCCGTGCATCACATGGAGACGCTGAAGATCCGGAGGCTGCCCGTGATCAACAGGAACAAGCGGATGGTCGGCATGATCAGCATGGGTGACGTCGGCCAATCCGCCACCGCCGATCTGTTGACCCAATGCGTCAAGGGCGTGTCGGCCCATCATCATTGAGGCGATGCGTGGTTACGGAACCTCGCCGGATCGCGCGCAGCTCCGCCGTTTTCTCGCCCCCATTCTCATTCAGGGAGCTAGGCGGGGCCGCGCTACGGTGGGCAAAGTTCCCAAAGGTTCCGTGTGATCGTCCGACGTCTTCTGCAACGCGACTCTCATCATCCTCCTCTGTCGCGCCGCGCGCTCCTGGGCGGGCTGGTGTCGGCAGGCAGCGCCCTCGCGCTTGGCGGATGCGCGGGCCTGGGCGCGACCGGCGCGCGCTTCGACGCATCGTCGCTCTCCGTTGACCCCACATTGCTGATCACCACCACGCGCAAACCCGTGAACGGCGGTCGCACGAAACCCTGGTTCGGGCCGGAGCGCGCGACGACAATGACGGTCGCGCGGGCGAAGCTGGTGGCACCGGACGAGAGCCGGCTTTCTCTCGCCTCGGTCGGACTTGGCGATTGGCGCCTTGATCGGGTCGAACCGTTGTCGTCCGACGTCGGTGATCTCCTTGCTCAGGCCGGCGCGGGCGGAGACGTGCTGATCTATGTGCACGGCTTCAAGCAGACATTCGAAACGGCGGCGCTCGATGCCGCCCATCTCTCCGACGGGATCAAGTTCCGCGGCCGGACCATGCTGTTCTCCTGGCCTTCCAAGGCAGGACTGTTCGACTATGCCTATGACCGCGACAGCGCGATGTGGTCCCGCGACGAATTCGAGCGCGTGCTCTCGTCCGTCGTGTCGGCTCCCGGCGGCGGCCGCGTGCACATCGTTGCGCACAGCATGGGAACCATGCTGACGCTCGAAAGCCTACGTCAGCTCTATGCGCGATATGGCGACACCGTTACAGGCAAGATCGGCGCGGTGGTGTTTGCCGCGCCCGATATCGACATGGACGTGTTCTCGTCGGCAATCCACCGCATCGGTCCGCTTGCCGGCAAGATCACCGTGATCGCCGCGACCAACGATCGCGCACTGGCCCTGTCGGGGCAAATCGCAGGCGGAATGACGCGGGTCGGCGCTGCCGAGAAGGCCGCCATCGAGCAGCTTGGCGTGCGTGTGATCGACGCCTCCGACGCGGGCTGGGGCATCATCAACCACGATCTGTTTCTGTCGAACGCCGACGTGCAGCGGGTGATCCGCCGCTCGATCGACGGTACGACGGCGTGATGTGGGCTGCGACCGCCCCTTGAGACCGCCCCTATTGCCGGTCAGCTTCAACCATTCGCGCGAGCTGCGACTGGCAAGCGACGTCCTATTCCCGCTCCAAAAGGCTTCGTCGGACTTTTCCGAATTCCGGCTCCCCCGCTGGTGCCATAGCCAAACTGCCAATGGAACCACGGAACACGTGATGCGTTGCCGCGGCGGAACGCATCAGAAGGCTGCGCGGGAGGTGATGCGCCCCGGCTTTCGCCGGCGCCGCCAAGATCAGCTCTGCTACCTCCGCAGGATCCACCGACATTGGCGCACCTCAGTGAAGGAGATCCCATGTCAAATGGCGTCGGTTCGAGATACAGCCTCGAGGAAGCGGCCACCGGCCGGCGGGACCAGGAACACGCCGGATGGAGCTGGTGGTACCTGCTCTTCCTCATTCAATTCATCGCCGTTCTCTGGCCGCCGTTCTACAACATGGCCGAGCCTGAGCTCATCGGCATCCCATTCTTCTACTGGTACCAGCTTCTCTGGGTCGTCATTGGAGCCATCCTGACCGCAATGGTCTATTTCGCGACGGAGGATTAGCCCGGTCGCGGGTGCAATCACGCAAGGGGACGACAACAAGGAGGGCCAATCGGGAGGAGCGCCGTGCAGGACGTCAACTGGACTGCCTTGATCATCTTCCTGGTGCTGTTCGCGCTGATAACGTGGCTCGGCTTTGCAGCGGCGCATTGGCGCAGGGGCGACCTCGACCAGTTGCACGAATGGGGGCTTGGCGGACGTCGCTTCGGCACGATCGTCACCTGGTTCTTGATCGGCGGCGACCTCTACACGGCCTACACCTTCATTGCCGTTCCGGCGCTGGCCTTCGGGGCCGGCGCGGTCGCCTTCTTCGCGGTCCCCTATACGATTGTCATCTACCCCATTCTCTTCCTGGTGTTTCCGCGGCTTTGGTACGTCTGCCACCGGCACAACTACATCACGGCCGCCGACTTCGTCCGCGGGCGCTTCGGCAATCGCTGGCTCGCACTGGCGATGGCAGTCACCGGCATCGTCGCAACGTTGCCCTACATTGCGCTCCAGCTTGTCGGACTGCAGGTCGTGATCGGAGGGATGGGCGTTTCCGGCGAAGGTTATACTGGCGACCTGCCGCTGCTTTTCGCGTTCATCATTCTCGCCGCCTTCACCTATTCGAGCGGTCTGCGGGCCCCCGCGTCGATCGCCATCGTCAAGGACATCCTGATCTACATCACGGCGTTCGCCGCCGTCATCGTCGTTCCCGTGCAGCTTGGCGGCTTCGAAAAGATCTTCGCAGCCGTACCGGCCTCGAAACTCCTGCTGGCTACCCCCGGCCCCAACACGACCGGCGCATATGGAGCCTACGCGACGCTGGCGCTCGGATCGGCGCTTGCGCTCTTCCTTTACCCCCATTCGATCACGGGCATCCTGAGCGCCAGCAGCGGACACGCCGTCAGGCGCAACGCGGCACTCCTGCCGGCCTATTCGTTGATGCTTGGCCTGCTTGCGCTCGTCGGCTTCTTCGCCATCGCCGCAGGCGTCGCCGAGCTTCCCGAATATGCGGCCGGCTTCAAACAGTTCGGCAACAACTTTGCGGTGCCGGCCCTGTTCCTCCACAGCTTCCCGTCATGGTTCGTCGGCATGGCGTTCGCCGCCGTCGGCATTGGAGCGCTCGTGCCTGCCGCGATCATGTCGATCGCAGCCGCCAATCTGTACACGCGCAACATTCACCGCGAATTCATCAACGGCTCGCCCACCGACAGACAGGAAGCGCAAATGGCAAAGTGGGTGTCGCTGATCGTCAAGTTCGGCGCGCTGGCCTTCATCGTCTTCGTGCCATCGAAGTTTGCGATCTACCTGCAGCTGCTCGGCGGAATCTGGATCATCCAGACACTGCCTGCCGTGATGCTCGGCGTCTACACGCGCTGGTTCAACGAGTGGGCGCTGCTCGTCGGATGGGCTGCGGGAATCGTCGCGGGGACCGCGATGTTTGTCGCCGCAAACCTTACCCCGACCTATGCTCTCGCGGTGGGCAGCTTCACTTTTCCCGGCTATTCGGCGCTCTACGCCGTGGTCCTCAACCTCGTTCTGACGATCGTCCTCACGCCGCTGTTCAATCACGTCAGCGGCGCTTCTGCCCCCGACGAGACCCTCGCAGCCGAATACCGGGCGCCGTTGCGAACTTGAGGAAACATCGCGCGAGGCCGAAGGCCTGCATGTTCTCCGGCGTTCATCAGGCGCAGCGCCGCCCGGGACAACGTGAGGACGCCGTCGACCCATCGTGGGCAGCTCGAATTTGTCCCTGGTACATCCGGTCTAGGCCGCATCGCAGACGATGAGCAGTGGTGGCGGCGGGTGCGGAGGTGGTGGCGGATGCGGCGGGTGCAGTTGAGGGTGCCGCAAGGACAAAAATCTCGAAAGTAGCCGCGCCGAGCGCAACCTCAAGCCACATGCGCCGGTCTGGATGAGCCGCACAGTCGAAACTGGCGCGCCATTCAGAACAAAACCACGAATTCATACACAATTGAAATTCCTTGCGATTTTGCAAGGCGCCCGTTGGCACGAGGGTCGTCGGCACCGATTTCGGCCGCAAGACACGTCTCACAACTCCGCGCGCCATGACGGCTGCGGAATGCTAGTATCGTCGAGACCGCAAGACCGAAGATTTCACCGAGGCGATCGAAACACGGTCAAGATGATTGCGCACAAAGAGGCGCACAGCCAAAATCAACGCCCGACCGTAATTTGCGGGAGTCGGCTGGGACAGGGAGGACGCTATGGCGTGGCGTGACGACAAGGCCCGGGCAACCCTGATCCGCGATGCGGCGGGAAGCGTGCAGCCGGGCAAGGCCCCCCGAACCTTTGCCGAACTTCTGTTCGGCTACACCAATGTCGAGGACCTCGCCAGTTGCGATGCCTCCTCGCTTGCCTTGTTGGCAGAGCAAGCCTGGGAGCACGTGCAGCGGCGCACGGCGGGTCGTGCAGATATCCGCGTCGTCAATCCGACGATGCCGGACGGGCGCGAAATGTCCGTGCTCGAGATTCTCAACGACAACATGCCCTTCCTGTTCGATTCCACCATGGCGGAACTCACCGAGCAGGGCATCGAAGTGACCCTCGTCGCTCACCCCATCATCGCCGTGGAGCGCGATGACCAGGGCAACCTCCTGCACTTCTACGGAGAAGCATTGCCGGAAGGGGCAAAAGGCGCGCGAGAGAGCCTGATTCACCTCCACATCACCCGCCTGGACGCCGACGCCGACCGCGAGAGGCTGATCGAGGGCCTCACCAGAACGTTGAACGACGTGCGCGCCTGCGTCGTCGACTGGCGCGCCATGCGCGACCGGGTCGAGGATGCGATCAAGACTTTCTCTGCCAATCCGCCTCCGCTGCCGATCGATGAGGTCGCCGAAGCCAACCAGTTCCTGCAATGGCTGTGTGCGGACAATTTCACCTTCCTCGGCGTGCGCGAATATCGCTTCTCGTCCGACGGTGATGCGTCGGACGACATCACGACCGGCGAAGGCCTCGGCATCCTGCGCGATCCCGATGCGAAGGTGCTGCGCCGCGGCAGCGAGATGGTGGTGATGACGTCGGAGATTCGCGAGTTCATGCGCGAGCCGACCCTGCTGATCGTCATCAAGGCCAATGTGAGCAGCCGCGTCCATCGCCGCATTCGGATGGATTATGTCGGCATCAAGCTCTATACGCCCGACGGCCGGCTCGAGGGTGAATTGCGCCTCGTCGGCCTGTTCACCTCGGGTGCCTATACCCGCTCGGTACGTCAGATCCCTTATATCCGCCACAAGGTGACACGGGTGCTCCAGCGCGCCGGTTTCGACCCGAACGGCCATTCGGGCAAGGCGCTGACGCATATTCTCGAGGATTATCCGCGTGACGAACTGTTTCAGGTCGACGTCGACACCCTCTTCAATTTCGTCATGGAGGTGCTGATCCTCTATGAGCGCCCCCGCGTTCGCGCGCTGGCCCGGGTCGACAAGTTCGATCGCTTCGTCTCCATCCTCGTCTTCATTCCGCGCGACAAATACGACACGGACGTGCGCACGCGCGTCGCAAACTTCCTCGCGCAGGCCTACCGGGGGACGCTGTCGGCCTCCTACGTGTCGTTCCCCGAAGGAGCATTGGCACGCGTCCACTACATCATCGGGCGCTACGAAGGTAAGACTCCCGCCGTCGAGCGCGCCACGCTGGAAGCCGGAATCAGCGCCATCGCCGCAACCTGGGCCGACAAGCTGAAGGCCGCGCTGGCTGCGTCCACCGATGGCATGCGGGCACGCATGCTCGCCAATCGCTATGCCCAGGCCTTTAGCGGCGGCTATACCGAGGTCTCCACGGCGGAACAGGCGATCGCCGATATCGCGACCATCGAAAGGCTCACGCCGGCTCGCCCGGTGACGATTTCGGTTCACCGTTTAGAAGGCACGGACGATCCCAGACACTTCGGACTGAAGGTGTTCTCGGACGCCGCACCGCTGTCGCTGTCCTATCGCGTGCCGGTGATCGAAAATCACGGCCTGCGCGTGGTCAATGAACGCACCTATCAGATCGTGCCGGGTAACAGGCCCGAGCCGGTTTGGCTGCACGACATGACGATCGAGACCAGCGACGGCCAGCCGATCGAGATCAGCCCGGACTTCAGCCATCGCCTGGAAGCCTCGATCATGGCAGTGGTCGGCGATCGCGCCGAATCCGATGGGTACAATGCCTTGATCCTGCGCACGGCCCTGGGCTGGCGGGAAGTCTCGACCATCCGGGCGCTGTCCCGCTATTTGCACCAGATCCGCGCTCCGTTCACCCAGGACTATATGTGGGAGACCTTGCGCAAGAACGCCGCGATCACGGCCAACCTCGTCGCGCTGTTCCAGGCCCGCCGCGATCCGCGCCTCGTCCTTACCGATCGCGAGCGTTCAGCGCGCGAGATAGCTCTCCTTGCCGAGATCGAGGAGCAGCTCAAATCCGTCGCATCGCTCGACGAAGACCGCATCCTGCGCCGTTTCACCAATCTGGTGCAGTCAACCATCCGCACCAATTTGTGGCAGGTCGGCCAGGACGGACATCCGCGTCCAGTGATCTCCTTCAAGTTCGACGCGCGCAAGATCGAGGACCTGCCCCCTCCCCGACCGCTCTACGAGATTTTCGTCTATTCACCCCGTGTCGAAGGCATTCACCTGCGTTTCGGCAAGGTGGCGCGGGGTGGCTTGCGCTGGTCCGATCGGCCACAGGATTTCCGCACCGAGATACTCGGCCTGGTGAAGGCGCAGCAGGTCAAGAACGCCGTGATCGTTCCGGTCGGGGCCAAAGGCGGCTTCGTGCCCAAACGCCTGCCGCCGCCCTCCGATCGCGAGGCCTGGCTCGCGGAGGGCACCGAAGCCTATCGCATCTTCGTGCGCTCGCTGCTCGAACTCACCGACAATCTCGACGGCGACATCGTGGTGCCGCCCGACTTGACCGTGCGGAATGACGGCGACGATCCCTATCTCGTCGTCGCCGCCGACAAGGGCACCGCCACCTTCTCCGACGTCGCCAACGCGATTTCGGCCGAGAAGAACCATTGGCTCGGCGATGCCTTCGCCTCCGGCGGCAGCCAGGGCTACGACCACAAGAAGATGGGGATCACGGCGCGCGGCGCCTGGGAGGCAGTCAAGCGCCACTTCCGCGAGCTCGGCACCGACATTCAGACCATGCCTTTCACCGTGGCCGGCGTCGGCGACATGTCCGGCGACGTCTTCGGCAACGGCATGCTGCTCTCGCCGGCGACGAAGCTCGTTGCGGCGTTCGATCACCGCGACATCTTCATCGATCCCTCCCCCGACCCGGCGACCAGCTTCACCGAGCGCAAGCGCCTGTTCGACCTGCCGCGGTCGAGCTGGCAGGACTACGACAAAGCGCTGATCTCGCAGGGCGGCGGCGTGTTCTCGCGCGCTCTCAAGGCGATCCCGCTCGCGCCGGAAGTACGCGCCCTGCTCGATCTCGACAAGGAGCAGGCAACGCCATTCGAGGTGATGACCGCGATCCTGAAAGCGCGCACGGACTTGCTGTGGTTTGGCGGCATCGGCACCTATATCCGCTCCTCCTCGGAAAGCGACGATCAGGCCGGCGACCGCGCCAATGACCCGATCCGCATCACCGGCGCCGACGTTCGCGCTCGGGTGATCGGCGAAGGCGCCAATCTCGGCGTCACCCAGCGCGGCCGCATCGAAGCGGCGCAGAAGGGCGTCAAGCTCAACACCGACGCGATCGACAATTCGGCCGGCGTGAATACGTCCGACGTTGAGGTCAACATCAAGATCGCATTGGCGCGCCCCGAGCGCGAGGGACGCCTCAGCCCGGCTGACCGCAACACGCTGCTTGCGGCGATGACCGAAGAGGTCAGCACGCTTGTGCTGCGCAACAACTATCTCCAGACGCTCGCGCTCTCGCTGGCCGAACGCAGGGGCGTGGCCGAGACCGGCTTCCTCACGCGCCTGATGCAGTCGCTCGAGCAGCGCGGCCTGCTCAGCCGCGCCGTCGAATTCCTGCCTGACGACGCCGCGATCGCCGAACGCACACGACGCGGCCAAGCCCTGACACGGCCCGAGCTTGCCGTGCTGCTCGCCTACGCCAAGCTGACGCTCTACAGTGACCTGCTCGAAACCGGCGTGCCTGATGATCCTTATCTCGCCCGCAGACTGTCCCTGTATTTTCCGCGCGAGATTGTCGACAAATTCCCGGGCGCGGTCGAGCTCCATCGCCTCCGACGCGAGATCATCGCGACCAGTGTCGTCAATGCCGTGATCAACCGCGGGGGCCCGGCCTGCATCGTGCGCCTGACCGACGAGACCGACGCCGATATCTCGACCATCGTCATGGCCCAGGTGGCGGTGGACGCGATCTACGAGCTCAGGCGGCTCAATGACGGGATCGACGCGCTCGACACCCTAATCGACGGACAGTTGCAGCTCAGCCTCTACGCGGCGATCCAGGATCTCCTGCTCTCCCGCATGGTCTGGTATGTGCGCAATGTCGATTTCAAGGACGGTCTCAGTGCAGTGATCGCCCGATTTGGCCCTGCCGTCCGTGAGGTCGCAGCCTCGCTCGACAACGCCCTGCCACCGGACTTGCAGGCCGCGCGGAGCAAGCGGCGGCAGGACCTGATCGATGCCGGCGTCCCGACCGGACTCGCCGGCGACTTGGCCGACCTCGACGCCCTGGTCTCGGCGCCTGATATCGTGACGGTCGCCGAGCGCACCGGCCGCAGCATCGGTGATGCCGCCGCGACGTTCTTTGCCGCCGAGGCCAATTTCCGTCTCGACCGCATCACCGCCGCTGCGCGCAACGTGCCGGCAAGCGATCATTTCGAGCGCCTCGCCATCGACCGCGCCGTCGACCTGATCGCGGCTGCCGAAAGACGCCTGGCCGCGGACATGCTGACCATCGGCCAATCCGGTCAGCAGGCTGCGGAGACCTGGCTTGCAGCTCATCCCGAGGCGACGCGCATCCGCCGTACGGTCGAGGAGATTGCCGCCGGCGGCCTGACGCTCGCCAAGCTGATGGTGGCGGCGAACCTGCTGGGGGACCTGGTCAAACGCTGACGGCGCCGGCCGCGCCAGCGAATCTGGAATGCAATGTCAGGGGCAGGGTTGTTAGCGGTGAACGGAGGGACCCGATGATCCACGCGACTTGCCATACCGCCGACAACATCCGCTGTCTCGAATTCGATGCCACGCCCTGGTTCAGCGAGGCTGACGTTCCGAGCATCGTCGACTTGGCCCAACGAGGCTGGGCCAGCACGGCGATTGCGGACTCGCTCGAGCGCCGGCGAGGATACGAAGGTCTTCATGACCTCGTCGAGTATGCGGCGAAGCGCCTGCAACCCGACACCCTCGAGGATCCAGCTTGGGAAACCTTCGAGTGTCTCGTCGATGGACCGGAGGCGGTAGCCTGGCTCGAGAAAAACCGGCCAGACGTTGCGGCAAGAATTCCGATCCAAAGCCGCGGTCACCCCTAAGCAATTCCGCTTTAGCAGGGACGCCGGAAGGCTGGTGGAGACAGCCTGGCAACGAATGGTCACGAATGGCGCGCCACGGCCGATGCGCTATGATGCCGCAGCCTGCGATGCGCTCCAATCAGCAAAGCTGCGACGGTCTGCGATCCTGCCCTACGCTTTGCAGGTGGGCGTCTTCCCGATATCGCAACGTGTCCGCTTTCCCTTCGATACCGGCTGTGCCGTTCAATCCGGGCGTCGACCTGATGGCACAACAACCGACATTTGCGCTAATGCATGATTGTCGGAGAACAGCGAAAAGCCTATGTTTATCATCTAAGTGCAGCATACCGTCACTCAGGCGACCAGCCTGACGCAAGCAACGTGACGCGGATTGCATAGGACAAGACTATTCCGTCCGGCACTGTTCCAGCCAGACATCGATAACTTTTGGAGGACGAGAAATGATCTCAGCCGGATACTGCCGACTTATGTCGCGTTACAACACTTGGCAGAATAGATCGCTGGTAACTGCCGCCGATGAGCTTACCAACGAGGATCGTTGGAAGGATCGAGGGGCTTTCTTCCAATCGATCGCAGCTACATTAAACCATCTTTATTGGGCGGATGCCCTGATACTGGAGCGATTAAAGGGGAACGAGCGTCCAGAAGAAAACATCAAGCACTCTCTCACAAATCCATCAGATTGGAGAGACTTCAAGGCGCTCCGTTTGCAAAGGGACGAGGAAATCGAAGAGTGGTCCGCGAGATTGCTCGACGCGGACCTGGACGGGATGCTTGTCTGGTACCCTGGGGATGGTTCTGCTCGGATCGAGAAGCCAAAAACGCTCTGTGTTGTACAGCTTTTCAACCACCAGACACACCATCGGGGGCAGGTCCACGCGATGCTGACAGCAGCGGGCACGGAACCGGAGCCGACTGATCTTCACATGCTGGAATACTGAGCTATGCACGTTCCTGACCCGAAAAGATCCTGGCTGCGTGCATAGAATTCAGGCGCCCTTAGCGTACGAGTTCGCCCACTCTCCTCGCGAATCCCTTTGGACCGAAAGTGTTACCTATGTCCCCACAATGAAACGTAACCCAAGTGTCCGGAACGGACCTGGGATAGATGGCGCGCCGCGGCCGATGAAGATGGGCACTACTCGTTCGCTGTAGCGCTATGAGAAACTCGGCATCAAGGAGATAGACGAGGGCATTTGGCTCGTCAGCTTCATGCACTACGATTTGGGATCGACTTGGAACAGAGGACCCTGCAGCCCCTCGACAACCCGTTCGGCACTAGGTTGTCACCCATGTCTTAGGTACGACCTGTTACCCATGTCGTCTCAGGGCTGGACAGTACCGAAATGGCGCGCCCGGAACGATTCGAACGTCCGACCCTCAGATTCGTAGTCTGATGCTCTATCCAGCTGAGCTACGGGCGCGTGTTTCGCAAAACAGCTGTGCGGGCGGATCGCCCGCACGCAGCCTCCGGACGGGGCCGGAGGGGGTGCGAAAGAGCGCTCTGACTAACCGCTCTTGTCCCGATTGGCAAGGTCTGGAAGAGCGGTATTTGGAGTCACTGCCGCCTTCCAACCCTCTTTCCCGGGCGCGACGACGCCGCGAACCCAAAATCCATGACTATGGATTCCGGGCCTCGCCCTGAGCCTGCAATCGGGCGGGCCGAAGGCCGGATCCGGTGGGACCATCCCGGAATGCCCGGTCGGCCTCTGGCCGACCTTACGCCCTGGCCCGCTCGTTGCGGATGGAGAGGAGTTCCACGGGACGGTCGGGGATCACGATCCGGAAGGTGGCGCCGATGGTGCCTTCGACGAGGTGAATGTCGCCGCCATGGGCGCGGACGAGCTCGGCGGCGATCGCCAGCCCAAGGCCACTGCCACCGGGGCGGCCCGAGGTCTGGAACGCCTCGAACAGGTGCTCCCGGGTCTTTTCCGGCACGCCCGGGCCGGTGTCGGAGACTTCGAGAATCGCGACCGCGCCCTCGCGCTTGCCCGTGATCCGGATCTGCTGCGGACCGACCGCGCTCGCGGCGTGCGTTTCCAGCGCCTGCGCCGCGTTGCGGACGAGGTTGAGCAGCACGCGGAACAGCTGGTCGGGGTCGGCATCGATCGACAGCCCGCGCTCGATCGCGGCAACCCACGTGATCGAGGCATCGGAGGCGAGGCCCGCGGTTTCGCGCACTTCCATGACCACCGGCTCGATCAGGATCAGGCGGCGATCGGGCGCGGCCTCCTGGGCGCGGCCGTAGGACAAGGTCGACTGGCAGAAGGCGATGGCGCGCTCGAGCGAGCGCACGAGCTTTGGCGCAAAGCGCTGCACCCGCGGATCGGGCACGCTGGCGAGCTGGTCGGACAGCAGCTGCGCCGACGCCAGCAGATTGCGCAGATCGTGGTTGATCTTGGAGACCGCAAGGCCAAGGGCGGCAAGCCGGCTCTTCTGATGCAGCATCGACATCAGGTCGCGCTGCATGTCCGACAGCTCGCGCTCGGCAACCCCGATCTCGTCGCCGCGCTGGCTCGGCACGATGATTCCCGCCGAGCTCTCCGGGTTTTCATGGAAGCCGACCAGGCTCGCGGTCAGCCGCCGCATCGGCCGCACGAACAGATAATGGAGCGCGAGATAGACGAGGCCCGCGGTCAGGACCGCGATGAACAGGGCGACCACCACGACGTTGCGGGAGAAGCGGTACATCGCCTGCCGCAGCGGCAATTCGTCGGTGACGACCTCGATGAACTGCGCATTGCCAACCGACGGGCCGACGATGCGGATGGCCTGGTTGCCGGTCTCCAGCATCATCTGGAAGGAGCCGGTGATCGCCTGCCAGGCCGTCATCTCGCGCATGTCGATGTCGTGCTCGATCGCGGCCGGCAGGTCGGCGCTGGCGAGCAGGCGGCGCTGCTGGCCCATCTTGATCGCCACCGCGCGCGCGTTGATGCTCCTCAGGATCTGCCGCGACAGCGAGTCCGGGACCGTGCCGAGTGGCGCGGCGTCGAGCACCAGCGCCGCGGTGTTTGCCGCGGCGACGCGGTCGTTCAGCCGGTTGACCCAGAAGTTGGCGATCGCCGGCACGTAGAGCATGCTCGCCGCGATCATCACCAGGGGGACGGTCAGCAGCAGGAGCTTGCCGGATAGGCCGAGCCGGCGTGGGGCGCGCGGCCGCGCCGCCGCCGGCTCCGGCGGCCCCATGGGCTCCAGGTCTTGGCGCTCCAGGTCCTGGCGCTCCAGGTCCTGGCGCGCCAAGCCCCTTTCGGCGGGCTGAAGGTCTGTCGCTGACACGAGTTTCGCCTTCGTTGGCCTCGACTTGTGGAGGATGCGGCCCGCTGGACCGGCCGGTCAAATTACGGATCACTAATCTGCCGAGTTAGGATGTAAGCGCGGAAACGGCGAGTCGCTACCTCCATTGGCAAAAACCCCGCGGAAACAGCGATATTCGCCAATTGGACCCACCCCGCGGCGTTGACGAAAAGCGGACGCTCCCTTATAAGCCGCGCCGAATTGTCCGCGATGACCCGGAGTGACACCGGGAGCGGCTCTTTTGGGGCCGGAAAGGGCCCATTTTGGGCCGCATCTTTCGGACGTATCCTTCAATTCCAAAGGCAATTTGCCCGGTCAGCGGAGAACAACCCCGTGAAGCGGACTTATCAACCCAGCAAACTGGTGCGCAAGCGCCGTCACGGCTTCCGTGCCCGCCTCGCCACCGCCGGCGGCCGCAAGGTCCTCGCCGCCCGCCGCGCCCGTGGCCGCAAGCGTCTGAGCGCCTAAGCCGGACTGGCCCCTTTTTGGGATTTCATCATGGATCGGCTGAGGCAGCGGGCGGATTTCCTCGCCGTTGCCAATGGCGTGCGGGTGAACAGAGCCGCGTTCGTCCTGCAAAGCCGTCGCCGCGATGACGACGGCCCGATCCGCGTCGGCTTTACCGTTACCAAGAAAAACGGCACCGCCACCGAGCGCAATCGCATCCGGCGCAGGCTTCGCGAACTGATGAAGCGCTGCGACCCGGTGTCGATGCACCCCCACCATGATTATGTGCTAGTCGGCCGCAGGGACGCGCTCACGCGCGACTTCGCGGTCATGCTCGACGACCTGCGCGCCGCGTTCGCCCAATCGCGGCGGCCGGCGACGAAGGGACGCGGGCAGACGCCCGCACGAGCGGGCCGCAAACCGGATTGATGACGAGACTGAAGAGATGACCGACAATCGCAACACCATCCTCGCCGTCATTCTGTCCGGCCTGGTGCTGATCGCCTGGCAGTATTTCTACAATGTGCCGCAGATGGAGAAGCAGCGCGCGCAGCAGCAGGCGCAGGCCGAGCTGCAGAAGGGCACGGCACAGCCGAGCCCGACCGCCTCGCCATCGGCTACGCCCCAGGCCGGCGCCACGCCCGCGCCGGCGGCCGCCTCGGCCACGAACCAGCCGGTCGTTGCCCGCGACGCCGCGCTCAGTGCGAGTCCGCGCGTGAAAATCGACACACCGCGCCTTGCCGGCAGCATCTCGCTGAAGGGCGGGCGCATCGACGACCTCGCGCTGGTGCAGTACCGCGAGACGGTCGACCCGAGCTCGCCGCCGATCATCCTCTATTCGCCCTCGGGCACGGCAGAGCCCTATTACGCCGAGTTCGGCTGGGTGCCCGCAACGGGCGTGACGGCGAAGCTGCCGGATGCCCAGACCGTCTGGCAGCAGGACGGCAATGGCAGCCTGACGCCGTCGACGCCAGTGGTGCTGAAGTATGACACTGGCGAGGGCCTCGCCTTCCGCCGCACCATCTCGGTCGACGACCATTATCTCTTCACCGTCAAGGACGAAGTGAGCAATGTCGGCAACGCGCCGGTCACGCTCTACCCTTACGCGCTGATCTCGCGCCACGGCACGCCGCACGTCTCCGGCTACTACATCCTGCATGAAGGCCTGATCGGCTATCTCGGCGAGCACGGCTTGCAGGAATATGCCTACAAGAAGATCGACGACGCCAAGCAGGTGAACTTCAAGGCCACCGACGGCTGGCTCGGCATCACCGACAAATACTGGGCCTCGGCGCTTTTGCCCGACACCAACGCGAAGCTCGACGCGCGCTTCTCCTCGAACCTCACCGGCAACAACCGGACCTACCAGACCGACTACCTGCTCGATCCCGTGACGGTTGCGATCGGCGGCACCGCGACGGCGAACGCGCGGCTGTTCGCCGGCGCCAAGGAAGCCGGCGTCGTCGGTGTGTTCCCGTTCGCAGGGCTCGGCGGCTACAACAAGGAGCTGGGGCTGAACCATTTCGATCTGTTGATCGACTGGGGCTGGTTCTACTTCATCACCAAGCCGATGTTCCTGGGACTCGATTTCTTCTACCGCTTCTTCGGCAATTTCGGCATCTCGATCCTGCTCGTGACCGTGATCGTGAAGCTCCTGTTCTTCCCGCTGGCGAACAAGTCCTACGCCTCGATGGCGAAGATGAAGTCGATCCAGCCGCAGCTTCAGGCGCTCCGCGAGCGTTATCCCGACGACAAGGTGAAGCAGCAGCAGGAGATGATGGAGATCTACCGCAAGGAGAAGATCAATCCGGTCGCCGGCTGTCTCCCCGTGGTGATCCAGATCCCGGTATTCTTCTCGCTCTACAAGGTGCTGTTCGTCACCATCGAAATGCGGCACGCGCATTTCTATGGCTGGATCAAGGACCTCTCGGCGCCCGATCCGACCAACCTGTTCAACCTGTTCGGCCTGATCCCGTTCGATCCGACCACGATCCCGGTGTTCGGCCACTATCTCGCGCTCGGCGTATGGCCGATCATCATGGGCATCACGATGTGGTTCCAGATGAAGCTGAACCCGACGCCGCCGGATCCGACGCAGAAGATCATCTTCGACTGGATGCCGCTGATCTTCACCTTCATGCTGGCGGGCTTCCCGGCGGGCCTCGTGATCTACTGGGCCTGGAACAACCTGCTCTCGGTGATCCAGCAGAGCTTCATCATGCGCCGCAACGGCGTGAAGGTGGAGTTGTTCGACAATCTCAAGGCAACGTTCGCAAAGAAGGCGACGTAAGTTAAGGGTACTTCGAACCTCATCCTGAGGAGCGGCCGCAAGGCCGCGTCTCGAAGGATGGCCGCGGGCACCGTCATGGTTCGAGACGGCGCTTCGCGCCTCCTCACCATGAGGCACTGATACGGAGCCGTGGGCTTGAACAACGATACCGACGACAGGCTGATCGAATCCGGGCGAAAGCTGTTCGCGCGCGACTGGCGGTTCGTGTGGGCCTCGCCCTCGATTCAAACGCTGCCGCCGATGGCGGGGCTGGAGATCGCCTTTGCCGGACGTTCCAATGTCGGCAAGTCGAGCCTGATCAACGCGCTGACCGGCCGCAACAATCTCGCGCGCACCTCGCACACGCCAGGGCGGACGCAAGAGCTGATCTTCTTCGAGGGTCCCGACAAGACCGGTCTGCGGCTCGTCGACATGCCCGGCTATGGCTATGCCAAGGCGCCGAAGACGCAGGTCGCATCCTGGACCGACCTGATCCACAAATTCCTGCTCGGCCGCGCGTCACTGGCGCGCGTCTATGTGCTGATCGACGCACGGCACGGCCTCAAGGACGTCGACCTCGAAATCCTGCGGACGCTCGACCGCTCGGCTGTCAGCTACCAGATCGTGCTGACCAAGACCGATCAGGTGAAGGCTTCTGAGCTTGCCAGCCGCATCGCCGAAACGGAAGCGGCGCTGGCAAAGCACCCGGCCGCGTTTCCGAACGTGCTCGCGACCTCCTCACGCTCGTCGACCGGCATGAGCGAGCTGCGCGCCGCGATGGCACGGCTGCTGGAAGAGCGGACGTCGTGATGCCGCAAGCAACCCGCCTGTTGATTGGGCTTGCCGGTTTGATGGGCGCCGCCGGCGTGGCACTGGCCGCTGCCTCCGCCCACGGCGCGGAGGCAAGCCGGCTCGCCACGGCGAGCTCGATGCTGCTGTTTCACGCAACTGCCATATTGGCGACGATGGCGCTGATCGCGCGCGGCCTTCTGCACGGCGGAATTGGCCTTGGCGCGGCTTTCGGTTTCGTGATTGCAGTCGCATTGTTCGCAGGCGACCTCACCTTGCGCCAATATGCGGGGCATTCATTGTTTCCCTATGCGGCGCCGACCGGCGGAACGCTGATGATCGTGAGCTGGCTGACGGTGAGCGTGGCGGCGGTTTGGCCGCGGAAATGACGCTCGTGTCCCGGACGCGGTGCGGCACGCAGTGACGCTCCGCAGCGCCGGGACCTAGCAGCAGCATGGGCCCCGGCTCTGCAGCGCACCGCTGAGGAAGCGCTGCGCTGCGTCCGGGGCACGAAGACCACTTTGCGCCGCCCTCGCCAATCGGATAGAACGCGAACCCGCGTTAGTCCCGCCAGCGAGATCAGTTTCATGACCGACATCTCCCCGCTCGACCAGGCCCGCATCCTGTCCGAAGCGCTGCCGCATATGCAGCAGTACGACGAGGAAACCATCGTCATCAAATATGGCGGCCATGCCATGGGCGACGAGGAGACCGCGAAGAATTTCGCTCGCGACATCGTGCTTTTGGAGCAGACCGCGATCAATCCGGTGGTCGTGCATGGCGGCGGGCCGCAGATCGCGACCATGCTGAAGCGCCTCGGCATCCAGTCGGAATTCGCGGCCGGCCTGCGCATCACCGATGCCGCGACAATCGAGATCGTCGAGATGGTGCTCGCCGGCTCCATCAACAAGCAGCTCGTCGGCTACATCAATGAAGCGGGCGGCAAGGCCGTCGGCCTGTGCGGCAAGGATGGCAACATGGTGACCGCCGCCAAGGCGACGCGCACCATGATCGATCCCGGCTCCAACATCGAGAAGGTGGTCGATCTCGGCTTCGTCGGCGAGCCGGAGAAAGTCGATCTCACTTTGCTGAACCAGCTCATCGGCTACGAGCTGATCCCGGTGCTGGCGCCGCTCGCGACCTCGAAGGAAGGCCAGACGTTCAACGTCAACGCCGACACCTTCGCCGGGGCCGTTGCCGGCGCGCTGAAGGCCAAGCGCCTGTTGCTGCTCACCGACGTGCCGGGCGTGCTCGACAAGTCGAAGAAGCTGATCCCGCAACTGTCGGTGAAGGACGCGCGAAAGCTGATCGCCGACGGCACCATTTCCGGCGGCATGATCCCGAAAGTCGAGACCTGCATCTATGCGCTCGACCAGGGCGTGCAGGGCGTCGTCATCATCGACGGCAAGATGCCGCATGCGGTGATCCTCGAGCTCTTCACCAACCAGGGCACGGGAACGCTGATCCACAAGTGATGAACGGGGCGACGAGAGCAGCCGTCATGGCCGGGCAAAGGCGCCGCTCCGTCTTGGCCCGCTTCCTGATGACGTTGCCGGCGGCGGTCGTATCGTTCTTCGCGTCGTCCGCCCCGGCTCTCGCCGACCTCAAGATCTGCAACCGCATGTCCTATGTCGTGGAAGCCGCCATCGGCATCGACGACAAGGCGGCGACCGCGACGCGCGGCTGGTTCCGGATCGACCCCGCCACCTGCCGCGTGGTGGTGCAGGGCACGCTGGCCGCCGACCGCATCCTGCTCCACGCGCGTGCGCTCGGCGTCTATGGCGCCTCGCCGATTCCGCAGAACGGCAGCGACATGCTGTGCATCGCGCAGGAGAATTTCGTCATCGCCGCCGCGCGCCAGTGCCGTAGCAGGCAGACCCAAGCCCCCTTCACCCAGGTAACGCCGACGCAGGGCGACGATGGCAACCTCGTCGCCTATCTCGCCGAGGACAGCGAGTATGACGACGAGCAGGCGCGACTCGCCGGTATCCAGCGGCTGCTCGTGATCGCGGGCTATGACGCAGCGCCGATCGACGGCGTCGATGGCCCGAAGACGCAATCCGCGCTCGCCGCCTTCCTGAAGAGCCGGGGGCTGCCATCCGACGCCGTGCAGTCGCCAAATTTCTTCAAGACCATGGTCGAGGCGGTACAGACGCCGTCGACCAGCGGCCTGACCTGGTGCAACGACACCCCGCACAGGGTGATGGCGGCGGTCGCGACCGACGACGGCAAGGCCGTGACGAGCCGCGGCTGGTACCGCATCGATCCCGGCAAGTGCCTGCACCCTGACGTGGCCGGCCAGCCGAAACAGATTTTCAGCTTTGCGGAAGCGGTCGACGCCGACAACCGCACCATCAAGCTCAAGGACAAGCCGCTGAACTGGGGCGGCGACAAGCAGCTTTGCACCCGCGAGACCAAGTTCGAGACCAACGAACAGGCCGATTGCGGAGCGCGGGGATTTGCGGCGGCCGGCTTTGCCGCGGTCGACATGAGCAGCGGCGGCAAGACGCTGCGCTTTGCGATGCCGTAACGTGATGATCGTGGCCACACCCTCCGCCGTCGTCCCGGGGCGCGCAAAGCGCAAGCCCTGGACGATGTCGTGGGGTCGGTTGAAACGCGCGCTTGTCCGGGACGACGAGACGAGAGCGTTGAAATGACCCCACCCCGCCCCTTCAGCCATATCGACACCTGGGTGTTCGACCTCGACAACACGCTCTATCCACATCACGTGAACCTGTGGCAGCAGGTCGATGCGCGGATCGGAGAGTTCGTTTGCAGCTGGCTGAACGTGACGCCGGAGGACGCGCGGAATATCCAGAAGGACTATTATCGCCGCTTCGGCACGACCATGCGCGGCATGATGACCCTGCACGGCGTGCGCGCCGACGACTATCTTGCCTATGTGCACAAAATCGACCACTCGCCGCTGGAACCGAATCCTGCGCTCGGCGAGGCCATCGCAAGACTTCCGGGCCGCAAGCTGATCCTGACCAACGGTTCGGTCGATCACGTCGATGCGGTGCTGTCGCGGCTTGGCCTCACCACGCATTTCGATGCGGTGTTCGACATTATCGCCGCCGAGTTCGAGCCGAAGCCGGCGCGGCAGACCTACAAGAAATTCCTCGACCAGCACGCGGTCGATCCGACCCGGGCCGTGATGTTCGAGGATCTCGCCCGCAACCTCGCCGTTCCGCACGAGCTCGGCATGACCACGGTGCTGGTGGTGCCCGACGGCACCAAGGAAGTGGTCCGCGAGGATTGGGAACTGGAAGGCCGCGATGCCGCCCATGTCGACCATGTCACGGATGATCTGGCGGGATTTTTGGCGGAATTGTCGCGCCCCGTCTAGCCGTCTACCCCGCGAAAGCGGAGTATCCGGCAATCACTGCCGGCTCGATTCATCACTGCTGCCACGGCGTACTGGATCACCCGCTTTCGCGGGTGATGACAGCGGTGAATACGGCGCGCGTAGGCTCGCCGGCTCCTGTTCAAATCTTCTGATTGTACTCGCCCACTTCGGGATGCGCGCGCAGCACGCCATCCACCATCTCGAACATGTCGCGCATGCGCTGCTCGGAGACGGGACTTTCGACCACGACGACGAGCTCGGGCTTGTTGGAGGACGCGCGCACCAGCCCCCAGCTGCCATCCTCCACCGTGACACGCACGCCGTTGACGGTGACGAGGTCACGGATTGCCTGGCCGCCGATCTGCGCACCGCTCTTTTGAAGACCTTCAAAGTGCCTCACGACGGCGTTGATGACACCGTATTTGACCTCGTCGGCGCAATGCGGTGACATCGTCGGCGACGACCAGGTTTTTGGCAGCGCGTTCTTAAGATCCGCCATCGACTTGCCGGGCGCGCGGTCGAGCATGTCGCAGATCGCGATCGCGGAGACGAGGCCATCGTCATAGCCGCGCCCGAACGGCTTGTTGAAGAAGAAGTGGCCCGACTTCTCGAAGCCGGCAAGCGCGCCCATCTCGTTGGTGCGGCGCTTCATGTAGGAATGGCCGGTCTTCCAATAAGCAGTTTTCGCACCCTGCTTCCGGAGCACGGGGTCGGTGATGAACAGGCCGGTCGACTTCACGTCGACGACAAATTGCGCATCCTTGTGGATCGCCGACATGTCGCGCGCCAGCATCACGCCGACCTTGTCGGCAAAGATCTCCTCGCCCGTGTTGTCGACGACGCCGCAGCGGTCGCCGTCACCGTCGAAGCCGAGGCCGACGTCGGCCTTGTGATGCAGCACGGCATCGCGGATCGCGTGCAACATCTCCATGTCCTCGGGGTTCGGATTGTATTTCGGGAAGGTGTGGTCGAGCTCGGTGTCGAGCGGGATCACCTCGCAGCCGATCGCTTCCAGCACCTGCGGTGCGAATGCGCCGGCGGTGCCGTTGCCGCAGGCCGCAACGACCTTGAGCTTGCGCTTCAACTTCGGACGGCTGGTGAGATCGGCGATGTAGCGCGCCGGATAATTTTCGTGGAACTGGTAGGAGCCGCCGGCCTTGTTCTTGAAATCGGCGTTGAGCACGATCTCCTTCAGCCGCGTCATCTCGTCGGGGCCGAAGGTCAGCGGGCGGTTGGCGCCCATCTTCACGCCGGTCCAGCCATTGTCGTTGTGCGAGGCCGTGACCATGGCGACGCAGGGCACGTCTAAGTCGAACTGCGCAAAATAGGCCATCGGCGTTACGGCGAGGCCAATGTCATGCACCTTGCAACCCGCCGCCATCAGTCCGGAGATCAGTGCGTATTTGATCGAGGCTGAATAGCCGCGGAAATCGTGGCCGGTGACGATCTCTTGGTTGACGCCGAGCTCGGCGATCAGCGCACCCAGCCCCATGCCGAGCGCCTGCACCCCCATCAGGTTGATTTCCTTGTTGAACAGCCAGCGCGCGTCGTATTCGCGGAAGCCGGTGGCCTTCACCATCGGCTCGGATTCGAAGGCATAGGTGTTGGGCAGCAGCGCGGATTTCGGCTTGGGAAACATCGAGACAGTCTCGTTAACAGGCGGGAGGAATATACCGCAGGCATAGCGAAGGCGCAGGCCGAGCGGAAGGCGGGATTGGCAGCTTATGGCTGATAATTGCGGCGGTTTGGTAACGGAGAAACCCTACCTCGGCGCGGCTCGGAGCGCGCAAAAGGTTCGCCAAAGTACTCGGCCACGATCGACCCGCTCCATCGCGGATGCGCACTTCATGCCCACAACCTCGCGATATCATTTGTAACCAACCGGCCGCACCGCGCTTATCACTCAGGATTACTCCGTCTCGCCCGGTGAACAATCCACAATCGCCCTGGCGCAGGACGCGGCCTGCCTGATCAAATTGGAGCATTAAAAGCCTATCTCGAGCTCTCTCCACGACGTGACGCGTAGGAGACAAAGCATGCGCACGGCGTCGATCCTGGCTGCGATTGCGGCCGGCATGATCTCGTCGATCTGCCAAATGACGGCCGCTCAATCGGCAAACGAGGGGTTGTCGGGCCTGCCGATCAGTCCCGCGCCGACGCCCCTGCACCTCAGGTTTGGCGATCCGACGCTTCCGCCGATGACACATACGATCTTCTGCCTGCGGTACCCGGACGAATGCCGCCCCCGCCTGCTGTTTCGTGGCGGCCCGGTTCACTTGACCGAGGCACGATGGAAAGATCTGAATGAGGTCAACGAGACCGTGAACAGCGCCATCATCCCGGAACCGAACGAGCTGGGTCTGGCAGCGGAAGCCTGGCTCATTGATCCCAAGCGCGGCGACTGCAACGACTACGCCGTCAGCAAGCGCCACAGGCTTTTGAGCCGAGGCTGGCCCCAGCGGGCGCTTCTGCTCGGCGAGGTCGTGACCGTCCGAGGCAAGCATCACCTGGTCCTGGTCGTTCGCACGCAGAGCGGAGACCTGGTGCTGGATAGTTTGAGTCCGCAGATCAGACCTTGGACGCGTGCACCCTACCGGTGGTTTCGAATTCAATCGCCGAACAACCCGCGATATTGGAACGTCGTCGCTCCGCGCACCGTGTAGGGCTCCGCGTCGGGCCGGTGGACCGAGGCGCTCGCCTACTGTTCCAGCACCATCTGACCGTTGGCGTATTCGAAGCGCCTCAGCTTGGACAGGAAGGAGAGCCCGAGCAAATTCTCCGACAGCGCCTCGTCCGGCAGCACCATGGCATCGACGTCGCGAACGATGAGGCCGCCGACGTCGAGCATGGCGATGCGGATGCGCGCGGCCTTGATGGTGCCGTTGGCGGTGGTAACGTTCGCGTTGTAATCGCCGCGCGACGGGCGCAGGCCGAAGCGAGCAGCCGAGGTCTCGTTCAGCGCCACGACGGAAGCGCCGGTGTCGATCATGAAGCCGATGCGCTGACCGTCGATCCGCCCCTCGGTCTGAAAGTGGCCGCGGCCGTCGCGGGGGATGCTGACGCTGCGATTGACGGCTTGCGGGGCGGCGGCCTGCACGGCGGCCATCTGGCGAGGGGCCGACGTGGCGGAGGCCGAACTCATCTTGTCGGCCATCTGCGCCATGAATGTGCCCAGCCCAATCATGATGGCCGCGAAGATCATAATGTTACGCATGACACCACTCGGAACCGAAAACGCGATCTCACCACGCTACGCGCCCGGCCGCGAGCGAGGACGCGGCCGGGAAGCTGCCATTTTGGCGAAAAGCGTGACGGAAGGGTTAATGCGCGCTTACGGAATTACGTCCCGCGCGGCTTGGCGCGCCGGGTGGGCAGCGCGTTCGCGGGATCGTCCGGCCAGGGATGGCGCGGATAGCGCCCGCGCAGGTCGGAGCGCACGGCGGCGTAGCTGCCGCGCCAGAAGCCGGGCAGATCGCGCGTCACCTGTACCGGGCGCTGTGCCGGCGACAGCAGCTCGAGAACGAGCGGCACCTTGCCGCCCGCGATCGATGGATGGGTGTTGAGGCCGAACAGTTCCTGGAGCCGCACGGCGATGGTCGGCCCCTGCTCGGCCTCATAGTCGATCGCGAGCATCGTCCCGGTCGGCGCCTCGAAATGGGTGGGCGCCTCGCGTTCGAGCCGCGCGCGCAGCTCCCAGGGCAACAGCGCCATCAGTGCCTCGGAGAGGTCGCCGGCGGAGACGTCCTTCAGCGCCGTCTTGTCATAGAGCGCAGGGACCAGCCAGTCGTCGCGCCGCGCGATCAGAACGTCGTCGGACAGATCGGGCCAGCTCCCGCCTTCGGCCTTGCGCAGGAACATCACGCGGTCGCGCCATTGGATGGCGGCTTTCGACCAGGGCAGCCGGTCGAGGCCGGCGGCGATCAGGCCGTCGGCGAGGATGCGGGCCGTCGTCTCGGACGGCGTGAGCATGAGGGGCGCCTCAGATAACGTGATGGCGTGCAGCGCACGTTTGCGGCGCGCACGCAGCGCCATCGCGCCGCGATCAAAGGAAACCTCGTCCGAGGTTTCGATGTGCTCGGCGAAATGACCTTCGATGTCGCCCTCGCTGATCGGCGCGGCAAGCAGGATACGCCCGCTCGCTGCCGTGCCCGTCATCTCGGCCACCGCAATATAGGGCGCGCGCGCAAGCGAAGACGTCTGCTCGACGGCAGCGCCGCGGCCGTTGGCCAGCACGAAGCTGCCGTTGCCGCGATTGCGGGCAACACGGTCGGGAAAGGCGTAGGCGAGCATGATGCCCGTTCGCAAGTCGCCCTGCCCGGGCGTCACTTTCTCGAATGACGCGACTTGCGAGGCCCAGCGCCGTGCGAGGTCGCGCGCGCTGGTGGCACGGGGTGAGCGGTCGCGGCGGAATTGATCGAGACGGTGATCGAGATCGACGCTGTCGCCGCCGAGCCCGCGCTCGGTGAGGATGGCGGCGATTTCGGCCGCGGCCTCACCGCCGCCAGCGCGATGCGAATCCACGATCATGCGCGCGAGCCGCGGCGGCAGCGCCAGCGCGCGCAGGCTCTTGCCTTCCGCCGTGATGCGACCATCGGCATCGAGCGCGTTGAGCTCGCCAAGCAGGCTCTTTGCCTCCTTTAGCGCGGGCTGAGGCGGCGGATCGAGAAACGACAACGTGGCCGGATCGCTCACGCCCCATTGCGCAAGATCGAGCACGAGCGATGACAGGTCAGCGCTCAGAATTTCAGGCTGGGCGTAGGGCGCAAGCGAGGCGGTCTGCGGCTCGTCCCAGAGCCGGTAGCACACGCCGGGCTCGGTGCGGCCGGCGCGGCCGCGGCGCTGATCGACCGCGGCGCGCGAGGCACGCACGGTCTCGAGTCGCGTCAAGGCGATATCAGGCTCATAGCGCGGCACGCGGGCGAGGCCACAATCCACGACAACGCGCACGCCCTCGATGGTGAGCGAGGTCTCCGCGATCGAGGTCGCCAGCACCACCTTGCGCGTGCCTCTGGGCGCCGGCGCGATGGCGCGGTCCTGCACGGCGGCATCCAAGGCGCCGAACAACGGCACGATCTCGATCGCAGCGTCATGGACGCGCTCGGCGAGAAAGTTCTGCGTGCGCCGGATCTCGGCCGCGCCAGGCAGGAACGCCAGCACCGACCCGGCATCGGCGCGCAGCGCGGAGGCAATCGCATCCGCCATCTGCCGCTCCAGTGGCGCGTCCGCCTTGCGACCGAGATAGCGCGTCTCGACCGGAAACGCGCGGCCCTCGCTCTCGACCACGGGCGCCTCCCCCAGGAGCTTCGCCACCCGGGCGCCGTCCAGCGTCGCCGACATCACGAGGATGCGCAAATCCTCTCGCAGGCCCAGTTGCGCGTCGCGCGCCAACGCGAGGCCGAGGTCGGCATCGAGCGAGCGCTCGTGGAATTCGTCGAACAGGACGGCGGCGACGCCCGTCAGCTCGGGATCGTCGAGGATCTGGCGAGTGAAGATGCCTTCCGTCACCACCTCGATACGGGTCGCGCGCGAGATTTTCGAGCCGAAGCGGACGCGATAGCCGACGGTCTCCCCAGTTCGCTCGCCGAGCGACTTCGCCATGCGGTCGGCGCTTGCGCGCGCCGCGATGCGCCGCGGCTCCAGCACGATGATCTTCTTACCGCCAGCCCAAGGCGTATCCAGCAGCGCCAGCGGCACGCGCGTGGTCTTGCCGGCACCGGGCGGCGCCACCAGCACGGCAGCGTTCTGCCTATCCAGCGTGCCCGACAATTCGTCGAGCACCGCATCGATCGGAAGGGGCGTGTCGAAGCTGCGCGGCAAATCTCGCATCCGTCGTCACCCGCACATACGGGTGATCCAGCAAATTCAGACCCTCGTCATCGATGAAGGTCGGGCGCACTGGATACCCCGCCTTCGCGGGGTATGACAACAAGATGCGCCGATCAGACCTGCCCGGCAGGTCGTCCCACGCTCTCGTAGACGAAGCCGGCGGCTTCCATGTCTTCGGGACGGTAGATGTTGCGCAAATCGACCACGATGGGCTGCACCATGGTCTCCTTCAGCCGGTCCAGATCGAGCGCACGGAACTGCACCCATTCGGTGACGATGACCAGCGCGTCCGCGCCCTTGGCGCAGGCATATGCATCCTCGCAATATTCGATGGCCGGCAATTCTTGCCTTGCCTGATCCATGCCGACCGGGTCATAGGCACGCACCTTTGCGCCCATATCGAGCAAACCCGTCACCAGCGGGATTGAAGGTGCATCGCGCATGTCGTCGGTGTCGGGCTTGAAGGTCAGACCGAGCACGCCGATGGTCTTGCCGCGCAGCGCGCCACCAAGCGCGTGGCTGACCTTGCGCGCCATCGCGCGCTTGCGGTTCTCGTTGACGGCGAGCACCGCTTCGACGATGCGCAGGCTCACGTCATAGTCCTGCGCGATCTTGATCAGGGCCTTGGTGTCCTTCGGGAAGCAGGAGCCGCCGAAGCCCGGGCCCGCATGCAGGAATTTCGTGCCGATGCGGTTGTCCAGACCGATGCCGCGCGCGACCTCCTGGACGTTGGCGCCGACCTTCTCGGACAAATCGGCGATCTCGTTGATGAAGGTGATCTTGGTCGCCAGAAACGCGTTGGCGGCGTACTTGATCATCTCCGCGGTGCGGCGCGCGGTGAACATCAACGGCGCCTGGTTCAGCGACAGTGGACGGTAGATGTCGCCCATCACCTTCCGGCCGCGCTCGTCATTCGTGCCGACCACGATGCGATCCGGGAATTTGAAATCGCGGATCGCCGCGCCCTCGCGCAGGAATTCAGGGTTGGACGCGACCACCACATCGGCATTCGGATTGGTCTCGCGGATGATGCGTTCGACCTCATCGCCGGTGCCGACCGGAACGGTCGACTTGGTGACCACGACCGTGAAGCCGGAGAGCGAAGCTGCGATCTCGCGCGCGGCAGCGTAGACGTAAGACAAGTCAGCATGACCATCGCCGCGCCGCGACGGCGTGCCGACCGCGATGAACACGGCGTCGGCTTCGGCCACCGGCCCCGAAAGGTCGGTCGTGAAGCTCAGACGCTTGGCCTTCACATTGGTCTCGACCAGCGTGTCCAGCCCCGGCTCGTAGATCGGGATCTCACCGCGGTGGAGCGCTGCGATCTTGCGCTCGTCCTTGTCGACGCAGGTGACATCGTGGCCGAAATCCGCAAAGCAGGCACCGGAAACCAGCCCCACATAGCCCGTGCCGATCATGGCAATTCGCATGAAAAACCTGCCCTGTCTTGGTTAACGCATGATGATGCCTTGCGGTGGTCTTAGAGCATTTTCATGGCCGCGGGGAGAGGCTGGCCCGAAGAAAAACAGCAAGAAAACCGGCAAGAGAACCGGCATGTGATTTGTAGAGTAAAGGGGACCGCAACCTGCCGCCGCCATACTGCCTCACTCTCGGCCGGCCAGCGCCTCGAAAAGGGACACCATGACATCAATCGGCACAGTCGCGGGCGGGAGCTCCCAGGCCTTTCGACCCGAACGCGTCGATTGGGTCGATTATGCCAAGGGCATCTGCATCGTCATGGTCGTGATGATGCATTCGGTGCTCGGGGTCGAACTCGCCGCCGGCGAACCCGGGTTCATGCATGGTCTGGTCGCCTTCGCAAAGCCGTTCCGGATGCCGGATTTCTTCCTGATTTCGGGACTATTTCTGCCGCTCGTGATCGACCGCGACTGGCGAACCTATCTCGACCGCAAGGTCGTGCATTTTGCCTATTTTTACGTCCTCTGGGTGACAATCCAGTTCGGCTTCAAGGCGCCGGCTTTCGCAGCCGAGACGAGCTGGCGCGATGCGGGCCTTCTGTATCTCGAATCATTGATCGAGCCATTCGGCACGCTCTGGTTTATCTACCTGCTGCCGATCTTCTTCGTTGTCACAAAACTGACACGGCGAATCCCGCCGCTCGCGATCTGGCTCGCCGCGGCGCTGCTGGAGACGGCGCGGATCGCTACCGGATGGACCGCCATCGACGAGTTCTGCGCACGCTTCGTCTATTTCTATTCCGGTTATCTGTTTGCCGATTACGTGTTCGCCTTGTCGGATCGCGCGCGCAGGCACCCCGCCGCTGCCCTCGCCACGCTTGGCGCGTGGGCGCTCGTCGATGCGGGTCTCGTTGCACACGGCGCAAGCGAATGGCCGATGGTCTCGCTTCTGCTCGGCCTTTCCGGCGCCTGCGCCATCGCGACGATGGGCACGCTGCTCGCGCATGTGCGCCGGTTGAACTTTCTTCGGTTCTGCGGCCAACATTCGATCGTGATCTATCTCGCCTTTTTCCTGCCGATGGCCACGACGCGGACGCTGCTGCTGCGCACCGGCGTTGTTCCCAACATCGGCATGATGTCGCTGATCGTCACCGTCGTGGGCATCATCGGTGCGCTCTTGATCTGGCAGGCCGCGCTGCGCCTGCACGCCCACTTCCTGTTCGAGCGGCCGGACACCTTCTGGATCGCGCCGAAGAGGGCGGGGGCGGCGTTGCAGGCCGCCGAATGACACTCCCCTGTCGTCGCCCGGCTTGACCCGGGACCCAGTATTCCAGAGACGGCGGTTATCTACCGAGAGGCCGCGGCGTATTGGATTTCCCGGCATTCGCGGGGGATGACAGTGGGGATAGGGGCGCCTGCAGGCCAAAAATCGCCCTTCCAAGGCTGTCAAACGCCGCAAAAATTCATACATTGCGGCCATGCCGAAAACCTCCCCGAAAACCGCTGCCAAGTCTGAGACAACCAAGTCCGAGACCAAGGCTGAAACCAAATCCACTGCTGCCAAGCCTGCTGCCAGACCCGTGGCGGCGAAGGCGGCCGGCAAGGGCGACCACGTCTTCCTGGTCGACGGTTCCTCCTACATTTTCCGCGCCTATCACGCGCTGCCGCCGCTTAACCGCAAATCCGACGGTTTGCAGGTCAACGCCGTGCTCGGCTTCTGCAATATGCTGTGGAAACTGCTCCGCGACATGCCCGCGGACAACCGGCCGACGCATCTGGCGATCGTGTTCGATAAGTCGGAAGTCACCTTCCGCAACAAGATCTATCCCGACTACAAGGCGCACCGACCACCGGCGCCGGACGACCTCATTCCGCAATTCGCGCTGATCCGCGAGGCCGTGCGCGCCTTCGACCTGCCTTGCCTGGAACAGGTGGGCTTCGAGGCCGACGATCTGATCGCGACCTATGTGCGGCAGGCCTGCGAGCGCGGCGCGAGCGCGACCATCGTTTCCTCCGACAAGGATCTGATGCAGCTCGTGACCGATTGCGTCACCATGTACGACACCATGAAGGATCGCCGCATCGGCATACCGGAGGTGATCGAGAAATTCGGCGTGCCGCCTGAGAAGGTGGTCGAGGTGCAGGCGCTGGCAGGCGACTCCACCGACAATGTCCCCGGCGTGCCCGGCATCGGCATCAAGACCGCGGCACAACTGATCGTCGAATATGGCGACCTGGAGCAGCTTCTGTTCCGCGCCGGCGAGATCAAGCAGCCGAAGCGGCGCGAGGCGCTGATCGAGAATGCCGAGAAGGCGCGCATCTCGCGCCAGCTCGTGCTGCTCGACGACAAGGTCGATCTCGAGGTGCCGCTCGACGAACTCGCCGTCCACGAGCCCGACGCGCGCAAGCTGATCGCCTTCCTGAAGGCGATGGAGTTCACGACGCTGACGCGCCGCGTCGCCGAGTACTCCCAGATCGATCCCGCCGATGTCGAGGCGGATCCCGGCTACAAGACCGGCGCCAGCGTGTTCTCGCCGCTGCCGGCCTCTGACGTCGTGCCGGCACCGGGACCCGCTCCGGGGCCTGGCGCATCGGCGCAAGCTGCACCCAAAGAGCGCAATAAGGCCGCCGGGAAGGAGGACAAGGGCGCAAGCCCCAAGGGCACGCCGATCTCGCTCGCCGAGGCTCGCGCGGAAGCCGCGCGCAAGACCAGGATCGACCGCGCCAAATATCGGACCATCAAGACGCTCGACGAGCTCAAGGCGCTGGTCGCGCGAATCCACGATACCGGTCATGTCGCACTCGAGGTGAAGGCGAACTCGGCAGACCCGATGCAGGCCGACATCTGCGGCATCGCGCTGGCGCTTGGAGCGGACGACGCCGCCTATGTGCCGCTGGCCCACAAGCAGCCGGGCGGCGGCGCCGGGCTGTTCGACGCCGGGCTCGCGCCCGACCAGGTGAAATTCGAAGCGGCCGTCGCAGCGCTGAAGCCCGTGCTCGAGTCGAAGGGCATATTGAAGATCGGATACAACGCCAAGTTCATCGCGGTGCTGCTGGCGCAGGTCGGCATCACGCTGCACAGCCATGACGACGCGGAATTGATCTCCTATGTGCTCGACGCCGGCCGCGGCTCGCACGCGCTGGAATCGCTCGCCGAGCGCTGGCTCGGGCACGCGGTACTGGCCGAAAGCGAGCTCGTCGGCAGCGGCAAGAACAGGCTCACCTTCGACCAGGTCGCGATCGACAAGGCGACCGAGCATTCCGCCGAGCGCGCCGACGTGACCTTACGTTTGTGGCGCGTGCTGAAGCCGCGCCTCGTCGCAGAGCACATGACCGCCGTCTACGAGACGCTCGAGCGTCCGCTCACCAGCGTGCTCGCGCGCATGGAACGGCGCGGCATCTCGATCGACCGCCAGGTGCTGTCGCGGCTGTCGGGCGACTTCGCCCAGACCGCGGCGCGGGTCGAGGCCGAGATCCAGGAGATCGCCGGCGAGCCCGTCAATGTCGGCAGCCCGAAGCAGATCGGCGACATCCTGTTCGGCAAGATGGGTGTTCCGGGCGGCACCAAGACCAAGACCGGCGCGTGGTCGACGACGGCGCAGGTGCTGGATGATCTCGCCGAGCAGGGCCACGACTTCCCGAAGAAGATCCTGGAGTGGCGCCAGGTCTCCAAGCTGAAATCGACCTACACCGACGCGCTGCCGACTTACGTCAATCCGCAGACCCATCGCGTGCACACGACCTACGCGCTGGCCGCGACCACCACGGGCCGGCTGTCGTCGAACGAGCCGAACCTGCAGAACATTCCGGTGCGCACCGAGGACGGGCGAAAGATCCGCCGCGCCTTCATCGCGACGCCGGGCCACAAGCTGGTCTCGGCCGACTACTCGCAGATCGAGCTGAGGCTGCTCGCCGAGATCGCCGACATTCCCGTGCTGAAGCAGGCGTTCAAGGACGGGCTCGACATTCACGCGATGACCGCGTCGGAAATGTTCGGCGTGCCGATCAAGGGCATGCCGAGCGAGATCCGGCGCCGGGCCAAGGCGATCAATTTCGGCATCATCTACGGCATCTCGGCGTTCGGCCTTGCCAACCAGCTCGGCATCGCGCGCGAGGAAGCTTCCGCCTACATCAAGAAGTATTTCGAGCGCTTCCCCGGCATCCGCGCCTATATGGACGAGACGCGCGACTTCTGCCGCAGCCACGGCTATGTCACCACGCTGTTCGGCCGCAAGTGTCACTATCCCGACATCAAGGCGTCCAACGCCTCGGTGCGCGCCTTCAACGAACGGGCCGCGATCAACGCGCGGCTCCAGGGTACGGCCGCCGACATCATCCGTCGCGCCATGACGCGGGTAGAGGACGCGCTGGCGGCAAAGAAGCTCTCGGCGCAGATGCTGCTCCAGGTGCACGACGAATTGATCTTCGAGGTGCCGGATGCGGAGGTCGAGGCGACGTTGCCGGTCGTGCAGCACGTGATGCAGGACGCGCCGTTCCCGGCCGTGCTGCTCTCGGTGCCGCTGCACGTCGATGCCCGCGCGGCGAACAACTGGGACGAGGCGCACTGACAGCCGGAACATCCAGATGAAGATCGCAACGATCTCCGGCAGCTTGCGCGCCGGTTCGAGCAATAGCGCTGCATTGCGTGCAGCGGCTCTGCTCGTACCTGTTGGCGTCGAAATGATACCCTTCGAAGGAATTGCAGGCCTGCCCTTCTTCAATCCGGACCTCGATGGCGATGATGTACCCGCCCCCGTCGGGGCGATGCGGAGCCTCATCGGAAGCGTGGATGGCGTTCTGATTTCCAGTCCTGAATATGCCCGCGGTGTCGCCGGCGTCTGAAGAATGCGCTCGACTGGCTGGTCGGAAGCCATGAATTTCCGGGCAAGCCGGTCGCATCGATCAGTACGTCACCTCGCGCCACGCACGCGCTGGCCGCCCTCACTCTTACCCTGGAGACGATGTCGACCCGGATCGCACGGGACGCTTGCGTGACGCTGCCCCTGCTCGGCGGCGCCTGGGACGAGCACGGCATCGTCGCAGATCCTACGGTCGCGGAGCCGCTGCGTTCGGCGATGGAACGTTTTGCAGCGTTCGTCAGGGGCGTGCAGGCCGACGCATCCTAACCTTACTGTGTCACTAACCCCCATGGTGAGGAGCGCGAAGCGCGTCTCGAACCATGAGGCCCCGCCCGTGGCCCACATCCTTCGAGACGCTTGCTTCGCAAGCTCCTCAGGATGAGGAGTTAGAGCGTTTATGACGCAGTAAGGCTAAAGCGCGATGAGATTAGGATGCATCATTATCGCGCTTTAGGTTGTTGTTTGCGCACGATCTCCGCGCAAACGCGCGTTTGTCGCGAGGGAAAACCGCTTCACACTTTTCCGGATCATGCTTTAGTCAATTGTCCTCCGTGCAATTGCACGATGGCACCACAGCACCGCGCATATTAGAACCGTGCGATCCCTCGCAGCGGTCCACCCATGCCCCAAACATCTGCCCTGCTCGGCTTTGCCCTCGTCTGCCTCGGCCTCGTGCTGACGCCGGGGCCGAACATGATCTATCTGATCTCGCGCTCGATCACGCAGGGGCCGGCGGCCGGCATCGTCTCGCTCGGCGGCGTGGCGCTGGGCTTCGTGTTCTACATGCTGTGCGCGGCGTTCGGCATCACCGCGCTGCTGCTCGCGATTCCCTTCGCCTATGACGCGCTGCGCCTCGCCGGCGCCGGCTATCTCTTCTGGCTCGCCTGGCAGGCGGTGAAGCCCGGCGGCCGCTCGCCGTTCCAGGTGAAGACGCTCGCCGTCGACGGCCCGCGCAAGCTGTTAGCGATGGGCTTCGTGACCAACCTGCTCAATCCGAAGATCGCGATGCTCTATCTGGCGCTGCTGCCCCAGTTCATCGACCCCGCGGCGGGCAGCGTGCTGGCCCAGTCGCTGGTGCTGGGTGCGATCCAGATCGCGATCAGCGTCAGCGTCAATGCCTTGATCGCTCTCGCCGCCGGCTCGATCGCGCTGTTCCTGGCGACACGGCCGAACTGGATGCTGGTGCAGCGCTGGTTGATGGGCACGGTGCTCGCCGGGCTTGCCGTGCGGATGGCGGTGGAAGCGAAGCGGGTGTAGCGGAAGCCAAAAATACTCGCTCGTGTCCCGGACGCGCTGCGCTGCGTCCGGGACACGAGATCAGGTCGCTAATCCAACTTCGCCTCCATTCCCCGCTTTACCGCGGGGCGCGCCATCAAAGCCTCGTACCAGCGCTTCACATTCGGAAAGTCCGCGAGCTCCACCTTGTGGCGTGGGTGGCGCCAGGCCCAGCCCAGGATGGCGAAATCGGCGACCGAGAGATCGCCCGCGACGAAGTTGCGGCCCTCGAGCCGACGATCCAGCACGCCGTAGAGACGGCGGGTCTCGGCCATGAAGCGCTTCAACCCGTAGGCGCGGTCCTGCTCATTCTCCAGCGCAATGAAATGATGCACCTGGCCGGGCATCGGCCCGAAGCCGCCCATCTGCCACATCAGCCATTCGTAGACGGGGATGCGGCCCGCCAGCGACTTCGGCAGGAACTTGCCGGTCTTCTCGCCGAGATAGAGCAGGATCGCGCCGGATTCGAAGATGCTGACGGGCTTGCCGTCCGGCCCCTCGGGGTCGACGATCGCGGGAATCTTGTTGTTCGGGCTGAGCTTGAGGAACTCGGGCGCCATCTGTTCGCCCTTGGTGATATTCACCGGAAAGACCTTGTAAGGGAGCCCCATTTCCTCCAGAGCGACCGAGATTTTTCGGCCGTTCGGCGTATTCCAGGTGTGGAGCTCGATGGTCATTGGCCGGTTTCCTTCCCGTCTTGTCTGGCATCCCACTACTCCAGGACATCGCGGCCTTACAACCGGCGGTCCGGCATGGTGCCAGCGCGTCGGCGCGGACGATGCCCTGTTGACGGTGGTTTTGCGGGCCCACCACCCTCTGGCATGTCGGCGCTGTGGCGGATAGATTCCGCCTCCTCCAAAAGAGCTCTAGAGGGACTGTCGTGTCGAAATCAGCCTCCCGCGCCCGCTTGTTCGAAATCATCCGCCGGCGCTCCTTCGGCCGCGGCGAGGTGACGCTCGCGTCGGGCCGCAAGAGCGATTTCTATTTCAACCTCAAGCCGACCATGCTCGACCCCGAAGGGGCGACCCTGCTCGCCGAGCTCACCTATGAGGCGCTGAAGGACGACGAGCTCGATTTCATCGGTGGGCTGGAGATGGGCGCGGTGCCGCTGGCCGGTGCGCTGGCGCAGATCTCCTGGATCAAGGGCCATCCGATCGCGGCCTTCTTCGTGCGCAAGAAGCCGAAGGAGCACGGCGCCAAGCTTGCTGTCGAGGGCCTCGCCAAGGGCGAGACGCTGGAGGGCAAGCGCGTCGTGATCGTCGAGGACGTCACCACCACCGGCGGCTCGGCGATGAAGGCGGTGGAATCCGTGCGCGAGGCCGGCGCCAATGTGGTGCTGGTGCTGACCATGGTCGACCGCGAGGAAGGCGCCAACGACACCTTCGGCCAGGCCGGCCTGCCGTTCCGCTCGCTCTACAAGGCGTCGGAATTTTTGAAGGGGTAGAGACTCCTCTCCTCCTCGCAAGCGGGGCGGGGCAAAAGTCTCTTTGGTCACCGCTCATTTACCATCCCCGTCTTATTGTGACCTTGAAGCTGAGACATATTGGCCTCGGCTGGGTGCGTTGCGTCGGGTGGAGTAAGCTTTGCGTACACAGTTTGTGCTTGCGCGCCGGCGGCGCCGCGCGATGTTTTTGGGCACCCTCCTTGCGCTGCCTCTCCTGGCGGCACCGGCGCCGGTTTGGGCCGAGGGCTTCTTCGACTTCCTTTTCGGCGGAATGCAGCAGCGGCCACAGCGCGAGGTGCCGCAGGCGAATTCCCCTATCGATCCGTTCTCGGCACTGCAGAACGGCCCCGCGCCGGGCAATGTGCCGCCGACACGCTCCGCCGGCGGTTCCGGCCCGGCCTTCTGCGTGCGCAGCTGCGATGGGAAATATTTTCCGCTGATGCGCGGTGCCGTTTCGCCCGCCCAAATGTGTCAGGCCTTCTGTCCCGCCTCGGCGACGAAAATCTATTTCGGCTCCAGCATCGACGGTGCCACTTCGCAGACCGGCGAGCGCTATGCCGACAGCGAGAACGCCTTCGCGTTCCGCAAGGCGCTGCGCGCGGACTGCACCTGCAACGGCCGCGAGCCGGCCGGACTTGCGCCGGTAGACCTGGCACTCGATAATTCGCTGAAGGCCGGCGACGTGATCGCGACGAGTGACGGACTCGTCGCCTATACCGGGGTCCGCCTCGGCAACGAGCAGACCGCCGAGTTCACGCCGGTCGCATCCTATCCAGGTCTCACCGCACAGGTCCGCGCGCGGCTAGGCGAGATGAAGGTCGCGCCGGTGCGCGCCGAGACGGAGGCGGCGGACGCACCTCCTCCGGAGATCGTGCGCGAAACGCAGCCGGATGCGACGGTGCCGAAGACGTCTTCGCAAAAACCGGCCAAGCGCGCGGGGTTGGATTAGTCGTCACCAACTCTCGTGTCCCGGACGCGGCGCGTCGCTTGCGCGCTACGCCTTGTCCCGGGCAGGAGACTACCGTCCGATGATCACGCCGATCACGTTCGGCGCTGCCAGATACTTCTCCTCGATCGCCGCGCGCGCCGCGGCGCGGTTCTCCGGCGTGAGCAATCCGCGCTTCTCGGCCAGGATCATCCAGCAAAAGCCCCACCAGTCCGTCAGCATGCCCGCATCGTCGATGAGGTCATAACCCTGCTCGGCCGCGAAGATGCGCGCGTGCGCCTCGTCGAGCGTGTCGAGGAACAGGTGGTCCCCAGCCGAGAACAAATCATCGCTGATATCGTCGATGGTGTAGCCCCAGATCGACAGGCACACCGCGTTGAACTCGCGGTCGATCTGATCGTCATCGACCGCGTAGCGCCGCGCCGTCTGATGCAGCCGCGACAGCGAACGCGCGAAGTCGCCAATTCGGGTGAGGGCGAATTGATCAGAGGCAATGGTGGACATGTAGTCCTCGCAAAATCGGGCAGACGCTAGATATTGTGTCGGCGACACGCCGAATCACAATGATATATCAAAGGCTTGCTAAAATGTTCTTAATTCGTTCTGATGGACGTGCGAGCAGTTGAAAAACGTCGTTCTGCGCCAGGACGATACCGGAGGGCGAGGGCGTTCCCTTCAATTTGCCGCCGACAGCATCCTGTCGCCGCAATAGTTCGCGTAGAACTTGCCGCCGCATTGGCGCTTGATGGCGGCGCAGCGCGCGGCGGGTGTGGCGTTTTGGGCTAAGGAGAACGCACAGCTCAGGCCATCGGGGCTGCGGCCAACCTTGTCGGCGGCGAAGGCGGCGCTGGAAGCGGTGATGCAGATGACGAGCAGGGTGGCCGTGGCAATTTCGATCAGCAGTCTCATCGTCGTCTCCCTGGATCTTTTTCTCCAACCAAGGTCTGAATCTGTCGGCATTCTAGCACGAAATCCGCGTCTCTCCGTGCGCGACCGGGTTCCCAAGGCGGCCCATTCCTTGCATAAATGAACGCCAGCGCAGTGTATCGTCGCGCCGCAATGGTTCCGCTTCCGCGGCAGGCCGCGTAAGGTCTGGCGCGTAAGGTTTGTTCAGTGTCCCGAGACCAGGAAGTGACTGTTTTGCAAGAGCAATCGTTCCAGCCGAATTTTTCCGCACCCGGTCAGCCCATCGATGAATTGGCGCTGTCTGAGATCAAGGGGGCGATCCTGGCAAAGCTGCGCCTTGCCATCGGCAAGGACGCGGGCATGGCGACCCGGCACGACTGGTATCAGGCCGCAGCTCTCGCGCTGCGCGACCGCATCGTGCATCGCTGGCTCAGCGCGGAGAAGCGCAGCTACGACGCCGGGCGCAAGCGCGTCTACTATCTCTCGCTCGAATTCCTGATCGGCCGTCTCTTCACCGACGCGCTGAACAACATGGGACTGCTCAATATCTTCGAGGTCGCACTCGGCGATCTCGGCGTCTCGCTTCCAGACCTGCGCAAGTGCGAGCCGGATGCCGCGCTCGGCAATGGCGGCTTGGGACGGCTCGCGGCCTGCTTCATGGAGAGCATGGCGACGCTGTCGATCCCCGCGATCGGCTACGGCATCCGCTACGATTACGGTCTATTCCGCCAGATCATCAACCAGGGCTGGCAGCAGGAATATCCGGACGAATGGCTGGGCTTCGGCAACCCCTGGGAATTGCAGCGGCCGGAAGTCGTCTATCACGTCCATTTCGGCGGCGGCGTCGAGCATGTCGACGACAAGGGCCGTGACCGGGCAATCTGGCATCCGGCCGAAACCGTCCAGGCGATCGCCTATGACACGCCGATCGTCGGCTGGCGCGGCCAGCACGTCAATGCGCTGCGACTGTGGTCGGCGCGTTCGCCCGACCCCTTGAAGCTGGACGCCTTCAACACCGGTGACTATGTCAGCGCCAGTGCCGAGCAGGCACGCGCAGAAGCGATCTGCAAATTCCTCTATCCGAATGACGAGAGCCCGGCGGGCCGCGAGCTGCGCCTGCGGCAGGAATATTTCTTCGTCTCGGCCTCGCTCCAGGATCTCGTCAAGCGCCACCTCACCTCGGACGGCCAGCTGCGCAGCCTGGCCATGAAGGTCGCAGTGCAGCTCAACGACACGCATCCCTCGCTTGCCGTCACCGAGCTGATGCGGATCCTCGTCGATCTCCACAATTTCCGCTGGGACGAGGCGTGGAAGATCACGGTCGCCACGCTGTCCTACACCAACCACACGCTGCTGCCGGAAGCGCTGGAAACCTGGCCGGTCGAGCTGTTCGAGCGGCTGTTGCCGCGGCATCTCGAGATCATCTACCGCATCAACGTGCAACACCTCGCGCTCGCCGAAGCGCGCTGCCCGGGCGACATCGACTTCCGCGCGTCGGTTTCGTTGATCGACGAGAAGAGCGGTCGCCGCGTGCGCATGGGCCAGCTCGCCTTCGTCGGCTCGCACCGCATCAACGGCGTCTCGGCGATGCATTCCGACCTGATGCGCGAGACAGTATTCCACGATCTCAACCATCTCTATCCCGGCCGCATCACCAACAAGACCAACGGCATCACCTTCCGCCGCTGGCTAATGCTGGCGAACCCGAAGCTCACCGAGCTCCTGCGCGAGGCTTGCGGCGAGGCCGTGCTCGACGATCCCACGCAGCTCTCGCTTCTGGAAGCGCGCGCCAGCGACGTCGCCTTCCAGCAAAAATTCCGCAGCGTCAAGCATCACAACAAGACGGCGCTCGCGCGCGTGATCGGCGAGCGACTCGGCATCAAGGTCGACCCAAACGCGCTGTTCGACGTGCAGATCAAGCGCATCCACGAATACAAGCGCCAACTCCTCAACATCATCGAAACGGTCGCGCTGTACCAGGCGATCAAGGACAACCCCAACGGCAACTGGGTGCCGCGGGTGAAGATTTTTGCCGGCAAGGCGGCGGCGAGCTACCGCTACGCAAAGCTGATCATCAAGCTGATCAACGACGTCGCCGAGGTCGTCAACAACGATCCCGCGATCGGTGGCAAGCTCAAGGTTGCCTTCCTGCCCGACTACAATGTCAGCCTCGCCGAGGTGATCATTCCCGCGGCCGATCTCTCCGAGCAGATCTCGACCGCCGGCATGGAAGCCTCCGGCACCGGCAACATGAAGCTGGCGCTGAACGGCGCCATCACCATCGGCACGCTCGACGGCGCCAATATCGAGATCCGCGACCATGTCGGCGCGGAGAACATCGCGATCTTCGGCATGGAGGCCGGCGACGTGATGATCCGGCGCAAGCAGGGCCTGGATGCCGCCGACGTGATCCGCGGATCTCCGCAGCTTTCGCGCGCCATCAATTCGATCGGCGTCGGCGAGTTCTCGCCCGGCGATCCCGGCCGCTTCGAATCCATCGCGCATGCACTGCGCTATCTCGACCATTACATGGTCAGCGCCGACTTCGATTCCTACTACGAAGCGCAGCGCAGCATCGACGCGCGCTGGCAGGTGCTGCCGGCCTGGACGCGGGCCTCTATCCTCAACGTCGCACGCATGGCCTGGTTCTCCTCCGACCGCACCATCCGCGAATATGCCGAGGAGATCTGGAACGTGCCGGTGCACCCGACGACGCCCGCTTTCCAGGAGGCGGAGGATCAGCGCGGCGCGACGGGCTGATTTTTCCGCCGCGTGAAATCGATTACTCCGGAGGTCATTGATTTGGCAGGATAGCCATCATACTGAGCTCTTCTGCCCGGAGTCGACCATGTCTGTTGGCGAGTATGTCAGCCCTGATGGGCAGCTTCGGCTGCTCGTCATTTGTCCCGACGGCGACTGGACACTGGGCTTCAACGGATTTCCTTGGCACACGCACGGCAGCATCCGCGCCAGTCTCTCTGGGAAGGACGAGGCGACCGCGATCAATAGCTTTGTCGCTGATTTGACCAGCGGCAAGAGCGTGATCGCGATCAGGCACATAAAAGGCACCGCGGTCGATGTATGGGTTACGGATGATCCAGCGGAGGATGTCTCGAATTCTCGACGATATGGCCCCGAGGACGAGACGATTGAGTTCCGTCTTTGGGATGGAAGCGCAGTGAAGGTCTAGCTAGCTGGCGTACTCAAACAAAAAGGGCGGCCTCTCGGCCGCCCTTTTTGTTCTCAACAGAACGAAGTTACTCCGCCGCGAGCTTCACATCCGGCGCGGCCGCGCGCACCTCGGCATCGACCTGGGCTTCGAACTTGGCAAAGTTCTTCTGGAACATGCCGACCAGCGCGCGGGCGGTCTTGTCGAACTCGTCCTTGTCCTTCCAGGTGTTGACCGGATTGAGGATCTCGCTCGGCACGCCCGGCAGCGCGGTCGGGACCGCGAAGCCGAAATATTTGTCGGTGCGGAATTCGACGTTCCGCAAGCTTCCGTCGAGCGCGGCGGTGAGCAGCGCGCGTGTCACCTTGATCGGCATCCGCGAGCCGACGCCGTACTTGCCGCCGGTCCACCCCGTGTTGACCAGCCAGCAATCGACATTGTGCTGTGCGATCAGGTCGCGCAGCATGTTGCCGTAGACGGATGGATCGAGCGGCAGGAAGGGCGAGCCGAAGCAGGTCGAGAATTCCGGCTGCGGCTCATTGCCGAGGCCGCGCTCGGTGCCCGCAACCTTCGCGGTGTAGCCGGACAGGAAGTGATACATCGCCTGCGCCGGCGAGAGCTTTGCGATCGGCGGCAGCACGCCGAAGGCGTCGGCGGCGAGCATCACCACGTTCTTCGGCTGCGGCGCGCGGCCGGTGCGCGAAGCGTTGGGGATGAAATCGAGCGGATAGGCCGAACGCGTGTTCTCGGTCTTGGAACCATCGTCGAAGTCGACCACGCGGGTGTCGTCGTCGAGCACGCAGTTCTCCAGCACCGCGCCAAAACGCGTCGACGCGGCATAGATCTCGGGCTCGGCTTCCTTCGACAGCTTGATGCACTTGGCATAGCAGCCGCCTTCGAAATTGAACACGCCGTTCGGACCCCAGCCGTGCTCGTCGTCGCCGATCAGCGTGCGGTTCGGATCGGCCGACAGCGTGGTCTTGCCGGTGCCGGACAGGCCGAAGAAGATTGCGGTGTCATCCTTGGTGCCGACGTTGGCCGAGCAGTGCATCGGCATCACACCGCGCTCGGGCAGGTAATAGTTCAGCGTGGTAAAGACCGACTTCTTCATCTCGCCGGCATAGTAGGAGCCGCCGATCAGCACGATCTTGCGGGCGAAGTCGATCGCGACGACGTTCTCCGACTTGCAGCCGTGACGTTTCGGATCGGCGCGGAAGCTCGGCATGTCGACGATGGTGAGCTCCGGCACGAAGGTCGACAGCTCGATCGCCTCGGGGCGGATCAGCAGCGTGCGGATGAACAGCGAGTGCCAGGCGAGCTCGGTGAACACGCGCGTCTTGATCCGGTAGGCCGGATCGGCGCCGCCATAGAGGTCCTGCGCGAACAGCGCCTTGCCTTCGGCGTGCTTGAGGAAATCCTGATAGAGCGCCTCGAACTGCTCCGAGGTAATCGACTGATTGCCGGCCCACCACATCTTCTTGTCGGTGGTCGCGTCACGAACCGTGAACTTGTCCTTCGGGCTGCGGCCGGTGAACTCACCGGTATCAGCGCACAGCGCGCCATCAGCGGAGAGCACCGCTTCTCCGGCGGAGAGCGAGTACTGATAAAGTTGTGGCGCGCCGAGATTCCAATGAACCCGCTTGAGATTCCTTAAGCCGAATTTGTCGGCGCCGAAGGCACCGTTGCGCACGCCCGTCTCTTGCACGAAAAATCCTCCTAGAACCCGCATTTCCGGCGCGATCATCTTTGAGCGCCATCCATCGCGGACACCGTGAATAATAGGCCGTCCGGCCTCGGCTGGACGACGTAATACTGATGAACGCTGGCGTTGCCAAGCTGATCCCGTAGGTTTTGGTTTATTCAAGGGCCGGGCCAAAGGTCGCGCATGCCTGGTCTGAAGCGCGCGCGTCAAAAACGATCGATGATCGCGCAACCAAATGGGCAAATCAGCGTTGTCTGAGATTTTGCAACGCACAATCCGTCAACTGTTTTTCCAGTGCTGTTCTATCGTACCGCTCTATCGTACCGCACCTTCTCCGATCAGCGCGAAGGGTGCCCAGATCGCAGGATAGGCATTGCGCGGTGACGAGGCGTCATCGAGATAGGTCAACATTGCGCGCCGCAATGCTTCAGCTCGGCCGAGACCTGGTTCGTTTTTGAGAAAATCGAAAGTCGATGTGGTCAGCCGGGTGGCAGCTTCGGAATCGACCGCCCAATGCGAGACCAGAAGTGCACGCGCACCGGCATAGAAGAACGCGCGCGCCAGTCCCGACAATGCGTCCGCGCCCGGCTTGTCGCCGGCGATGGTGTTGCACGCCGACAGCACGACCCAGTCCGCATTGAGCTTGAGCGAAGCTACTTCGCTTGCGGTGAGCAGGCCGTCGTCGAAGTCGGTCGGCTGATCCGGCATCGAAAGCGCGAGCGAAGGCTCGCCCAATCCCTTGACGTCGCCGGCGACGAGACCGTGGGTGGCGAAGTAAATGATGCTGTATTGGGCAAGCACTGCCCGCTTCAGCGTCGTCTCGCTGGCGTCTCGGCCGAGATGGAGATCGGCGTCGGCAGCACCGACGTCCTTCGCCACGGCGCTGATCTCGTCCGCCGTGTCGGGCAGTTGCGGCAGCGCCTGTGCGAGCCGCGCACGATCGACGCCGGCACCGCGCCAGAAATCGGTATAGGCGAGCGTTGCAATGCTGCGCGCTGCAGCCTTCGTCGCGCGCCGGTCTGCTGGCGCCTCCTGCGCCGGATTGAACAGGGGATCGCCAAAGCCCGTCATCGGCTTGACGTTCTGATCCCTGCGCGCAGAGGCGCGCAGCGATTTCAGGCTGACCACCGAGGGCAACACCGAGACCGCCTGGCGCCGCAACAACCAGGCAGCGCTGCGATAGCCTTCGAGCGCGTCCGGTATCGCAGCTTGCGGCTTCTCGGTGACGAGCAGATGAAACGGCAAGGCCGTCAGCGCGCCGGATGGAACCACGAGCAGGCTACGCTTGTCCCGGGTCAAGTCTTCGACAGGCCCGAGCAACGTGACATAGAGCTCGTTGGCGAGTGCGAGATCGAACAGCCCTGACTTGCCGGAGGAATCGCGGGCCTTGCCGACATCGAGCCCCTTGCGAAACGCCGAGACCTTTTGCGCAAGCGCGTCACTGCCGAGCGGAATCCGCTTCCAGTCGACGCCTTCGCGCGTGATCGCAATGACATAGCTCTCCTTGTCGACGACAGCATAGACTATCATCGCTTCATCGGCCGACAGCAGGGCCTGGACCTCCTTCGCCGCCAGTGGCAGCGGGTTGGAGAGCGAGGCATAACCCGGGAATTCGAGAGCAAGTGTTTTCTGCAAGGTGGAACGCTCGCTGCCGATTGCCGCAAGGCGCTGGCGGTCACGCTGCTCGGCAGCCGCATCGCGCTGCGCGGACTGCTTTGACACCGCAGCGACCATCGCCTTGTCGAGCGTATCGGACTCTGCCGCCAGATCCTGATCCCGCCGCACGAGCTCGGCGAGTCGGTCGCTGCCGGCGGCGAGCCGCACCGCGAGTTTGTTCACGGCGGATGCAGCGGAGGATTGCGTGCCGCGCTGGATGGCACCAAGCGCTCCATCCAGCGCCTTGCCGTCAGTCAGCAATTGCTGCTGCCGGGCGGCGAACAGGATCGGCAGCACGATTCGGAGCTGCGCGCGATTGTTGGCGAGCGTCCTCTGCGCGAGCGGCAGCGCGTCGGCCGTGCGTCCCGAGACCTGGAGGAAATAGGCAAGATTGCCGGTCGAGGTCGCGACATCGGGATGATCAGGTCCGAGCGCACGCTCGCGGATCGACAGCCCGCGGCGATAAAGCGGTTCGGCATCCGCATAGCGCTGCTCGTGCTCATAGAGCCCGGCAAGATTGTTCAGCGAACGCGCAACATCGGGATGATCGGCACCCAGCACCTTTTCGCGGATTGCGAGCGAGCGCTTGATCGGCGCTTCGGCATCCGCATCGCGGTTGAGATCACGATAGATCTGGCCGAGATTGTTCAGGAGCGTCGCCACCGCGGGATGCTCGGGGCCCCCGGCTTTCTGGTAGATGGCAAGCGCGCGCTGAAACAACGGTTCGGCGTCCGCATAGCGCTCCTGCTTTACATAGAGCGTGGCGAGATTGTTGAGGGACTGGCCGACATCGGGATGCTGGCGCGACAGCGTTTTCTCGCGGATGGCGAGCGCGCGCTTGAACAGCGGCTCGGCCTCAGCGAAGCGTTGCTGACGTTGATAGAGCGCGGCCAGGTTGTTCAGCTCGGGCGCGATCTCCGGCGTATCGAGGCCGAGGGATTTTTCCAGCAAAGCGACCGCGCGCTTGTAAAGCGGCTCGGCCTGGTCGTCATGGCCCTGCGCGGCGTAGACCTGCGCCAGATTGTTCAGCGCGCCGGCGAGGTCGCGGCTGTTGTTGCCCTTCTCGAGGCTCGCCACCATGGCCTGCGCCAGTGACAAGGCTTCCGGATATCTGCCGGCGCGGCTGAGCTCGTTGATCTTGGCGCTTTGCACGGCGAGACTCTGCGCCGTGGCAGATGTGACGAAGGATGCAACGAGCGCGAGCGCAAGGCCAGCCGCCAGCGCCAAACGTACATTTCGTGTCATGAAAACTCTCGCTGCCGACCCAGGCCATATTGCTTGACCATGGGTCGCAGCGATGGGCGCCGCCGTTCAAGCCGGCTGTTGTCGACCCCGGGACCGCGCCTCGCCTGCCAGTCTGACCAGCATCTTGCGCAGCGCGTTGCCGTCAGTCACCCGTTCGGGGAACTCGAGTCGCAACACGGCCTGCTCCGACTGCATGTCCAGGCCCTCGGGATCACAGCCGGTGCAGCGCCACGCGGCCTCGGCTGCGCCGAGCAATCTTGTCGCATAGAGATTCATGGTGTCGCGATGGTCGGCATTCATGTGCGCGACGGCACCTTCCTCGGCTTCAAGCAACTCGTCGGCGTCGGCGAGGTCTGTGAGGAACTGCTCGGGCTTCAGATCGACGATACGACCGAATCCCGCGACCAGATGGGTTCCGGACGGCCTGATCCGGAAGAAGGAAAAATCCTTAAACGAAACAAAGTCTTCTGCGGAGGGATGGGCGGCAAGGTAGCGTCGGCGCAGGAGTTCCAGCTCGGCCCCGGCTCCCTGCTCCGCCTGTCCCGACAGCATGATCCGGGCTCCCTCGAGGGGATCGCCGGGGGCGCGCTCGTCCAGCATCAGCGAGACCCGGCCGTCGGCAAGGATGTTCTTGGTGTGCACGGCGAGCCGCGAAATCAGCAGGATCGGCGAGCCATCCGGGTGGCTCGCCAGATTGACCAGGGAGCAATAGGGATCGCCGGTACCCGGCATCAGAGTCGCGAGCGCCCCCTGCCGGGAGCGCCGCAGCAGTGATTTGGCAAGCTTTCCGGGGTCGAAATCGGAGGTCGGTTGCATCTGATTCTCTTCGGTTTTCCGGCTTTTACGGGTTGCAAGGCCGGCCTTTTCGGGGTTAAACGGGGCCTGGTTATGGGTCGGACCACGGCTGCTTCGCCGTGTTTCGAGAAACTTTGGTCACACTTCAGCCCAGCTTGCATTGCTCGGTGACAAGGTTCGAACCCCGGGTTGGGGGCCCATGTATGCGGCGCATCACTGGATTGCTCGCCGTTTTAGATCACGACCCCAACGGAAAGCAGAGGCTCATGCCCACAATCGCTTTGGTCGACGACGACCGCAACATTCTCACATCCGTTTCGATCGCGCTGGAAGCCGAAGGCTACCGCATCATGACGTACACCGATGGTGCCTCCGCGCTGGACGGCTTCCGCACCACGCAGCCCGACCTTGCCATTCTCGACATCAAGATGCCGCGCATGGACGGCATGGAGACGCTGCGGCGGCTGCGCCAGAAATCCGATCTGCCGGTGATCTTCCTCACCTCCAAGGACGAGGAGATCGACGAGCTGTTCGGCCTCAAGATGGGCGCCGACGACTTCATACGCAAACCGTTCTCGCAGCGGCTGCTGGTCGAGCGCGTCAAGGCGGTGTTGCGCCGCTCGGCGCCGAAGGACCCGACCGCCGCACCGAAGGAGAACGACGCCAAGGCGCTCGATCGCGGCCTTCTGCGTATGGATCCCGAACGACACACCTGCACCTGGAAGAACGAGCCCGTGACGCTGACGGTCACCGAATTCCTGATCCTCCAGGCGCTGGCGACCCGGCCCGGCGTGGTGAAGAGCCGCAACGCGCTGATGGACGCCGCCTATGACGACCAGGTCTATGTCGACGATCGCACCATCGACAGCCACATCAAGCGGCTGCGCAAGAAGTTCAAGGTCGTCGACAACGAGTTCGAGATGATCGAGACGCTTTACGGCGTCGGCTACCGCTTCAAGGAAGCCTGAGGCGAGCGCGCCTCTTTCGGGGACTTTGCGGACTGACGTTGCCGTCGGTACCGGCTAAGATGCGGGGACCAATCGCACCAGTCCTAACGCGGGCGTAAGCATTGCTTGACCGGACGCAGACTGATTCCAGCCTGAACGCCGAGGATGTTGCATCCGCGGGCGTTCAGGACTATTCGGCTGAGGAGAAGCAGGTCGCGCAAGGCTGGCGGCCGCTGAACTGGCTCAAGCGCGCCGGGCAGTTCTTCTTCGCGCTCTCGTTCTCGAGCCTCACCCGCCGCATCGTCTCGCTCAATCTCGCCGGCCTCGTCGCGCTGGTCGCGAGCATCCTGTATTTGTCGCAGTTCCGCGCCGGCCTGATCGATGCGCGCGCGCAGAGCCTCCTGGTGCAGGGCGAGATCATCGCGGGTGCGATCGCGGCCTCCGCGACGGTGCAGACCAACGCCATCACCATCGACCCCGACAGGCTGCTCGACCTCAAGCTCGGCGACAGCTATGGCGGTTCGGACGATTATTCGCCGCTGGATTTCCCGATCAATCCGGAGCGCGTGGCGCCTGTGCTGCGCACGCTGATCTCGCCGACCAAGACACGCGCCCGCATCTACGATCCCAACGGGATTCTGCTGCTCGACAGCCGCAACCTCGAGAACGTGCTGCGCTACGATTTGCCGCCGCCGTCCGAGAAGCCGGGCATCCTCGAACGCGGCATGACCTCGGTGCGCACCTGGCTCAACCGCGGCGACCTGCCGCTCTATCGCGAGCTCGGGCCCGAGAACGGCAATGGCTATGACGAGGTCGCCGATGCGCTGAAGGGCCAGAAGCGGTCGATGGTGCGGGTCAATTCGCGCGGCGAGGTCATCGTCTCGGTCGCGGTCCCCGTGCTGCGCTCGCGCGCCATCCGTGGCGCACTGATGCTGTCGACGCAGGGCGATGACATCGACCAGATGGTCACCGCCGAGCGGCTGGCGATCCTGAAAGTGGGCGGCGTCGCCGCCGCCGTCATGATCATGCTGTCGCTGCTGCTCGCGAGCACGATCGCAGGTCCCGTGCGGCGCCTCGCCGACAGCGCCGAGCGGGTCCGCCGCCGCACCAAGTCCCGCGTCGAGATCCCCGACTTCACCCGCCGCCGCGACGAGATCGGCCACCTCTCCGGCGCGCTGCGCGACATGACCAATGCGCTCTATCGCCGCATCGAGGCGATCGAGATGTTCGCCGCCGACGTCGCGCACGAGCTGAAAAACCCGCTGACCTCGCTGCGCTCGGCGGTCGAGACCTTGCCGCTGGCGCGCAACGAGACCAGCCGCGGGCGCTTGCTAGAAGTGATCGAGCACGACGTGAAGCGGCTCGACCGGCTGATCTCTGACATTTCGGATGCGAGCCGGCTCGACGCCGAATTGCAGCGGCAGGATGCGATCCCCGTCGATCTGCGCCGCCTCCTCACCACACTCACCTCGGTCGCCAACGAGACCAAGCTCGGCCACGACGTCGCGGTCGAAACGCGCTTCGAGGGCCGCGGCCCGACCGACGGCTTGTCCGTAACCGGTCACGATTCGCGGCTCGGGCAGGTGATCTCCAATCTCTTGTCGAACGCGCAGTCCTTCTCCGAGCCCGGCAACAAGGTGCGCATGACCTGCCGCCGCGCGCGGACCGAGATCGAGATCGTGGTCGACGATGACGGCCCGGGCATCCGCGAGGACGCGCTGGAGCGCATCTTCGAGCGCTTCTACACCGATCGCCCGCATCAGGGCTTTGGCCAGAACTCCGGCCTCGGCCTGTCGATCTCCAAGCAGATCATCGAGGCCCATGGCGGACGCATCTGGGCGGAGAATCGCGCAGGCCCGGTGGATGCCGACGGCATGGCCACGGTTGCCGGCGCGCGCTTCGTGGTGAGGTTGCCGGCGCTATGAGCGAGGACAGCGCCAGCGTCCACGCCTCCGCGGTCCGAATAGGGAATATGGCTGTACTGATCCGGGGGCCCTCGGGGGCGGGCAAGTCGCGTCTTGCCTTCGATTTGATCATGGCTGGCCGCGCCGGGCTGGTCGAAGCTGCCGTTTTGGTGGGCGACGACCGTGTCCATCTGGCGACAGTCGGCAACGAAATTGTGGTCCGCCCTGCCCCGGTCCTGGCCGGCCTGCTCGAGATCCGGGGCCTCGGCATCCGCCGCTGCGACTTCGTGGGACAGGCGAGCGTCGGCCTCGTTGTCGACCTTGCCGCGCCCGATGCGGGGCGCCTGCCGTCACCGGAAGCCCTGAAAATCACCATTTTCGGTGTCGAAATACCGCGAATCCCGGTCGGAGGCGGTTATCAGCCCCTTCCGCTGGTTGTTGCGGCCCTGACGACTACCAAGAGTTAATACTGCGTTATCCCCTCCGCCGATTGTTTGAAGGGATTCTGTAACCATATGAAGCCCACTATCGCGACCGAATTAGACCGGCGCACCTCCCCTCATACATCCGTATAGATTCAGGGAGATACGCAACATCCCCTCTTGCGCGGGGGCTCTGGATGGTCAAAGTGGCGCGTTCGTGCGGCGCACCAAAAGCGCCCGCGAGGAGTTTTCCGATGATTGGTCTAGTACTTGTGACCCACGGGCGCCTTGCCGACGAGTTCAAGGCAGCGCTTGAGCATGTCATGGGTCCACAAAAACAAATCGAAGCGATCACGATCGGCGCCGAGGATGATTCCGATCTCTGTCGAAGCGACATTATCGAGGCGGTTAATCGCGTCGATTCCGGCGACGGCGTTGCGATCCTCACCGACATGTTCGGCGGCACGCCGTCCAACCTTGCAATATCCTGCATGAGCCGACCGAAAGTCGAAGTGCTCGCCGGCATCAATCTTCCGATGCTGGTGAAGCTCGCCAAGGTGCGCGAGGAGCGCTCGCTGCCCGACGCGATCGCGATGGCCCAGGAAGCGGGTCGCAAATATGTCACCATCGCCAGCCGCGTGCTCGCCGGCAAATGAGCGACGACGGTGCGCCACTCGGAAGTGAGGCCGGTCCCGCTGCCGGGACGGGCGTGCCCGAGGGAGCGATTTCCAAGGAACTGCTGATCATCAACAAGCGCGGCCTGCATGCCCGCGCGTCCGCGAAGTTCGTGCAGGCGGTGGAACGCTTCAACGCGCAAGTGTGGGTGACGCGCGGCGGCGAAACCGTCGGCGGCACCTCGATCATGGGATTGATGATGCTCGCCGCAGGCCCCGGCACGACGATCATGGTTTCAGCCAAGGGCGATGAAGCCGAGGCCGCGATCGCCGCGATCACCGAGCTCGTTGAAAGCAAGTTCAACGAGGAAGGGACGTAGCTGCTTCGTCAATGAAGCCGCGGCAGGGTGGGCAAAGGCGCGTAGCGCCCACCAACTCTTGATCTTTGCAACAGAATGGCGGGCACGCTTCGCTTTGCCCACCCATCGCACAAGGGACGCGTCGGTCACCCGCCCGGCGGCGCGATGTAGACGTTCCACGTCATCGACGGCCCGGCTCTGCCATGCGTGAAGCGGCGCGTGGTCATCACGACCCGCTCGGCATTCGGCGCGGTCTCCTTCACCCACTTTTCAAGCTCGGCGAGGCGGCCGTCGGTCGGATCGAACACGCCAATGAAACCGAGCCTTTTCACGTCCTCGGGCACGGTCAGGCCGGAACTCCAGGCTTCGTGCGGCGTGAACGGGCTCGGATGGTCGGGGCTGTAGAACGCCATCGGCTGGATGGTTTCCATGGTGCCGGCGACGATCGGCCAGCGTGAGCCGAAGCGCGTGCGCCACACTTGGGTCAATTCGCGCGCGAGCTCGGAACGCGCGCCATAGGTCGCGGTGTTGCCCGCATTCGCCGCCATCTCGCGCGCGGCAATGAAGGGCGAGGCCGCGAGCGTTGCCAGCGACAGCACGAGCCAGATCGCGGCGATGTTGAACAGGCTCGCGCGCTGCACGCGCAGCGCCGGGATCGACACCAGTGCCAGCGGCACCAGGAAGAACAGCGAGATGCCCCAATCGGTCTTCATGTAGATGCCGAAGGCGAGCGCGCCGAGCGGCGGGCCGACCGCGACGATGATCTGGATGATCCAGATATTCAGCGCCTGCGAGACGTTCACGCCCGGATTGTCGCCGCGCGCCCAGGCGCGGGTGACGATCGCCAGGGGATCGCGTCGGAGCAATCTCCACCACGGCGGCACCAGCGCCATCGCCAGCGCCGCCAGCGCCACCGGGAGTGCGAGCAGTGCGAAATTGTGCACGGCGTAGCCGCGCACCAGCTCGTTGATCTGGGCGCGATCGGTGAGGCTGTAGGTATCGCCGGCATAGGTCAGCGGCACGAAATGCGCGTCAGCCAGCCAGACGCCATGCGGGATCATCGCGACGAGCAGCGTTGCGATCGCAACCCATGGCGCCGGCGAGGCCAGAAATCTGACGCGATCCGGATGGATCAGCGCGGCAAGGCCGATCGCGCCGATCATGGTCAGCACCCAGTATTTCGTCATCAGCGCGAGCGCACCGGCGAGCCCGAGCAAGATGCCGGACTGCCAGCTCCGCTTCTCGAACGCGTTGAGATAGGCAAGTACCAGGAGCGGCAGCGTGACGAGTTGCAACAGGTCCGGATTGTACTTGAAACCCTTGAAATTGAAGATCGGGTAGAGCGCGACCATCACCAGGACGAGGAACGCGCGCCGGGCATCGACCACGCGCAGCGCAATCAGCCAGCAGATCACCATGCCGACGCTGACGGTCGCCATCGCGAGCGCATAGGTCGCCCAATCCCTCGGCGGGAAGACCATGAACCAGAGGCCCGCGATCCAGCCCGACAGCGGTGGGTGCTTGCCATAGCCCAGCAGGAATTTCTGGCCCCAGGCATAGGCCTCTGCGACGTCCATATGAACGTCCTGCGCTGCCTTCAGATTGATCAGGGTGAAGGTCCAGATCACCGCATGGAGGACGGTAAGCTGGATCACCAGCCACAGGCGGGTTTTGGGATCGGTGGCACTGGCGACAAGTCGGGCCACGAGCCGCCTGGCGCTCAAAGCGCTTTTCGCGTGCGTTCCGGCGGGCAGGATCGAAGTCGTCGACATGGGGCGTTGCGTAGCGCGTTTTGGTCCCGCGTGGAATCAGCTTGGCGTGAAGAAAGGCCCTGAAAATACAGTAATATGGTTGCCGCACGGGGATGTGAGTGGTATCCCGCGCCCCATGACGACCGCCCCCATTTCCAACATCCGCAATTTCTCCATCGTCGCCCATATCGACCATGGCAAATCGACGCTGGCCGACCGCCTGATCCAGATGACGGGCGGTCTGTCCGAGCGCGAAATGGCCGGCAAGGAGCAGGTGCTCGATTCCATGGATATCGAGCGCGAGCGCGGCATCACCATCAAGGCGCAGACCGTTCGGCTCTCGTATCGCGCCAAGGACGGCAGGGATTACATCTTCAACCTGATGGACACGCCCGGCCATGTCGACTTCGCCTACGAAGTCTCGCGGTCGCTGGCGGCCTGCGAGGGTTCCCTGCTGGTGGTCGACGCCAGCCAAGGCGTCGAGGCGCAGACGCTCGCCAATGTCTACCAGGCGCTCGACAACAATCACGAGATCGTCCCGGTCCTGAACAAGGTCGACCTTCCGGCCGCCGAGCCGGACAAGATCAAGCAGCAGATCGAGGACGTCATCGGCATCGATGCATCGGACGCCGTGATGATCTCCGCCAAGACCGGTCTCGGCGTGCCTGACGTGCTGGAGGCCATCGTCACCCGCCTGCCGCCACCGAAGGGCGACCGCGATGCGACCTTGAAGGCGCTGCTGGTCGACAGCTGGTACGACGTCTATCTCGGCGTCGTCGTGCTGGTGCGCATCGTCGACGGCACGATGAAGAAGGGCCAGCGCGTCCGCATGATGGGCACGGGCGCGGCCTATGACGTCGAGCGCGTCGGCTTCTTCACGCCGAAGATGCAGCAGGTCGACGAGCTCGGTCCCGGCGAGATCGGCTTCATCACCGCCGCGATCAAGGAGGTCGCCGACACCCGCGTCGGCGACACCATCACCGACGACAAGAAGCCGGTCGCCGAGATGCTGCCGGGCTTCAAGCCGGCCATCCCGGTCGTGTTCTGCGGCCTGTTTCCGGTCGATGCCGACGATTTCGAGACGCTACGCGCCGCGATGGGCAAGCTGCGGCTCAACGACGCCAGCTTCTCCTTCGAGATGGAGACTTCGGCCGCGCTCGGCTTCGGCTTCCGCTGCGGCTTCCTTGGCCTCTTGCACCTCGAGATCATCCAGGAGCGGCTGTCGCGCGAGTTCGATCTCAATTTGATCGCGACCGCGCCGAGCGTCATCTACAAGATGAAGCTGACCGATGGCGCCGAGATCGAGATCCACAATCCCGTCGACATGCCCGACGTGGTCAAGATCGCCGAGATCGACGAGCCCTGGATCGAGGCCACCATCCTCACCCCCGACGAATATCTCGGCAGCGTCCTGAAGCTGTGCCAGGACCGCCGCGGCTCGCAGAAGGAGCTGACTTACGTCGGCTCCCGCGCCATGGTGAAGTACGATTTGCCGCTCAACGAGGTCGTGTTCGATTTCTACGACCGCCTGAAATCGGTCTCCAAGGGCTACGCCTCGTTCGACTATCACCTCACCGACTACAAGCCGGCCGACCTCGTCAAGATGCAGATCCTGGTCAATGGCGAGCCGGTCGACGCGCTCTCGATGCTGGTGCATCGCACCCGCGCCGAAGGCCGCGGCCGCGCCATGGTCGAGAAGATGAAGGAGCTGATCCCGCCGCACATGTTCCAGATCCCGATCCAGGCGGCGATCGGCGGCAAGGTGATCGCCCGCGAAACGGTGCGCGCCCTGCGCAAGGACGTCACCGCGAAGTGCTATGGCGGCGACATCACGCGTAAGCGCAAGCTTCTGGAGAAGCAGAAGGAGGGCAAGAAGAAGATGCGGCAGTTCGGCAAGGTCGACATCCCGCAGGAAGCTTTCATTGCCGCGCTGAAGGTCGATAGCTGAGGCGGAGGCTCAGAGCACTCGGAGCTTGGTGAGATTTGCGTGTGGCCTGGGCTTCCGTGGCCGGATAACGAAAATATCGAAAACCCCATGCAAAGGAGCCGGCGGCCCTTCGCGTCAATCTGCGGATTTTACGAAATCGCTTGACACGTCGGGCAAATCACCAGCATGATGCCATCATTGCAGCGCCTGTGATCGGCAGTGCTCGCCAAAGCCGTCGAAGCAGCCGCGAGCCTCTCTCCGCGGTCCTCCAGCCACGCCACTCAGCCTATCGGACCGGCACCGGTTGCGCTCGAACATGACCGGGTTCAGGCATTCATGCTGTCCCTTTCCGCAATGAGCGGAAGGTGACTGGCTCCCTTTTCTACGCCCTAGTGTTATCCTGAACCGACTGGAGGCGCTGTTGGGACGTGATGTCATGCACCGATACATCTCTCGGGCCAATGTGGATCACTACATCGCTTACTGAACGGCGGTGATCTCGTGCCTCGGAACCGCGAAAGCGTCACCAAGCTGTTGATCGCGGAAGAGGACAAGCTCAGCCACGATCTGGAGCATCTTGAATTTGCCCAGAGGAGAGCTGCGAGGGGACGCGAATGCGTGAACCGCGTCAGGAGCTTGCGCGATTCCTGCTCTTTCGGAACGGCGGAGCGCGAGCAAGCGGACAGGCTGCTAGTCAACTACGAAAACCTGCAGACCCTGCTGGAAGATCTTTGCCATCGCCTGCGCGACAAGATCAACGCGCGCCACGTTTAAAGCCGCCGCAATTCCAGAGCCGTCAGCTTCCCAAGGGCCGGCGGCTTTGCTTTCTTCAAGCGATGGACCCGAACCTACCGCACGCATTCATGGGATTTTCGGTAGGCGCGCTTCGCGCCGAGAGCTCCCTCGCCCTGAGGTCGCGGTTCGACCAACGGAACGTCGGCGGTGTTGCGACGAAACCCAGTTCTCCGAGAGCAGGGTTTTTGGCCGGGAGCATTCGAGCATTTGAGCTGGATCAAGGTCATCAGAACCGGGAGGAGCAGCATATCTCAAGAGGTTTTCCAAACGGTGGAGAGAACAGATGAGCCTTCCAAGACTATGGCCGATGGGCAGCCAAGAACTCGACCCGTTCCGGGCCATGCGGCGTGAAATGGAAAATGTGTTTCGCGCCTTCAATCAGAGTTCGTCTTCTTCCAACATTGGGGCAGGTGCACCGGCGATCAGTGTGGCGGAAACAAAGGATGCGTTCGAAATAACCGCCGAGCTTCCGGGCGTGGACGAGAGGGATATCAAGGTCAGCCTTGATGAAAACCAATTGGTCATTTCCGGTGAGAAGAAGGCGGAAAGCAAGAGAGAGGAAAGGAACTGGCATGTCGAGGAGCGGAGCTACGGCTCGTTCTACCGATCCATGTCCCTGCCTTTCGAACCGGAAGATGGTGCCGTCGACGCGCATTTCGACAGGGGCGTGCTGCATCTCACGGTCAAGAAGCCCGTCAAGGCGACAAAAGTCACCAAGACAATCGATATCAAGACAGGCGCTCCGCCGCACACGGACGCCGGCCAAACGGCCGCGCCGAACAAGGCCGCTTAAGCTCCTAAAGCGCGATCCGGAAAAAGCGTGAAGCGGTTTTCCCTCGCGACAAACGCGGAGCGTTTGCGCGGAGACCATGCGCAAACAAACAACCTTGAAGCGCGATGACGATTCATCCTGATCTCATCGCGCTTTAGCCTTACTGCGTCATAAACGCTCTAACTCTACTCCTCATCCTGAGGAGCTTGCGAAGCAAGGGTCTCGAAGGATGTGGGCCACAGGCGGGGCCTCATGGTTCGATACGCGCTTCGCGCTCCTCACCATGAGGGTTAGTGACACAGCAAGATTAGCGCAAGAATACTTAAGAGGCCCGAATTCTCCGATCCAATTCGGGCCTCGTAGCAGGCTGTTCGCACTTCCCCATGTGCCAAAAACGACCTTCAGAGGCTGGATAGCGTTTCGCAATCCACGCAAATCAAGATCGGAAAGGGAGACGGCCGAACCAATTGTCTCTTGCGAGCGCAATGCAAAACCGCCTAGCGTCGATCGGCTTCGGCCTCTTGTTCCAACCCCAAGATTCGCGCTCGTAGTTCGTCGAAGGTTTCCTCTGCAGCCTCGCTAAACAGCGGATCCTCTTGACTGGTTGAGGCTGAGGCGATCTCCGTCCAATCCTGAGGCTGTAGAGCCTTGAGGGCGGCGGGAAAGAAATCGCGATCCTCCATCATGATGTGACGCCGCTCGCTCTCTATGAAATCGCGAACGATGCGGTCCACATCCTGCCGCAGGATTTCCCGGTCCGCGAGGACCGCATCGACCGCCTGAGCAACGCGGCGCAAGCGCTCGACTCCCTTTTGATGCTCAAGTGCGAGGTTGCCCACCTTTGCGGCCGCAGCAGGATCGCGAAGTCTTAACCTGGCGAAGACCAGGTCTTCTAGTGGATGGTGATACAATTCCGGATAGAGCTGGAAATAGCTGATAATCCCGCGAATGACCTCATAGTCTGGCCGGTCTCCGCGATCGAATATTTCCAGTTCATGCTCGAGGATGCCGAGCAGCGTCTCGATATTGCGATGTTCTCGGGATAGGCGCTCAATGATCATTGCAGCCTCTAATGAAGCATTGAGATGGCGCAAACTAACATGAAAACATCGGGACTTCTTGCGCTAGATCAAACACTGATCGCGCGGCCGATCGCGCCAGAAGGCGCTATGGTGGTCGATACCGCCTATCACATGGCGGGCGCGACCGCAGTCTTCCGCAACAATCCCTTCGAGCGACGCTTTCGCGACATGCACGCCATCGCCCAGCAGAGCCAGCCGCGCGACACCCATTACGAGGATGTCGGCAGGGCGATTTTGACGGCGGGGTGAGGCGCCTGGAGCTATATGACAGGTCCGGTCGGGCGCCGCAGCCTTCAGCCGCCGCGAGAAACGCGCATAGCGCGGGCCGTCCGTCGTGGCTGGGTCATCGAGGCTCATTGGGGCGCTGATCCCGTCATCCGATTCAATCATCAGACGCCGGGATGCGGCTGGAGGTTCAATCACGCGACCAGCGCGGCGTTGTCGTCATCAGTTGCGTCCGCCCCGCGCTGTGCCTTCAGGAGGCTGATGATCTCGGCATTGGGGCGGGCCTTGGAAAACAGGAAACCCTGGCCCTCATCGCAGCCCTCGGCGCGCAGGCAGCTCAGCTCGGCCTCGGTCTCGACACCCTCGGCTGTGATGGTGACGCCCAGGCCTTTGCCGAGGCTGACGATCGAACGGATGATCGCCTGCGATTCGCGGTTGGCGCCGAGATCCCGGACGAAGGACTGATCGATCTTGATCTTGTCGAATGGGAAGCTGCGCAAGTAGCTGAGGCTGGAATAGCCGGTGCCGAAATCGTCCATGCAGATCCGCACGCCGAGCGCGCGCAGCGCATGCAGCGTCGCCAGCACCTGGCTGCTCTTTTCGAGCAGCAGCGTCTCGGTGATCTCGAGCTCGAGCCGGCGCGGCGGCAGGCCGGAATGCTTCAGCGCCTCGGTGACCATCGAGAGCAGACTGCCGCTGCGGAACTGCAGCGGCGACAGGTTGACGGCGACGCGGACGTCGTCGGGCCAGGCCGCGGCGTCCATGCAGGCCCGGCGCAACATCAACCCGCCGAGCGGGTTGATCAACCCGGTGTCCTCGGCGACCGGGATGAACTCGGCCGGCGACACCATGCCGCGCTCGGCATGCGGCCAGCGCACCAGCGCCTCGAAGCCGGTGATGCGTCCGCTCGCAAGGTCGATCAGCGGCTGGTAGAAGGGACGCAGCACGTCGTTCTGGATCGCGTCGCGCAGCTCGACCTCGATCTTGCGGCGGCTCTGCGCCTTCGCATGCAGCGCCGCCTCGAAGAAGGCGAACGCACCGCGCGCGTCGGTCTTGGCGCGCGACAGCGCCATGTCGGCGCTCTTCAAGAGCTTCTCGGACTCATCGCCGTCGCCGGGCGCCATGGCGATGCCGATGGAGGCGCCGATCACCACGGAGTGACCCTCAAGCAGATAGGGATCGGCGATGGCCTCCAGCAAACGCTTCGCAAGCCCTACCGCATCTTCCGGCCGCGACAAGCCGCTCTGGACAACGACAAATTCATCCGAATTGAGCCGCGCCAGCGCGTCCTCCTCGCGCAAAGTTGAGCGCAGCCGCTTGGCGACGCCGCGCAGCAGCTTGTCGCCGATCGCGTGCCCAAGCGTGTCGTTGACCGCCTTGAAATTGTCGAGCCCCAGCATCAGCACCGCGACCTTTTCGGCACCGCGGCGCGTGTGCAGCAGCGTCTCGTCCATCTGCTGGCGCAGCAGATTGCGGTTCGGCAACCCGGTCAGGCCGTCGTGCTGGGCCATGAAGGCGAGCCGCGCCTCGGCGCGCTTGCGTTCGGTGATGTCGATCAGCGCCAGCAGCACCGCCGGCCGATCGGCGTAGGTCAATTCGCGCGAATAGATTGCCAGATCAATCAGCGCGCCATCGGCCTTCACATGCCTCCAGGTGCGCGCCGCCTGCTCCTCGCTGCTCCGCCCGGAGATCCAGGGCGGCTCGCTATCGAAGGCCTGGAGCGAGCGGATCGTCAGTTTCTCGAATTCGGCACGACTGTAGCCGTAATGCGCGATCGCGGCGTCGTTGACGCCGAGGACGCGCTCGTCGTCCAGCGCGCAGACGATCATCGGCACGGGGTTGCCGTCGAACAGCAGGCGGAACGAGGCCTCGCGCTGCTTCAATTCGGTGATGTCGACGCGGAGGCCGACGACACTCCCGTCATCGGTCAGGCGCTCCTCGATCAGGATGACGCGGCCGTCGGCCAGCTTCTGCTCGTGGCGGGCGCCGGGCTGATAGAGCCTTTGCAGTCGCTCGGCGATCCATTCCTCTTCACGGCCGGCGGCTTCCGGATAGTCGCCGCGCGCAACGCCGATGCGCAGCGTGTCTTCCAGACGCGCACCTTGCGCGAAGAGATCCGCGGTCTTGTTGTAGATCTCGGCGTACTTCTTGTTCCAGAGCACATAGCGGCCCTCGGGGTCGAGGAACACGATGCCTTGCGGCAGGATGTCGATAGCCTGGCGCAGCCGCTCATGTGACATGCGCGCATCCGCGATCGCAGCTTCGGCTTCCGCGCGGCTCTGCGCGAGCGCGTCGATCCCGACCGGCGCATCATGCAGCTTTGCGCGCTTCGGCGCAGGCTTGCGCGAACGTCCTGTTGCCCAGGTGAGCGCCGTCCGCTTTCGCTTTTTTGCTTTTCGAGACCCCAAACTCAACCTGCCACGTCGTACCCGCGCCCAGCAGTCGCAAGCTGTGCGCCAATGTGTCTGAAGAAAAAGTAATCTTGGGCGCGCCGGCGGCCGAACGCGCCACTCAGCAACCGCACGGATTGTACTTTTCGTGCCCAGTTGCAAGGCGGCTGCGCCTTGAGCGTCGCGACAGACGAATGCGGTGGTCGTTATCGGAAGGAGGGGTTGCGCAAAAATGCGCCCTCCCTATGAATCGATTCCGAAGCCGTGTCCGTTTGCATACAGGGCACGACTATTCCCGACGTCATCGCACGAATTTTGATCAATCCAACATACGGTTATTGCGGCGTTAAGAGAGGCCATCGTCGGCGCCGTGGCCTACGACTTTGAAAGAGCTGTGGGGACGAACTCTAATCAGCACCCGGCGACAGGGGCAAAACAGCTTTCGCATTGTGGTCCGAAAGCAGTGCCGGCACGTCGAACTTGCCGGTCTGCAGATCATATCTGCAGCTCCAGTTGTGCACGACGCTGGTCTGCATGGGCTTGTGGTCCTTGACGTCGGCATCCCCCGACAGACTGATCAGAATATAGCGGTTCGCCGGCCAATCGGCGCCGAGCCAGCGATAGTTCTCTTCAATTCCCTTCACCAGATTCGCCGATATGTGATACTCCGGCTCCTTCTTGATCTTTTGCCAATCCGGACGAGTCTTCAGATAGGCCCACGCCAGGTCGCCGAGCGGCTTCTTGCTCGCGGGAACGTAGCCATGCGGAGCGAGGCGGTACAGATAGAGCGACAACTCGCCCGAGCCAGTCTTTTGCAAGCGAACGATCCATTTCAGATCGTTGGTGAAGATGAAGTCCGCGGGATAGCCGGCCGGCTCCGGATCAAGCAGCGTGAATGTGTCCTGACGGCGCGCCCAGAACTGCCATTTCCAGTCGTCCGTATCCTTGTTCAGATATTGCTCGATCGTTGTCGCGCCGTCCGGCGATCGCTGGGTGTATTTGTCTTCGATCTTGTAACCCGCGAGCGGAGTCGCCGGCTGCGCGGCGGCCGCTTCACTGCAGACGCCGATACCGCAGGCAACAAACAGGCCGATCCAGGATGTCCTGATCCAAGATGTGTTGATCCAAGATCTCCTTCCCTTCATATGTCTCGCTCCTTTCGATCCCGTCACGCGATTAGTCGCTCATGTCCTGATCGGGTTCGTTGTGGGCGCATGGGCGGCTTTCACCGCCGCAAGCAGGCCTTGGGCAGTGAACCTTTGCGGCGCGACCCGCGACAAACAACCGCCATCATCGCGACCGGCGGCGCGTGCCGCGCCGATCGCGCGATGCCCAACGCTGGTGTCCGCTCGCAAGCCTAATTCTTAACCCCGACGCGGCGTTGGGTTATAAGGGATGCCAGCATGAGTCCCTGCCGCCTCGCCCCCCTCCTGCTTCTGCTTGTCCTCCTGAACGCCGGTGGCGCGCTGGCCCAGGACAAGGGCAGCGTCAACCCAAAACCGCTGCCGCCGCTCGCCAATCCCAACGATCCCAAGATCGGCGCCAGGGAGCTGTTCGCACGAAAATTGCTGCCTTCGACGGGGCCGGCGCATGTCATCGGATCCTACGTCAAGGGCTGCATCGGGGGCGCGGAGGAGATGCCGCTCAACGGCGAGAACTGGCAGGTGATGCGGCTGTCGCGCAATCGCAACTGGGGTCATCCCAACATGATCGCGCTGATCAAGCGCCTCGCGGCCAAGGCGCACAGGGACGCCGGCTGGCCGGGCATCCTGGTCGGCGACATCGGCCAGCCGCGCGGCGGACCTGCGCTGTCGGGCCATGCCAGCCACCAGATCGGTCTCGATGCCGACATCTGGCTGACGCCGATGCCGGACCATCGCCTCTCGCGCGAGGAGCGCGAGGAGACGTCCGCGGTGATGATGGTGCGCGAGGACCGGCTCGATATCGATCCCAAGGTGTTCACGCCTGGCCATGTGCTGGTGCTGCGCGATGCAGCACAGGAGCCGGCGGTGCAGCGCATCTTCGTCAATGCCGCGATCAAGAAGGCGCTATGCCGCGAAGCCAAGGGCGACCGCTCCTGGCTGTCGAAGATCCGGCCGTGGTGGGGGCACGACTATCACTTCCACATCCGCATGCGCTGTCCTCCGGGCGCGGGCGAATGCCAGGGCCAGCCATCGCAATCCGAGGACGAAGGCTGCAAGCCGTCCGATCTCGCCTACTGGTTCAGCGACGCCGTGCTGCATCCCAAACCACCGGCGGAGCCACCCAAGCCGAAGCCACCGATGACGCTGGCGCAAATGCCCGCCGCCTGCAAAGCCGTGCTGCGCGCGCCGGACGCGAAGCCGTAGCGTCACTGCCGTCGGGATGACTGGGAAGGTGGTTGGCATCACGCGAATGCGCTAGGATCGGCTCGTCGCTGTGCCGTAAGCAAGCGGCATGTCGGGATGCGCGTCCCGTTCTTCGACCACACACCTGACTGCACGCCCCGCGTCCTTTGCGTGGCCAACGATGAGACTTGACATGCGCATCCTCACTGTCCTCGCCGCGCTTTCGCTCGGTGCGACCTCCGCTCTGGCTGCTGAAGAGCCGAGCGGCTGTGACAAGTTCAAGTGGCCGATCGAGCGGGAGCGCGCCGCGCTCACCGCGCCGGACCGTGCCAATCTCGCCTCGGGCGGCGAGCAGGCGGCGTTGCCTCATCAGCCATCACGCTGGCGCTGGTCGCGCCAGGCGAAGCCAGGCTGCCCTCCCCGCCGGAGCGCGCGCCGAAGGACGGCACCTTTGCCGGCTTTGCGAGCTTCAGGACCGCACCCAAGGCCGGCGTCTATACGATCAGCCTCTCGGCAGGCGCCTGGGTCGACGTGGTCCAGGACGGGCATTTCCTGAGGCCCGTGGCCTTCAGCGGCGCGACCGACTGTCATGGCATCCGCAAGCTCCAGGTCAGCGGTGCGAAGGAGAATTCGGTCTCGATCGCGATCCTGCCGAGCGAGTAGGCCTTAGACAAACGGTCGCCTTTGACCTAAAGCCTCCGCCTGCTATGTTGTGAGTAGCGATATCCTTGCCGGCCGTAAGTCGTTGCGGGGATTAGCGGAACAGCGCTTCCGTCCGTCGCAGGCCGACCCACCAACGCCAGATCTGCGCGTGCGTTTTCGCGCGCGAGCTCGGACGGAGCGCTCCCATGTTTCGTATTGCCGGATTTTTCACCGCCTTTGTGATCTTCCTTGGCGCGGCCCTCGCGCCGGCTCAAGCCGAGGACAAGATAATCACCGTCTTCGCCGCCGCCTCGATGAAGAGCGCGCTCGACGAGATCGACGCGGCGTACACCGCCAAGACCGGCGCCAAGTTCACGGTCAGCTATGCCGCGAGCTCGGTGCTCGCCAGGCAGATCGAGCAGGGCGCCCCCGCCGACGTGTTCGTTTCGGCTGACACCGACTGGATGGACTATGCGATGGCCAAAAAGACCATCAACGAGCCAACCCGCGTCAACCTGCTCGGCAACAGCATCGTGCTGATCGCGCCGAAGGATTCAGAGATCAACAACGTCACCATCGCCCAGGGCTTCGATCTCGCAAAGCTCGCCGGCGACGGTAAGATCGCGACCGGTGATGTGAAGTCGGTACCCGTCGGCAAATACGCCAAGGCCGCGCTGGAGAAGTTAGGGGCCTGGCAGGCGGCCGAGCCGAAATTCGCGATGGCCGAGAGTGTGCGCGCCGCGCTGACGCTGGTAGCACGCGGCGAGGCCGCGCTCGGCATCGTCTATTCGACCGACGCCAAGGTCGAACCCGGTGTCAAGATCGTCGGCACCTTCCCGGCCGATTCGCATCCTGCGATCATCTATCCGGTCGCCGCGACCGCGACCGCGAAGCCCGAGGCCAACGACTATCTCGCCTTTCTGCGCTCGACGACGGCCAAGACCATCCTCGAGAAGTACGGCTTCAAGTTCCTGATCACCCCCACGACTTGATGCTTGCGACTTGATGTCCGCGATCACATCGGCCGAATGGACCGCGATCCTGCTTTCCTTGCGGGTCGCGGTCATCGCGACGCTGGTGGCGACGCCGTTCGGCATCGCGCTGGCGTGGCTGCTCGCGCGGCGTGATTTCTGGGGCAAATCGATGCTCGACGCGCTGGTGCATCTGCCCCTGGTGCTGCCGCCGGTCGTCACCGGCTATCTCCTGCTCCTGACCTTCGGCCGGCGCGGCCTCGTCGGCAGCTTCCTTGCGGATCATCTCGGCATCGTCTTCGCATTCCGCTGGACCGGCGCCGCGCTCGCCTGCGGCATCATGTCGTTTCCGCTGCTGGTGCGTCCTATCCGGCTCTCGATCGAGGCGATCGACCGCAGGCTGGAGCAGGCCGCGGAGACGCTGGGTGCTGCGCCCTGGAAGGTGTTCCTGACGGTCACGCTGCCGCTCGCGCTTCCCGGCGTGCTCGCCGGCATGGTGCTCGGCTTTGCCAAGGCGATCGGCGAATTCGGCGCCACCATCACCTTCGTCTCCAACATTCCCGGCGAGACTCAGACGATCTCGTCGGCCATCTATTCGCTGATCCAGACGCCCGACGGCGACGCCGCGGCGGGACGGCTCGTGATCATCTCGATCGTGCTCGCGCTCGGTGCGCTGATCGCGGCCGAATGGTTCGCGCGGCGCGCGACCGCACGGCTGCACGGAAACTGACCATGCTGCGCGTCGATGTCGAAAAACAGCTCGGCGAGTTCTCGCTTCACGCGTCGTTCGCGAGCGAGGGCCGCGTCACCGGCCTGTTCGGCGCATCCGGTGCCGGCAAGACCTCGCTGGTCAACATGATCGCAGGCCTGTTGCGACCGGACCGTGGCAGCATCGTCATCGACGGCGACGTCGTCGACGACACCGCGGCCGGCATCCATGTCCCGGCTTACCGCCGACGCATCGGCTACGTGTTTCAGGATGCGCGGCTGTTTCCGCATCTGAATGTCGCGCAGAACCTCGACTATGGCCGGCGGATGAACCGCCTCGCGCATGATCCGGCGCAGGAGAACCGCATTGTCGATCTGCTCGACATCGGCGCCCTGCTCGGCCGTCGGCCCGGAAAGCTGTCCGGCGGCGAACGCCAGCGCGTCGCGCTCGGACGTGCGCTGTTGTCCAAGCCGCGGCTGCTGTTGTTGGATGAGCCGCTCGGCGCGCTGGACGAAGGCCGCAAGCTCGAGATCCTGCCCTACCTGGTACGGCTGCGCGACGAGGCCAATGTCCCCATGGTCTATGTCAGCCACGACGCAGCCGAGCTGCGCCAGCTCGCCACCCAGATCGTCATGCTGCGCCAGGGCCGCGTGACGTCGTCCGGCGGGGTGAAGGTGCTGACGTGAGATGCGGCTACCACCCGCGCTCGACGTTGCGCACGTCGCCGGTGCTGGCGTCGACATAGACTTTCATCCAGCGGTCGGCGCGGTCACGGCCTTCGATCTCCCATTCATCCCCGAGGAACTGGGTATGCGACACGGTTCGAATGCCGAGGCCGGTGGCAATATCGAGCGCGGCCTCCATCGAGATCTGGTCGCCGGAATCAAAGGCCATGGCAGGCGCTGCCGATCCAACACCAAGCGCCACCACGAGGGGCAGGATGAACTTTCGCATGGAACCACTCCTGTTATGTTGCCACGCGGCTAACTGGGGGCACAGGCGAGCGTTCCGGGTTCCGATCACGATCCGTGCGCGAATATGCGGCAAGTCACGGCGGTTTGGCGGCGGTTCCCACCTCGATCGGATGGAGCTAAATCCCCGCCACCGAAGTCCATAAATCCGCGAGCTTACGGCGTAGCGCCTTCATCCGCGTCTGCGGCTCCGCCTTCTCCTCGTCCTCGGGCAGCCGCAGGCCGACGACGTTGACGCGGCCGCCGGAGATCGAACGGGCGACCAGAACGATCTCGTCCAGCGCGAGCTCGGCGCCTTCCTTTGGCGCGCGGTCGAGATGGACGTCGAAATAATCGGCGAGCGTCAGCTTGCCCTCGTCCTCGCTCACCTTGACGCCGTAGATCCCGGCAAGCTCGGCCAGCGTGTGCTCGCCGGAGACCATGAAGTCGCCGAGCAGATGCGGGTCGGGTGCGGTGCTCGGCTGCATATCGACGAAGAAGCGGTCGAGCGACTCGGCCTTTTCCGGCGGCGCCAGCAGATAGATGTAGTCGCCCGGCGCGATCGGGTCGGCTTCCATGGGCGTTAAAATGTTCTCGTTGCGAATCACCAGCGTCGGCTTGGACCAGGACGGGATCAGGCCACGGCGGAAATACAGGCTCTTGGGCCGCACGGCATAGCCGACGAGCTGCTGCTCGAGCTGGCCGGGCAGGTCGAGCTCGACACGGCGCGGACCGCGCTCGCTGCGCGGCAGCGCGACATGCAGCCTGCGCGCCGCGGGCGCCAGCGTCCAGCCTTGCAAGAGCAGCGAGATGATGACGACCACGAAGGCGACGTCGAAATAGAGATAGGCCTTCGACAACCCGACCAGCATCGGGATCGAGGCCAGGAAGATCGCGACCGCGCCGCGCAAGCCCGTCCAGGCGATGAAGACCTTTTCGCGCCAGTTGAAGCGGAACGGCGCAAGGCAGAGGAACACGGCGAGCGGCCGCGCGATCAGCATCAGGACCAACGCGACGCCGATCGCGGGCACGGCGCTGGAGCCGAGCCGCTGCGGCGAGACCAGCAGGCCGAGCAGCACGAACATCACGATCTGCGCGAGCCAGGTCGCGGCGTCCAGAAACGTCACCACCGAATTATGCGCGCGGGTCGGCCGGTTGCCGATGATGATGCCGGCGAGATAGACCGCGAGAAACCCCGAGGCGTGCATGATCTGCGAGCCACCGAAGATGACGAGGGCCGCCGTCGTCACGAACGGCGCGTGCAGCCCCTGCGGCAGCGCTACCTGGTTGAGCGCGATCACCACCAGCCGGCCGCCGATCACGCCGACGATCGCACCCAGAACGGCCTCCTGGATGAACTCCATGACGACGTGGCCCGGCGTGCTCGACCCCAGCGAGATGTATTCGACCAGCATCAAGGTGAGGAAGATCGCGAAGGGGTCGTTGGTGCCGGATTCGGCCTCCAGCGTCGCGCCGACGCGCGGACGCAGGCGCAGGCCCTGCGTATGCACCAGCAGGAACACCGCCGCTGCATCGGTCGAGGCGACGACGGCGCCGACCAGCAGCGACTCCGCCCAGTTGAGGTCGAGCGCATATTTTGCAAACGGCGCCGTGATCAGCGCGGTCAGGAGCACGCCGACGGTCGCGAGCACCACGGACGGTGCCAGAACTGCGCGGATGCTCTGGAAGCGCGTGCGCAGGCCGCCGTCGAACAGGATCAGCGCCAGCGCCACCGAGCCGACCAGATAGGTCGTCCGCACGTCGTTGAACTGCAATTGCCCGGGGCCGGAATCGCCGGCCAGCATGCCAATGCCGAGGAAGACCAGCAGCAGGGGCGCGCCGAAACGCAACGCAAGCAGGCTCGACAGGATGCCCGCCATCACCAGGACGGCGCCGAGCAGGATCGCGATGCTGACCGAGTCGAGGGACGCCATGTGGTGCTGCTGGTCACTCCAAAGAGCCGACGAGATTCCGTTCAGGGCATCGCCGGCCGTGCACTCCCTCGCCCCGCTTGCGCGGCCGGGACAAGCATAGCTTGCCCGGAGAGGGTGGGTGAGGGGGAGTCTCCGCGAGGACGGTGACGGTCGGACTTGTGGAGAGTCCCCTCACCCGGATCGCATCTGGCGATGCGATCCGGCCTCTCCCCGCAAGCGGGACGAGGCGAAGACCGGCAATCCCTGTACCAGCATCCTTATCGTCGCCACACTTGCCCGCCAACCCATTTCTGCCGCTCGCGGCAATCTGCCCGCATTTTACGGCCTTAACTCGCATCACGTGCCGGTGTATCGATGGCCCGGCCGCGCCCTTTGTGGGATTCTGCCGCTGTCCCGAATCAAATCCGCCCGATCCGCCGCCAACGAAATTTCGCCATAGACATGGACCTCAAAGACCTCATGGAGTTCTTGCAGACGACGGCGCGCAGCGTCGGCGCCGAGATCACTTCGCCCTGGTTCTACCTGCAATTCGGCCTGATGCTGGCCGCGGCCGGGATCGCCTATGCCTCCGAGGCCGCCATCCGCAACCGCATCGACATGACCTCGCTGGCGATGCGCTGGCCGCTGCCGCTTCGCCACTTCATCCGCGTGCTGATCGGCAGCGCCTCCACGGCGGTATTCACCTTCCTGATCATCGTCGAGCGCGTGGTGATGTACCATGCGACCTGGCCGAGCCGCAGCTATCTCCTGATGGTCGCTGCAAAGCTCGGCCTTGCCTGGCTCGTCATCCGTCTCCTCACCTCGGTGCTGCGCAACGCCTTCATCGTCAAGCTGGTGTCGGTCACGGCGTGGTTCGTCGCCGCTCTCTCCATCATCGGCCAGTTGGACGCGACGGTCGATCTGCTCGATTCCTTCGGTATCATGCTCGGTGGATTGCGGCTGACACCGCTTTTGCTGATCAAGGCCGGCGCGCTCCTGATCGTCGCGCTCTGGCTCACCAATATCGCCAGCAATTTCGCCGAGAGCCGGATCAACTCGACGACCGACCTGACGCCGTCGGTCCAGGTGCTGCTGATCAAGATCATCCGCATCGGTCTTTTGACGGTGGCCGTCGTCATCGCGCTCGACGCCGTCGGCATCAACCTCTCGGCGCTCGCGGTGTTCTCCGGCGCTGTCGGCGTCGGTATCGGTATCGGCCTCCAGAAGATCGTCGCGAACTTCATCTCCGGTATCATCTTGCTCGCGGACAAGTCGGTGAAGCCCGGCGACCTCGTCACCATCGGCGACAATACCGGGCGCATCAGCGCGATGAAGACGCGCTACATTTCCGTCGCCGCCGGCGACGGCCGCGAATTCCTGGTGCCGAACGAGGATCTGGTGACGCAAAAGGTCGTCAACTGGACCTACACCGACAAGAACACGCTGGTGAAGATCGCCTTCGGTACCAATTACGACGCCGATCCGCGGCTCGTCTGCAAGCTCGCCGCCGATACGGCCGCAGCCCACCCGCGGGCGCAGAAGGGCAAGCCGGCGAACTGCATCCTGACCGAATTCGCGGAGGCCGGGATGAAGTTCTCGCTGACTTTCTGGATCGCGGACCCTGACGGCATGGACAACGTCAAGAGCGACGTGATGCTGGCACTGTGGGATGCCTTCAAGCGCGAGGGCATCCGGGTTCCCTACCCCGTGCGCGAAATCCGCGTCCGTGGCGGCGCGCTGCCGGCCGAAACCACGGTAGAAGTCCCGAGTTGAGACGGTTTTTGCCCCGGGCGGCTCCGCGCAGCTTGCATGACGGCCCGCGATCATTAAATTGAGGCCAGAAATCAAACGCTTCCGCTGAAAAGACCGCGACCCTCATGAGCTACGTCGAAGCCACCGATACTTCCTTGCGCAAGACCGGACAGATCAAGCTGCATGGCCCGAACGCGTTCATCGGCATGCGCAAAGCAGGCGCGCTGGTGGCCAAGTGTCTCGACGAGCTGACCGACATCGTCGGCCCGGGCGTGCCGACCTCGCGCATCGACGAGTTCGTCCGCGAATTCGCCTTCAGCAACGGTGCCTATCCGGCGACGCTGATGTATCGCGGCTATCGCTATTCGACCTGCACCTCGCTCAACCACGTGGTCTGCCACGGCATGCCCGGCGACCGGCCGCTGAAGGAAGGCGACATCGTCAACATCGACGTCACCTTCATCGTTGATGGTTGGTACGGCGACTCCAGCCGGATGTATGCGATCGGCCCGATTGCGCGCAAAGCCGAGCGGCTGATCGAAGTGACCTATGAAGCGATGATGCGCGGCATCGCCGCCGTAAAGCCCGGCGCCACTACCGGCGATATCGGTCACGCCATCCAGAGCTTCGTCGAGCCGCAGGGCATGAGCGTGGTGCGCGATTTCTGCGGCCACGGCCTGGGGCGCATGTTCCACGACGAGCCGAACATCATCCATATCGGCCGGCCCGGCGAAGGCGTGCAGCTCAAGCCCGGCATGTTCTTCACCATCGAACCGATGATCAATCTCGGCAAGCCGCATGTGAAGATTCTCTCCGACGGCTGGACCGCGGTGACCCGCGACCGTTCGCTGTCGGCGCAGTTCGAGCACTCCGTCGGCGTGACCGCCACGGGCGTCGAGATCTTCACGCTGTCGGAGCGGCACGGCGAGAAGCAGATCGGCTGATGCGTCGCGACCGTCGCACCGTCTATCGTGAACGCCGGAATGACGATGGTGGCCGCTTGTAGGTTGCCGCAAAGGCATCGTTGAATCGCCGAACGCTGCCGAACCCCGCAGCGAAAGCAATCTTCGCCAACGGCATGTCCGTCTGGTCGATCAGGCGCTTGGCTTCCTGTACGCGCCGCGTCGCCGCGATCTCGCTCGGGCTCGCGCAGGCATGGCGCATGAACAGGCGCAGCAGATGACGCGGCCCGACGCCAAGGGCTTCGGCAAGCTCCGCCATCGACGCCCGATCGAGAAAGCCGTCATTGATCAGCCGCATCCCCCGCGCGACGGTGGTGGCGGTTCCCATCCAGGCCGGAGAACCCGGCGCTGTTTCCGGCCGGCAACGGAGGCATGGGCGAAAGCCGGCACGCTCGGCGGCGGCAGCGGTCGCATAGAAGGTGACGTTCTCGGAGCGCGCCGGGCGAACCGGACAGACCGGCCGGCAGTAGATGCGCGTCGAGCGAACGCCGGAAAAGAACAGGCCGTCGAACGCGCGGGCGCGCGCCAGCCGCGCGCGATCGCAGGTCTCCCAATCGAGATGCGGTGGCAGCGTTTGCCGATGCGCCAGGGCCTTCGCCATGACGAAATCATAGTTTCAACAGGGCCCGCCGAGTAGCTGAAATCGGACTCGATCGGGCGATGAGGTCCGAATTCAGCCAGCCTGCACCGCCGCTCGGGATCATAGTGCCGACAGATCCCGGAGCAAATCGCATGAGCACGCAGGCACAACAGGCAGCGTCAGGACAACCCTCGCTCATATTCGAGATCGGGCTCCTGCTGCTTCTCTCACTGATCTGGGGCAGCTCGTTCACGCTGATCAAGGTGGCGATCCCCACGATTCCGCCATTCACGATGGTCGCCGCGCGCGTGACGATCGCGGCCATCCTCCTGATCCTGATCGCTCGCGCGCAGGGACACGCCCTTCCCCGCCAGGGATCGGTGTGGGCGGCTTTCCTCGTGCAAGGGCTGCTGCAAAGCGCAGCGCCGTTCACCCTGATCAGTTGGGGCGAGATGCATATCGCAAGTGGCCTCGCCGGCGTGCTCAATGCGACGCCGCCGATGTTCGTGCTGGTGATCGCGTTGACGACCGGGCGCGGACGACAGGCGATCAGCGGCCAGAAGATCATCGGCGTCGGTCTCGGCCTTGCGGGCGTCACCGTGACGATGGGCATGGATGCGCTGTCTGAGATCGGCGCGGCGGCGCCAGTGGCGCAGATCGCCGTGCTCGGCGCGAGCTTCTGCTACGCGCTCGCGCCGATATGGGGCCAGCGGTTCTCGAACCTTCCCGCGATCGTCACGGCGGCCGGAGCGATGAGCTGCGCCGCGATCCTCATGCTCCCCACCGCCGCCGTGCTCGAACGTTCCTGGACGCTGGCGCCACCGCCGGCGCAGGCGATCGCGGCGGTGATCGCACTCGCAATCGTCTGCACGGCGATTGCGATGGTGATCTATTTCCGCCTGATCCACACGATCGGCCCGCTCGGCACGACCAGCGGAAGTTACCTGCGCGCGGGCTTCGCCGTGGCGCTCGGCACTGCATGGCTCGGTGAGCGCTTTACCTGGTCAATGCTCGCCGGAATGGCGCTCATCGTCGCGGGCGTCGTTGCCGTCACGGTGCCGCTGCCGGCGCGAAATGCCGGGAAACCGGCGGGCTGATTGTCGACATCTTCAAAGCCTGATCTTGCCATTCCGTTCGCCGATGACGATCTGTCGTCAAAGCAACAGGAGAGATGACGTGAGCACGTCGACGCGCCGCGGCTTCCTTGGGTTTGCATCGGCCAGCGCCGCGGGCCTGTTACAAACCCGCGCGCAGGCGGCGTCCGAGCCCGCCGCTTCCGATGAGCCGGCCTGCATCCTGACGCCGCACGCCGAGGAAGGGCCGTTCTATTCAGATCCAAGGCTGGTGCGCGCGGACATCACCGAAGGCAAGCCCGGCATTCCGCTGACGCTGAAGCTGCGCGTGATCGAGGCAGGTCCCTGCACAGTGATGCGTGGCGCGCGGGTCGACATCTGGCATTGCGACGCGCAAGGGCTCTACTCGGCGTTTCCCGGCCAGGGCGACGCGCACAACATCGATGCCTCCAGCAAGACGTTTTTGCGCGGCACGCAAGTGACCGACGAGGCCGGCTGGGTCGCGTTCGATACCATCTATCCCGGCTGGTATGACGGGCGCACCACGCACATCCATTTCAAGGTGTTCCTCGACGAGAAAAACGTGCTGACCGGGCAGACCTTCCTGCCCGACGCGCTGAACGAGTTCATCTACACCAACGTTCCCACCTACAAGGATCGCGCGCGGCAACGCACGATCATCAACGCCAACGACATGGTGATCCAGCGTTCCGACCCGGAGCATCGCGCCTTCTGCGCGGTGAAGGAGGAGCGCGACCGCTATGTGGCAACGCTGACGCTCGGCGTCGACCGCCGCACGGACGCGACCGTGGGGCCCGCCTCGCCGCCACCTCCACCCGGCGCGCGCGGCGGACCGCCGCCGTCAGGCAGGCCCATGTTCGGCCGTCAGATCAAGGACCGGCTCGCCGCGCTCGTGCCGGGGCTGAAGCCGGGCCGCTAGATCGGGGCTGGTGAGCCGCTCCGCAATTGGCGGTTGCAAAAGCGTCCTTCCGCGGCGATGCTGCGCGCACGATGCCCGCCAAGCCCAGCGCCCCCAAGTCCAACGCCCCCAAGTCCAGCGCCCCGTCCGAGAAGCCCGCGCCCCCAGAGCCGCACTATCACGGCCATCGCGAGCGGCTGCGCGAGCGTTTTTACAGCGCCGGCGCGGATGCGCTGAGCGACTATGAACTTCTGGAGATGGCGCTGTTTCCGGCGCTGCCGCGGCGCGACACAAAACCGCTTGCGAAGACGCTGATCAAGACGTTCGGCTCGTTCGCCGAGGTCGTCCATGCGCCAGTGGCGCGGCTGCGCGATGTCGATGGTGTGGGCGAGGCCGCGATCAACCAGCTCAAGCTGATCGCGGCGGCTGCAAGCCGCGTGACCAGGGGCGAGGTCAGGAGCCGCAACGCCCTGTCGTCCTGGAACGAGGTGATCGACTATTGCCGCTCCAGCATGGCGTTCGCCGACAAGGAGCAGTTTCGGCTGCTATTCCTCGACAAGCGTAACCAGCTCATCGCCGACGAGGTGCAACAGACCGGCACCGTCGATCACACCCCGGTCTATCCGCGCGAGGTTATCAAGCGCGCGCTCGAACTCTCCGCGACCGCGCTGATCCTGGTCCACAACCACCCGAGCGGCGATCCCTCGCCCTCGCAGGCCGACATCCAGATGACCAAGGCGATCATCGAGATCGCAAAACCGCTTGGCATTGCCGTGCACGACCACATCATCGTCGGCAGGGGCGGGCATGCAAGTTTGCGCGGGATGCGGTTGATCTGAAGAGCTTTCAAGCAAGTGATGAGATGAAATGAGCGACTGGCTGCACAACCTGCCGGTGCCGTGGATGGTGCTGGTGATTTTCGGCTTCACCTATTTTCTCGCGATGACCGTGTTCGCGGCGGTCATGCTGTTCGCGACGGAGGCGCGCACGAAATCGCTGAAGACGATCTCGCCCGGCATGCTGCCGGTGCTCGGGATCATCTTCGGCCTGTTCGTCGCCTTCACCGCGGCGCAAGTCTGGGGCGACAGCGATCGCGCCAGCGCTGCCGTCAGCCGCGAGGCCAGCGCCTTGAGGAGCGCCGTGCTGCTCGCCGCCGGCATGCCGGCCGAGCAGGAGACGCGCTTGCGCGGATTGGTGCGCGACTATGTCGGACAGGCAGTGGCGCTGGAGTGGCCGATGATGGCGCGCCGGGAAGCCTCGCTCAAAGTGACGCCGCCAGCGCTCGCCGAGGCATTGCAGCTCGTCGTCACGATGGCGCCGCAAAATCCGGGGCAGGCGACCGTGCAGCGCGAGCTCATCAGCGCGCTCGAACAGGCGCTGGACGCGCGCCGGCAGCGGATCATCATCAGCCTGGCTGCAGTGAATGCCGTGAAATGGTGGTGCCTGTACCTGCAGGCAACCTGTGCGCTTCTGGTGATCGGCCTCGTCCATTGCGACAGTCGTCTCGCAGCGGCAATCGCCATGAGCCTGTTCGCGACCGGCGTTGCGGCTTCCGTCCTCCTGATCGCCGCGCATGACCGGCCCTTCGCAGGCCAGATCTCGATCGGTCCCGGGCCGCTGCTCCAGATCACGCCGGAGCAGCCGGACAAGCCGTAGGCGGAGGCGCTTGAGCCTTGGTTGGCTGAGAACGCCGAGAAGACGCATGACAGCGAGCCTGACCGCAGCGGACGCTCGCGAGCATCGTTTCGCACGCTGCTCGATCGCGCTGGCCGGTGACAAAACGCCTTCGTGGTCGCGCGCCGCTTGCCCGAACGTCGCGAACTAAACTGGGGCCGTGAGGCGATAAAGCCGCATCGGACTTTTCGGTCCGGGATGGATGCGATACGATCTGCTCGATCGCGAAGTGGATGAAACGGGACTGGAAAGATTGGCTGCATCTAAGAAGGGGGCCGCGCCCGCGGAACGCCAGAACGGAATCGACCGGACCATCGATCTGCTGGAAGCCCTGCTGCACTTGCGCGCACCGTCCAAGCTCGGCGATCTGGCCAAGGAGATGGGCGCGCCGCGCTCGACCGTCTATGCCATCGCCAACCGGCTGATCGAAGCGGACATCCTGGAGAACGTCGGCGAAGGCGGCCAGATCTATTTCGGCAAGGCCGTGCATCTCTATGGCCGCGCCTATGCGGATGCCAATCCGCTGCATCGCCGCTGCCGCGAAGCATTGGAGAAGCTGGCTACCGAGCACAACGCGACGGCGCAACTCTGCGCGCTGCGCGGTAACAAATACGTGGTGGTCGACACGCAGGATGGCTCGGGCCTGTTCCGCATCACCACGGATGTCGGCGTCGAGGTGCCACTGCCATGGACGGCCTCTGGTCGGCTGCTGCTCGATCATATGAGCCCCGACGAGATTCGCGCCTTCATTCCGCGCGAGGATTTCCAGCTTCCGGACGGGCGGAGGCTCGACGTCAACGATTTCATCAAGGATGTCGCGCGGGCGAAACGCGATGGAAAATGCACGACGACCGCACTGTCTGACCGCTTTACTTCGTGCCTCGCCGCACCCATCCGCGATCGACAAGGTGTTGCGGTCGCAACGCTTTGCTTCGTCATCCCGGCGGATTCACCGAAGGAACGCAAGACCGCGCTGCTCGACGAGCTGGTCACCACCGCGCGCGAATTGTCCGATCACCCCTAGCGGACAAAAGCAGCATGGGGACTTGACACGAAGTTGTCACGATCCCTAGCATGTCGCTGTAGCGTATAGCTGTCCACTATAAGAGACAACCCTGAGAGGGAGGTCTCTGGGCGCGCTCCGCTGCAGACTTTCGCGTGACGACAGTATCAAGACAACAGTGTGAAGCCGATTTTCCGATAGGATCCGAAATGGCGAAGGCGGGCGAGCGTGTGCCTGGGAGACGATGGCTGATTGGCTGTCTCCTCGGCGTTGGTATCCTGGTCAACTACATCGATCGGGTCGGGCTCTCGGCCGCGACACCGGCGCTCAGCACGGAGCTCGGCCTCACGGCCACCGACATCGGGCTGCTCGGCAGCGCCTTCTTCTGGACCTATTCGCTGCTGCAGATTCCCGGCGGCATGGCGCTCGACCGCTTCGGCGTCACTGCGGTCGGCCGCGCAAGCGCATTCTTATGGGCCGTCGCATCCGCAATCACGGCGCTCGCCAGCGGCCTTTATGGCATCGTGGCCGCGCGGATGTTGCTCGGAGTCGCCGAGGCGCCGGCATTTCCGGCGAGCCAAAAGGCGACCGGGCACTGGTTTCCAATCGACGAACGCGCGCGCTCGACCGCGATCTTCGATTCCGCCGCCAAGTTCTCCAACGTGTTCGGCGTGCCGCTGGTCGCCTTTGTCATCTTCCTCTACGGCTGGCGCTGGGGCTTTGGCATCACCGCAATACTGAGTCTGGCGTATTTCATCGCCTATTACATCATCTATCGGAACCCGAGCGAGGACCCGAACCTCTCCAGATCCGAGCACGCCTACATCATCGCCGGTGGCGGAACGCCGGAAGGGCCGGCGCCCGCAGGGCAGAGCCGCATGCTCGGCTACCTGCTCGGCCGCCGCAAGGTCTGGGGGCTGACCATCGGGTTTTCCGCTTACGGCTACACTTTCTATCTCTTCCTCACCTGGCTGCCCGGCTATCTCGCCCAGACCATGCATATGAATCTGATGTCGGCGGCTGGCTATTCGACGATCCCGTGGATCTTCGCAACCCTCGCCGATCTTCTGATCGGCGGCTTCCTGGTGGATCACCTGATCGCACGCGGATACGACAGCACCAGGGTCCGGCAAATGGTCATCATCGTCGGCGGACTGATGGGGCTTGCCGTGATCGGCGCTGCGTTCACCGTGAGGCCCGGATGGGCGCTGCTGTGGTTGTCGATCTCGATCTCCGGCCTTTCCGCCACGTCCCCCGTCGGTTCCTCGATCGTCTCCCTGATCGCGCCAAAGGGCGGCACGGGAACGGTCGGGGGCATTCTCAACTTTACCAACAACATGATGGGTGCGCTGGCGCCAATCGTCACCGGCATCGTCGTCGACTGGACACAATCCTTTGCCGGCGCGTTTCTGATCGCCGGCGTCGTCTTGGTCGTCGGCATCTTCTTCTACGTCGTGGTGCTGGGACGGATCGAGCCGATCGCCGATCTCGCCGAGGAAGTGCCGGAAGCCGTGGTGGCGGTCCCGTGAGGAAATGGGCATGACCAGGGACATTCTGATCCGCAGCGCCAGGCTGATCGACGGCACCGGCGCGCCGTGGTTCGAGGCGGACTTGCGGATCAGCGACAGCCGGATCGCCGCGATCGGCCCGGCATTGCCCGCAAACGATGCCGAGATCGTCGACGCCCGCGGCTGCTACCTCGCGCCGGGCTTCATCGATGCGCATTGTCATGATGACCTGATCAGCCTGCGCGAACCGGACCGGCCCGAAAAGGCGCTGCAAGGCGTCACCACGGTGGTGGTTGGGAATTGCTGCTTCTCGCTCTATCCGGCGACCGGCGGCTCCGCCGAAATGCTGCGGCAGCATTTTTCGGGCTTGCTCGGAGAAGCCGATCCAAGCGAAGTCTTCGGCAGCTTCGACGAATATCGGCAGGCGCTGGACCGACCGGGCATGGCGCTCAACCTCGTCTCGCTGGTTGGGCATGCCGCAATTCGCCTTGCCGTGCTCGGCTTCGAGCGGCGCGCGGCCGCGGACGGCGAGATTGCCGCCATGCAGGCGCTGCTCGCCAGGCAGCTCTCCCAGGGCGCGGCGGGCCTTTCGCTCGGCCTGGTCTATCCGCCGAGCGCCTATGCCGACATCAGAGAACTCTGTGCGCTCGCCCAAACCGTACGCGCCCATGGCCGGCTGCTCACCGCCCATATCCGCAGTTACGAGGCGGGTCTCCTGGAATCCATCGACGAGTTCATCGCGATCCTGCGCGCGTCGGGCGCCGCCGGCCTGCTGTCGCATCTGCAATCGGCTGGCAAGCCGAACTGGGGCGCGATTCCCAAGGCGCTCGCGCGGCTCGAGGCGGCGCGCGCCGAGGGCATCGACGTCAGCTTCGACATGTATCCCTATCCCGCCGGAAGCTCCTACATGCTGCAACTGCTGCCCCCGGCAGCGCTGGAAGGCGGTCTCGGCGCGCTGCGGGCGCGGCTGCGCGATCCGGTGCAGCGCGAGGTGTTACGCACGCTCGTGGAAAAGGGCGACCCCGATCCGCATGCCGCGCAATCGAAAATCGTGCTCATCGGCTGGGGCAACGTGCTGATTTCCGGCACCGCCAATCCCGGGCTCAAATCGCTCGAAGGCAAGACCATGGTCGATGCCGCGCGCGAGCTCGGCGTGTCGCCCTTCGACCTCATGGCCCGCTGCATCGAGGAAGATGACGGTCAGACCATCATTATCATGTTTCAGCTCGATGAAGGCGATCTGCGCGCCGCCTTCACCCATCGCCTTCACATGGTCGGCTCCGACGGAATTCCGCGTCCGGGTACCAAACCACATCCCCGCGCCTATGGCAGCTTCCCGCGTGTCGCCGGACGCCTCACCCGCGACGCGGGATGGCTGACACTCGAAGACGCGGTGAGAAGGATGACCGCAATGCCGGCGCAACGCTTCGGCCTCGCCGATCGCGGCCTGCTGCGGCCCGGCATGACCGCTGACCTCGTGCTGTTCGACGACACCATCATGGACGAGGCGACGTTCGAGATACCGACGCTATCGCCCACCGGCATTCGCTCCGTGTTCGTCGCAGGGCAGGCCGTGATCAAGGATCGACAACGCACGTCGGCACGACCAGGCCGCACGTTGATCGCGGGCTAACCTTAGTGTGTCACTAACCCTCATGGTGAGGAGCGCGAAGCGCGTCTCGAACCATGAGGCCCCGCCCTGTGGCCCACATCCTTCGAGACGCTTGCTTCGCAAGCTCCTCAGGATGAGGAGTTAGAGCGTTTATGACGCAGTAAGGCTAACGCGCGATGAGATTAGGATGAATCGTCATCGCGCTTTAGCCGGGATTCTCCAGGCTAAAGGTCTCGGACTGCTCGTCATAGGCGAACAACTCTGCATAGCGGCCCCACGAGACGACGGTCTTGAGCGTCTCATCCGCGTAGTCCTCGGACATGTAGTCTTCCAGCTCGTTGCGGAAGCGTGCCTCCGGCGCCGTGTGCGAGGGACGTTCGTCCAGCACGCGCCGGATCAGTCCCATGACCGGCACATAGGTGACGAGGTGTTCGGCGAACAGTCGCTTGCGTGCGTCGGTCTCGAGATGGGCGAAGCGCTTGCCGGCGTCAGTCAGCATCAAATCGCCTTCGCTGAGCTGGGCAAAGCGCAGCAGCTGGAGCGACTCGCCGAGATGAAGGATCTCGTCGGCCTCTAGCTGGAGGTGGCTTGCGAGCACGGGTAGATCGGCGTGTCCATCGTAGGGGGGGCCGGCCAGCGTCTCGATCAGGCCCGACAGCACGTTGGAGGAGACGTGATGCAGGGTCATGCCAATACCTGTGCCGGGAATGCCTTCGATCGAAGGTGCCTTCGGCTCGACGCGCTGGGTCATGCGAGCATAGATGTTGTCGACGAGCTGCCGGAAATAGGGATCGAGCCGGTTGCGAGGATGCGGCAGGTCGACCTTGATCTCCGTGGCGACACGGCCCGGATTGGACGAGAACACCAGGATCCGGTCGCACATCAGCACCGCCTCCTCGATGTTGTGCGTCACCATCAACACCGATCTGATCGGCAGCCTGCCCTCGATCCAGAGATCGACGAGGTCGGTGCGCAGCGTCTCCGCGGTGAGCACGTCGAGCGCGGAGAACGGCTCGTCCATCAGCAAGAGATCGGGATGCACCACCAGCGCGCGGGCGAAGCCGACGCGCTGGCGCATGCCGCCGGACAACTCCTTGGGAAAGGCAGATTCGAAGCCGTCCAGACCGATCAGATCGATCGCGGCCAGTGCGCGCTTGCGACGCTCGGCCGCGTCGACGCCGAGCGCTTCGAGGCCGAGTTCGACGTTTTGCAGCACCGTCAGCCAGGGAAACAGCGCGAATGATTGAAACACCATCGCGACTCCGTTCGGCGGTCCGATGATGGTTTCGCCGCGGCAGGTTGCCTCGCCGGAAGAGGGACGGACCAGTCCGGCGATGATCCGCAGCAGCGTCGATTTGCCGGACCCGGAGCGGCCGAGCAGGCCGACGATTTCTCCGGTGCGGATCGTCAAGTCGACCTTTTCGAGCACCAGAAGCTCTTCGCCGCTGCCTTTCGGAAAGGAGCGGCAGACGTTGCGGATATCGACGAGCGTAGCGGGTTGGTCGAGCATGATTGCTTCCTTCAGCCGAGACGCAAGCGGCGCTCGCTGAAGAGATAGAGCGGCCGCCAAACCAGACGATTGAACAATGTCACCAGGATGCACATCGTGGCGATGCCGAGCACCACGCGGGGGAAATCGCCGGTCTCGGTCGCCGTGGCGATATAGGACCCCAGCCCTGTGGCACGCAAATGCGTGTCGCCCCAGCTGGCGACCTCCGCCACAATGGATGCGTTCCAGGAACCGCCGGACGCCGTGATCGCGCCGGTCACGTAATAGGGGAAAATGCCGGGCAGGATCACCTTGATCCACCATCGCCATCCCCCGAGGTGGAAGCTCCCGGCAGCCTCGCGCAGGTCGGTCGGAAACGCGCTCGCGCCGGCGATCACGTTGAACAGGATGTACCATTGCGTGCCGAGGATCATCAGCGGGCTCAGCCAGATGTTGGCGGCAAGCCCGAAGCGCACGATCGCAACGACAAAGACGGGAAAAGCGAGGTTGGCCGGGAACGCCGCCAGGAACTGCGCCAGCGGCTGGATCCGCTCGGCCAGTTTCGGGCGAAGCCCGATCCAGACGCCGACCGGCACCCATATCAGGGTGGCGAGGGTGATCAGCACGACGACGCGCAGCAGGGTAATCAACCCGTCGCGGATCACGACGAGAAGTTCGGAGGGGCCGAGATTGGCGGAGAGATAGCGATAGGTGAGCCAGGCGGCGGAGGCCGTGCCGACGACGATCAGGGAGATCCAGAGGCCGTCGACCAGGCGGGACGGGCGAGCTCCGGCTTTTCCCGTTGGCCCCAGCTTCGGTAGCGTCACCCGCAAATTCGAGACCATCCTGTTCACCGTCGCAAACGGCATAGTGAGGGTGCGCAGCGCGCGGGTGCGACGGAACAGGTCGAGCATCCAGGAGGTCGGCGCTTCGCCGGAGGCGGTCTGCTCGAAGCGGAATTTATCGGCCCACGCGACGATCGGCCGGAACAGGAATTGATCGTAGGCGATGATGACGAACAGCATCGCGAGGATCGCGTAGAAGATCGCCGCCAGGTCCTGCTGCTGGATGGCCAGCGCAACGTAGGAGCCTATGCCGGGCAGCGTCACCGTGGTGTTGCCGACGGTGATCGCCTCGGAGGCAACCACGAAGAACCAGCCGCCCGACATCGACATCATGGCGTTCCAGATCAGGCCCGGCATCGCAAAGGGCACGTCGAGGCGCCAGAAGCGCTGCCAGCCTGACAAGTGGAAGCTCTGCGTTGCCTCGTCGAGGTCCTTCGGTACGTTGCGCATCGACTGGTACATGCTGAAGGTCATGTTCCAGGCCTGGCTCGTAAAGATCGCGAATACCGAAGCGAGTTCGGCGCCGAGCACCTGTCCTGGAAACAGGTTCATGAAGAAGACCACGGTGAAGGTCAGGAATCCCAGGATCGGCACCGATTGCAGGATGTCCAGCAGCGGGATCATCACCATCTCCGCCCGGCGGCTTTTGGCGGCGACCGCGGCATAGATGAAGGTGAAGATGGTCGAGCAGACGATGGCGAGCAGCATCCGCATCGTGGTGCGCAGCGCGTAAAGCGGCAGGTGCAAGGGATCGAGGGAGACCGGAATGCGCTCGAGCTCGGACAGGGGGGCCGTGGTCTGCTCGCCGCCATAGACCATCAGAACCATGGCGCCGATCACGAGGACGAGCGCCACGACGTCCCAGCCGTTGGGACGCAGCGCCTGCCCAATCGCGGCGCTACGGAAATCCTGAAGCCTCATGCGACCGGCCTCCGGGGCTGGTATCCTAGAACTCGGCGTGCAGGCGTCCGGAGAAGATCGAGACCGGCCCACGGTCGGCGTTATAGGCCGGGTTTATGATCAATTGATAGTCGCCCGTGAGGGTCACGCCCTTGATCACCGAATAGGCGTAATAGGCTTCAAGGATTCGTTCGGGCCGGTAATTGAGCTGGCCGTCGCCGATCAGGAGGCCGGTGCCGCCGGCCGCGAGGAAGTCGCGATGCGCGGCCGAGAGGCCGTTGATTGCGCCGCTGATGCCCACGGTGTCGTCCGGCCGTCCCCAGAAGCTGCCCTTGATCGACAGGCCGCCGGAGAGGCTGCGGTCGATGTCAGTGAAGGACAGGATCTGGTTCTGGCCGTCGTTCCAGCTTGCTCGTGCAAACAGCCCGACGTCGTTGACGATCTGCTGTTCGAGATTGACGTAGAAGCCGTATTTGAGCCGGTCGCGCTGGGTCGCAGTAACGATGTTGTTGATGTCGAGCGCGGGGCTCGCGGCGGCCAGCTCCAGCACTTCGCGGTAGTTGGCGGTGTTGCCGCTGTTGGCGAAGGCGCCGACACGTAGTTTGCCGGGCTGATCGAAGATCGAATGCCGCTCTTCGAACTCGACCACCGTGCCGCCCGTCTTGAAGGTGAGGATGTCGCTGTTGGGTGCAGATGGCACCTGGAAGAGGCCGGCGCGCACGGCCCAGTCCTTGCGGTTGAACTCGACCACGGCGCCACGCGTATAGCCCGGAAGATCGGCGGGGAAATCGTACGCCGCCGACGCCCACATCGCCCAGTTCATGAAATCCGCGCGTGGGTCCTTCGCGTATGAGTTGCCGTCGAAGAAATCGCCGACCGCGAAACGACCGACGATCAGCGTGACGCGGTCGATGTCGCGCTTGCCGGGGAGCTGGTTTGGGCCGTCAGTAACGTCCTCTTGTTCGCCGCCGAGTCCGAAGGTCTGTTTGAAGTAATAACGCTGCGCGCGGAGTTTCGGGAACGGCGCACCCGCCTTTTGCGCTTCGCCGTTGGAGAAGCCGGCGAGGCCGAGGGTGCCGTTGAGCCCGAAGCCCTGGGCGAGCTCGGGATTGAAATAGAACTCGCCGCCGTCCCAGAGTCGCGCCCCCAAGAATGCTGTCGTCGTCCACGTCGCCTGCAATTGACCGCCGCCGGGAAGGCTTTGCGGGCTTGCATAGGGCGAGTGGATTGGCCCATAGCCTTGCGGCAGGAACGTCGTTTGGGCGTGCACGTTCCAGTCGTCGGATTCTGGTAGTTTGGTCTTGCCGTTGACCGGCGCCATCCACGGCGTGTCGCCGAACTGATAATTCAGGCCAAGCTTGAACAGATGGATGCGTGGATCGACATCGACGCTCGCAAGGCCGAAGCCGCTGAGGTCGTAGGTGCGACGTGCCAGGTCGACATATTCATACTCTGCCTTCGCGGTCCAATTGCCGCTGACGGCAAATTCAAGGCCGAGGCCGGCGGTCCAACCGGCTTGGTAGTGACCAACTGGGAATACGGCAGTGACGCCGTCACCATCGTTGACGTTGATGTGGGTGTGACCCCACGCGAAGCCGCCGGTGACATAGGGCATGAAGCGGTCGAAGGCGTAGCCGATGCGCCCGCGCACGGTGCCGACATAGTCGATGGTGGTGTGAAAAGCTGCCGGCGCCCGCGCCAGCGCCGCAACGTCCTGGGGGCTGGTGAAGGTCGAGTCGGCTTCTACGCCAAGCACAACGCGGTTGGCGAGTTGATGGTTGTAGCCGAGCTGATAACCGCCAGAGAGACCAGTCGCGCTATGCGGCAGCAACGCGCCCTGCAGGGGCAGAGGATTGGTGCCGGGTCCAAAACTCGCATCGCCATAGCCGAAATGACCACCGACGTAGAATCCGGTCCAGTCATAGACAGTCTTCAGCGCCGGCGCCTTCAGCGGCAGATCCGCGGCGCGGCCAGCCGCGGGAAGCGCCAGCATCCCGCAGGCGATCGCGGCGGCCGCCTGCAAAAGACGATGTCGGTGAACTCTCAACGTCAAAACGCACGCCCCCAAACGCGAATTGCCCCGCCGCGCTATCCCTGCCGATTCGCGGCCATCCTGTCATCAGGTCTGGGTATCCCACCCGATCGGACCAGATGATCCCGGTTGGAGGTGATTTCTTCCCAAGTCCCTGCGCTTGTTGCAAACCTTATTGCGAATAATTCTCAATAGCAACAAGTGCAGAATGTCGCAGAGGATGGTTCGCATCCTTGTGTGACGGGACTGCAACAAAACGCCGGCGCCAAAAAAGGATGACCCGCCCGGGGGGACAGCCGGGCGGGTCGGGGGCACGACACGGGGTGGATGAGGCGCCCGTGTCGGACGCAGGATCCACTCAGGGATAGGGCCTCAAATACGTAAGATCAGTAGCAAGTGCGGACGCGGCCGAGGTAGTGGCCGAAGGCGTCATACTGGGCGACCCAGCCGCAGCGGTGATAGCCGTAGTAATAGGGGTCATTGCTGGCGGCGATCGCAGTGCCGACGATAGCGGCGGTGGCGATGCCGGCGCCGACGCCCCAGCCCCAGCCGAGCGGCTTGGCCTGGGCGGTCGAGGTGGTGGACGCAACGCTGGCGGTAACGGTCAGGGCCGCAAGAGCGACAGCGGCAAGCTTGGTCTTGATCGACATTTCAAACTCCATCCGGGGTGAGGCGGTCCGTTGTGGCCCGCGTGTCCAGTTGGACGGAGGCTTGTGCGTTCGGGTTCGAAGCGCGCCAAGCTGCCCCCGAAATCTGGTCGATCGTGCAGGAATTTCAAAGAGATATGGGCTAGGCGAGGGGACCTGAGGCGAGCCTTCTCACGTCGAAGTTATCGACCTCGGCCAGCAGCTCGCAGAAGACCCGCGCACCCCGGTCGACGAGCTGCTCGCCTTTCTCGGCAGAGGCCAGTGTCGCGTTGCCGACGGCGCCGCTCAGATGCAGATCCTGCGCCTGCCAGGCGAACGGTGCGGGCCGCTGCGTCGACAGCCAGCGATATTGCTGCTCCATCGCGATGCTGCTCGAGGCAAAATCCGCGATCGCATCGTTGCGCACCTCTGACGGATAGCGCGCCAGCATGATCGAGGTCTCGACCGCGCCGCCATGGATGCCGTGGCGCACTTCGTCGGCGGGAAACAATTGCTCCGCGCCAGAGAGCCGCGACCACGACGTCGTCACCACGAACAGCTTATGATGTGCGCGCAGATCCTGCGCCACCAGCATCATCGCCGCGCTGTTGCCGCCATGGCTGGTGACGATGACGAGTTTTCGCAGGCCCGCGCGCGCGACCTCCTCGCCGATCGCGGTCCACCTCTTCAGCGCTACCTCGGTCGGCAGCGTCTGCGTGCCCGGATAGTCGATATGCTCGGTGGAGATTCCAATTCGCTCAACCCCTAGAAACGTGACGGGAAGGTTTTCGGGCGCGAGCTCGCGCACCCGCGCAAGATACGCCTCGGCGATCAGCACATCCGTCGCGAGCGGCAGATGCGGCCCATGCTGCTCGGTCGCCGCCAGCGGCAAGACCGCGATCCATCGCGCCGGTTCCTTGGGCGCCACGTCGCTCCAGCTTATATCGCTCCAGTCGCGGGAAGGTCTCATCGTGGTTTCTTTGCGCGAATTTGTAACGTAGTTTGGCGGTCTCGAGGGGACGTGGCCCGGCCGGCCGCGTCCCCGAAATTCTTGTGTTTTATCATGGTCCAGAACGATCGACGGAGTCCAATCATGCGCCCCCTTCATCTGCGGCGAGCGTTAACGGCAGGCTTGATGGCCGCCTGCATCTCGATCCTGCCGGCGCGCGGACAGACCCTGGACAAGGTCTCCTTCGGCACCAACTGGGTCGCCGAGGCCGAGCACGGCGGCTTCTTCCAGGCGGTCGCCGACGGCACTTACAAGCGCTACGGGCTCGACGTCACCATCGTGCCGGGCGGGCCCAATGAGAACAACCGGATGCTGCTGATCGCGGGCAAGATCGATTTCTTCATGGCCGCCAATACGCTGATGTCGTTCGACGCCGTGGCCAACAACGTGCCCGTCGTGACGATCGCCGCGATCTTCCAGAAGGATCCGCAGGTGATGCTGACGCAGCCGGATGCCAAGGTCGGCAAGATCGAGGATCTGAAGCCCCTGACGCTGTTTGTCTCCAAGGAGGGCATGACCAGCTATTTCCAGTGGCTGAAGTCCGAATACGGCTTCAGCGAGAAGAACGTCCGGCCCTACAACTTCAATCCGCAGCCCTTCATCGCCAATCCCAAGAGCGCGATGCAGGGCTATGTGACGTCGGAACCCTTTGCGGTGGAGAAGGCTGCGGGCTTCAAGCCCAACGTGCTGCTGCTCGCCGATTCCGGCTTCAACACCTATTCCACCCTGATCGAGACCCGCCGCGAGATCGTCGAGAAGAAGCCGGACCTCGTGCAGCGCTTCGTCGATGCCTCGATCGTCGGCTGGTACAACTACATCTATGGCGACAATTCCGCCGGCAACGCCATGATCAAGAAGCTCAACCCGGAAATGACCGATGAGCTGCTCGCCTATTCCGTCGCCAAGATGAAGGAGTACGGCATCGTCGATTCTGGCGACTCCCTGAAGAACGGCATCGGCGCCATGAGCGACGAGCGCTACACTTCTTTCTTCGACAAGATGGTGAAAGCCGGTGTGGTGCGCTCCGACATCGACTATCGCAAGTCCTATACTCTGCGCTTCGTCAACAAGGGCGTCGGCGTCGAACTGCGTCCGAGCAAGCCGTGAACGTATGTCGAGATTGGCTCGAGGCGTGGCTGTGAGGTTCACCTCTCCCGAAGGGAGAGGTCGCATCGCATCGTCAGATGCGATGCGGGTGAGCGGTTATGCTCTCTCGTGGGACTTGATCCCCCTCACCCGCGCCTTCGGCGCGACCTCTCCCCGATGGGGAGACGTGGACGGCTCGCTTCGTCAAACAGCGCCTGGCCATCGATGATCGATCGCGCCGCTTCGTCCGGGGGCGATGTCGGGCTGACCGCGCTGGCCGTGAGTCTGCGCGGCGTGACGAAGGTCTATGACAACGGCGTGATGGCGCTCGGGCCGTTCGACCTTGCCGTGCGCAAGGGCGAGTTTATCTCACTGCTCGGCCCGTCGGGCTGCGGCAAGTCGACGGCGCTGCGGCTGATAGCGGGCTTGAGCCCGCCGAGCACGGGAACGGTGCGGGTCTCGCGCCACGAGGGTATGGCGCGGCCCGGGCATGCCATCGGTTTCGTGTTCCAGGAACCGACGCTGATGCCCTGGACCAGCGTGCGCGAGAACGTGCGGCTGCCGCTGAAGCTTGCAGGCCTCGCCAGGGCCGAGGCGAACGCGCGCGTGGATGAGGCTCTTGCCAGCGTGGGTCTTGCCGATTTCGCCCGAGCCCTTCCGCGCGAGCTCTCCGGCGGCATGAAGATGCGGGTCTCGTTGGCACGGGCGCTCGTCACCGATCCCGATATCCTCTTGATGGACGAGCCGTTTGCGGCGCTCGACGAGATCACGCGCTTTCGCCTCAACAACGATCTGCTCGCGCTGTGGCGGCGCTTGCGCAAGACCGTCATCTTCGTCACCCATTCGGTGTTCGAATCCGTCTATCTTTCCCAGCGCGTCGTGGTGATGACGGCGCGGCCGGGCAGGATCGGCGCCGACATCCGTATCGAGACCGTCGAGCCGCGCGGGGAAGAGTTTCGCACCTCCGCCGGCTATGCCGATTATTGCCGCAAGGTCTCGAGCGCGCTCGCGCCGTCCTATTCGGGACAGTCGGTGCTATGAGCGCAGAGCCCCTCGCCGCGGCAAAGCCCGAGAACCGCGCCTTGCGCGCCGCGCGTTTCGCGCTTCCCCTCGTCGTCTTCGCGGCAGGTCTCATCGCCTGGGAACTCGTGGTCCGCATCAAGCAGATTCCGCCTTACGTGCTGCCGGCGCCCTCAGTCGTGTTCCTGACGCTCGTCAAGGACTGGGGGCTGCTGTCGCAATCCCTGGCCACCACATTGCTCACCACGCTCGAAGGTTTTATCGCAGCCAGCCTCGGCGGCATCGCGCTGGCGCTGCTGTTCAATCAGTCGAAATGGGTGGAATATTCGCTGTTCCCCTATGCCGTCATCCTCCAGGTGACGCCGGTGATCGCGATCGCGCCGCTGCTCCTGATCTATCTCGACCAGGAAACCGCCGTCGTGGTTTGCGCCTTCATCGTGGCGTTCTTCCCGGTCCTCTCCAACACCACGCTCGGGTTGAACTCGGTCGACCGCAATCTCGCCGGCCTGTTCCAGCTCTATGGCGCTTCGAAGCCGCAAACCCTTCGTTTCCTCAAATTGCCCTCGGCCCTTCCCTATATTCTCGGCGGCCTGCGCATTGCCGGCGGCCTGTCGCTGATCGGCGCCGTGGTCGCCGAGATCGCAGCGGGGACGGCCGGCGCTGGATCGGGCCTTGCCTACCGGATCGCCGAATCCGGCTATCGTCTCAACATACCTCGCATGTTCGCGGCGCTGCTTTTGCTGTCGCTTGCCGGGATTGTCATCTATGGGGTGCTGGCGCTAGTTTCGCACTTCGTTTTACGGCGCTGGCATGAAAGCGCCCTTGGAAAGGAAAACTGATGACGGCCGCTCCGATTTCGTCCGGGAAGATCGATCTTCTGATCTATGGGCCGGTGCGGCCGATTCTCGAAAATGGTTTCTCCGACCATTTCATCGTGCACAAGGCGGAGACGCGGGCCGACCTCGAGCGCCTGACGCCTGCGGTCCGCGAAAAAATCCGCGGCGTGGCCGTGACCTATCACACCGTGCGGGCCGACAAGGATTCGTTGTCGCAATTCCCGAAGCTCGAGATCGTGGCGGGCTTCGGCGTCGGCTACGACCACATCGATGCCAAATATGCAAGCGAGCACAACATCGTCGTCACCAACACGCCTGACGTGCTGACGGAAGAGGTCGCCGACGTCGCGATGGGCCTTCTGCTCGCCACGCTGCGCGAATTCATCAAGGCCGACCGCTATGTCCGCTCCGGCCTGTGGCAAACCCAGAACTACCCCCTGAGCGTCGGCTCGCTGCGCGACCGCAAGGTCGGCATCGTCGGCATGGGCCGGATCGGTCAGGCGATCGCGCGCCGGCTCGATGCCTCGCTGGTGCCGGTGGTCTACCATTCGCGCAATCCGTCCAAGGACGTCTCCTACCAGCACTATCCCGACCTGATCGAGATGGCGAAGGCGGTGGACACGCTGATGGTCATCGTCCCCGGCGGCGCCAGCACCAACAAGATGATCAATGCGGAGGTCTTGAAGGCGCTCGGCCCCCGCGGCGTGCTGGTCAACGTGGCGCGCGGCTCCGTCGTCGACGAGCCTGCACTGGTTCAGGCGCTGAAATCCGGCACCATCCTCGCCGCCGGTCTCGACGTGTTCGCCGCCGAGCCGAACGTGCCGGACGAGCTCAAGACCATGCAAAATGTCGTCCTGCTGCCACATATCGGTTCTGCATCCGTGGTAACGCGGAACGCGATGGACCAGCTCGTCGTCGACAACCTCAAGACCTGGTTTGCCGGCAAGCCGCCGATCACGCCGGTCGCGGAAACCCCGGTGAAGAGTCGCGGATGACACATCTTCGGGTCGGTGCTTGGGCAACCGTCGCGGCGCTCGTCGCCGCGGCAACGCCTGCGCAGGCGCAGGATGCGACGACCCTGAAGAAGGACATGATCGGGCAGTGGGAGCTGTCCACCACCGAGCGCAGCAAGACCTGTGTGGTGACGCTGAAGGGCGACGCGGCCGGCCAGGCCTCCAAGCTCGAGCTGGAGCCGGCCTGCAAGACGGCGCTGCCCTTCACCAAGGAGATCACGGCCTGGAGCGTCAAGGGCCTCGACATCGTGCGGCTGCAGAATTCGACCGGCGAATCCGTGATCGATTTCACCGAGGTCGAGGCCGGCATCTTCGAGGGCTTGCGGCAGGGCGAGGGCGTCTACATCCTGCAAAATCTCGCGGCCGCCCGCTCGATGGCCAAGTCGATGGACCAGATGATCGGCGACTGGGCCATGGTGCGCGGCAACGGCCAGCCGGTCTGCACGCTCGTATTGACCAACACCGAGGCCGGTGCGGACAATTTCCAGGTCTTCCTCAAGTCGAAATGCGACGCGGCGATCACGCAGTTCAACCCGACGCAATGGCGGCTCGAGCGCGGCCAGATCATCCTGATGTCGAAGGCGGGCGAAGCCTGGCAGTTCGAGGCCGACGACAACGCGCAATGGCGCCGCGTGCCCGATACCGCCGATCCCCTGATCATGCTGCGGCAATAAATTTTCCTGGCCGATGTCGATTCGGCTTGGGCTTGATCGTCACTTTCATAGCGAGCCGGTTTGCGGCCGAAACGGGCTGCTGCTCGCGCCAAGGGAGTTTTTCATGCGCTTCATGTACATCGTCACCTCCAGTCAGCCGATGGCCGCCCCGACACCGGCGCTGATGGAGGCCATGCAGAAGATATCCGAGCGAGAGATCAAGGCCGGTCGGATGATCGACAATGGCGGGCTGATGCCGCTGTCGACCGGCGCGCGGGTGCGGATCGCCGACGGCGAGCTCAGCGTCATCGACGGCCCGTTCGTTGAGGCCAAGGAGGTGATCGGCGGCTACGCCATCTTCGAGCTGCGCGACAAGCAGGAAGCCGTGGCCATGGCCAGGGAGTTCATGCAGTTGCACCTCGATCACATGCCAGGCTGGGAAGGCACCTGCGAATTGCGGGCATTCGCCACGCCCGATATGGAGGGGGCCTGCCAGGTCGACGCGCATTCCAGGGTGGCCGCCCACGCCTGATGGACACCAGCGCTCGTCTTGGTCGGCGGCGATGACGGCCGCCGACATCGATCCTGCGATCCGCGCCACGATTCACGCGACTTGGCGCATCGTGCAGCCGCGGCTGATCACTACGCTGTCGCGGATGCTGCGCGATGTGCCGCTGGCGGAGGAATTGACCCAGGACGCATTGGTTGCCGCGCTGGAAGCGTGGCCGCTCACCGGAGTGCCGGACAATCCCGGCGCCTGGCTGGTTGCGACGGCCAAACGCCGTGCGCTCGATCACCTGCGCCGGGCCAGAATGCTGGCTCGCAAGCACGAGATGTTGGCGCATGATCTGATCCAGGAGCAGGAGGCCGTGCCAGATTTCGACGCCGCCCTCGATGACGACATTGGTGACGAATTGCTGCGGCTGATCTTCACCGCCTGTCATCCGCTCCTGCCGCGGCAAGCTCGCGCGGCGCTGGCGTTGCGCATGATCTGCGGCTTGACCACGGACGAGATCGCGCGCGCCTTTCTGGTGTCGGAGGCAACCATCGCCCAGCGCATCGTGCGCGCCAAGCGAACGCTCTCCCGGTCGGGCCTCGCCTATGAGACCCCGAGCGGCGAGGCGCTTTCCGAGCGTCTCGCTTCGGTGCTTGAGGTCGTCTATCTCATCTTCAACGAGGGCCATGCGGCCTCGCACGGCGAGGAATGGCTGCGGCCGCAACTCTGCGACGAGGCGTTGCGCATGGGGCGGGTGCTGGTCGGGCTGGCGCCGCTGGAGCCCGAGGCGCACGGCCTCATGGCGCTGATGGAGCTGAACGCCGCGCGGATGCGCGCCCGCGTCGGCATCGATGGCGAGCCCATCCTGCTCATGGACCAGGATCGCGCGCTCTGGGATCGTCTGCAGATCCGCCGCGGCCTGTCGGCGCTCGGTCGCGCGCGCGAACTCGGCGGTGCCGGAAAATTCTACACGCTGCAGGCAGCGATCGTCGCCTGTCACGCCACGGCGGAGACGGCCTCAGCCACGGACTGGCGGCGCATCGCGGAGCTCTATGGACAGCTTGCGACCCTGGTGCGCTCGCCCGTGATCGAGCTCAACCGGGCGGTCGCGCTCGGCATGGCCGAAGGGCCGCAGGCCGGGCTCGATCTCGTGGACCTGATCGCGGACGAACCCGCGCTCAGGGCCTATCACCATCTGCAGGCAGTCCGCGGCGACCTCCTGCAAAAGCTCGGCCGCTTCACCGAAGCGCGCGCGTCGTTCGAGGCCGCCGCATGTCTCGCCACCAATGCGCGCGAGCGGGCGATGATGGAGCGACGCGCGGCGGCTATGGCCGATCTCGACGGCACGGCTTGAGGTCTGTCGGAACCAGCGCGCGCCTCGCCGCGTTGGCCAATTTGACAGGTCAATGTCAGTCGGGAACCTGCGTCGTGACGAAGAAGCGCGTACTCGCGATCGGCATCGAGCCCGGCAGCGCGGATTACAGCGCGTTTCCGCAGCTCACACCCGAGCTCGTGCGCAACTATATCGACGCCCAGCTCCTGCGCCTCACCGATCTCGGCTATGACGTCATGAGCTGCCTGATCGATCTCGACGAGACCGCGGAGGCGGCGGTCACGTCAGCCCTGCGCGAGGCGAGCTTTGACTGCGTGGTGATCGGCGCCGGCCTGCGCGAGCCGAAGGAGCGCCTGCTGCTGTTCGAAAAGGTCCTCAACCTCGTGCACCAGCTCGCGCCGAACGCCACGATCTGCTTCAACACCAACCCGCGCGACACGGTCGAAGCCGTGCAGCGCTGGATCGCGCCATGATGGCGCGCGGGTGCCGCCTGGTCAGATAACCTCGTCGCAGCCGGTACGGCCGATGCCTGCCCCATCTGAGGCCATGGCGACATAGCCTGACGCCTCACGCCGAATGGGCGTGATTGTTCTGGCCCGAATCCGTCGCCGACGATATGAATGGCTGCATCGCAGGGAGGATCGAGATGCTTCGAGGACTTGGAATGGCTTGTCTGGCGGTTGCGATGCTCGCCCCGGTGCATGAGGCTGCGGCGCAGGACGCCATTGGCGGCGCGATCGTCGGCGGCGTCGGCGGCGCCATTCTTGGTGGCGCGATTGGCGGCAGCCGCGGTGCCGCGGTCGGTGCGATCGTCGGCGCCGGCACGGGCGCGGCCATCGCCGCCGAAGGCGAGCGCCGTCGTTCCGGCTACTACGCCTATCAGCGCGGCTGCTACATGCAGCGCCCCGACGGCGCCTATGTGCGGGTCGATCGGCGCTATTGTTACTAGGTTTGCTCTGACCTGATACCGGCGCCACGCGGGTGGCGCCGGTGCGCGCAGTGATCGCGCCGAATTAGTCGAGGCGCACCTCGACTCGCCTTTCCTGGCACGACAGCATGTCGACCCGAGCAGGCATCATCATTGGGCTCATTTTCTCGATCTGGTCGAGAAGCCAGTCGACCAGATGACTCGGGCTCAGCAACGCTAGGCCCGTGCTCCAGATGCGCTCTATTGTCTGATTCACCACCGATCCCCTTTGCTTCGATGATGCATGATTGTGGCACACATTCCGCCAACACGAAGCGGAGAGTTAATAGATGGTAAATGGGCGGCGGATGATCGCATGCCCGACACGGTCGACAATGATGTGGTCGCGCCCGGCTGCCCTGACGACTTTGCGGGGTTCTACGCCCCCACCTTGGCCAGAACGTCCGCGCGCAAAAAGCGTTCGATGAACAGCATGAACAGCACCGATGGCACCAGGAGGATCAGCGCCGTGATCGAGGCGACCTGGTAGTTTCCGCCCATCGCCGCATTGTAGAGCAGAAGCGGCAGCGTCGTGACTTGCGGAACGCCGACGAAGAACGTGCCGGTGAACTCGTCCAGTGATTCCAGGAAGACGAAGATGCCGCTCGCGATGACACCCGGCGCAGCCAGGGGGAGCGTCACCGTGAAGAAGGTGCGTAGCGGCGAGGCGCCGATGTTCCGGGCCGCGAGTTCAAGATCCCTGTCGACCGCCGAGAAGGCCGCCGCCGCGATCCACACGGAATAGACCAGGCCATGGGCGGCGTGGACCAGCACGACGCCGAGCACCGTGCCGTTGATGCCGAGATTATAGAAGATCCGCGCCACGTTGATGTATATCGCCACCGAGGGAAAGGCCTGGGGCAGCAGAAACGCGATCATGAACAGCGCGCGCATCGGCAGCTTCAGGCGCGCCAGCGCGTAGCCGGCCGGCACGGAGAGCGCGAGTGCGACGACGACCGTCAGCACCGCAATCCAGACCGAGGTCCCGAGCGAGGCCATGGCATCGCCGGTTGGGCGGAAGACCTGCCCCCAGTACCGGGTGCCATAGGTGACCGGCAGCTTGTACGGTGTGTACCAGCGCTCGGCCACCGACCACAGCGCCAGATTGGCAAGCGGACCGATCAACGCGAAGGCGAAGGCCGCGAGGACGACGCCCGCCAGCGAGGCGCGCAGCAGGGACGCGACGCGGCTCACGGCGTGCTCTCCCTCGCCATGCCGTGCCGGAGGTAGAGGATCGCAGCACCGGCGCTGATCAGGTAGGTGATGACGCCGAGCGCATTGGCCGTGGCATAGTCGCCGTAGGCGTTGATGCGGAAAGCCATGTCGACGGTCAGCATGGTCGGCTGCGAACCGGCCACCATCATCGGCACCGAGAGCACCGAGAGCATCGTCACGAAGGAGAGGACGAGCGCAACGAGCAGCGTCGGCATCACCTGCGGCAGCGCCAGCTCGATCAGAACCCTGAGCCGCGAGGCGCCGAGATTGCGTCCTGCCTCCAGCGTCGCCCGGTCGAGTGCCGCCAGCGCGCCGGCCAGCAGCAGCGCGACGAACGGGGTCTGCTTCCACACGAAGGTGATGATGATGCCGCGCCAGTCGAGATAACTCGCTGCCTGCAGCGGCTCCATCAGGCCGAGCGAGACGAAGCTGTTGTTCATCAGCCCGTTCTTGGCGAGGAAGGTGCGCATGCACTGCGCGGCCACGATGAAGGGAATGAACAGGGGCCAGCGGTAGAGGGTGCGGAGCGTGCCGACGACCCACGGATTTTCGCCGAGTGTCAGCGTGCCGGCGATGGCGATCGCCGCCAGCGCCGTCAGCACGCAGGACGTCACCACGATGACGATCGTGAAGAGGATGTCGCCGGAGTAGAGCTCGAAGGCCTTGCCGAAGGCCTGCAAGGAGAACCCGCCCTTAGGGCCAGTGAAGGCCGAGACGAGAGAGAAGAGAAGCGGATAGAGGAACAGCGCCGCGACGAGGGCGAGACCCGGCGCGATCAGCAGCAAGGCGAGCTGGCGTTGGGACAGGCTCATGAGCCTCAGTTGGCGACCTTCTTCTCGTAGCCCTCGAGGATGTCGTTGAAGTAGGGCGCGATCGGGAAGGGCTTGCCGTTTTTCGACAGGTCGGCCGGCGTAATGTCGGTGAAGAGCTTGTCCCAGGCGGCCTTGTCGAGCTTGCCTTCCAGGTTCTTGGCGTCGATGCCCGGATACCAGTTGAACTTCTTGACGATGCCGTCTGCCTGGACCTGCGGGCTGGTGGCGAGCGCGATGAACTCCTCCGCCAGCTTCCGCTGCGCCGCCTTCTCCGGCACGGCGTAGTACATCGGTTGGCCGGGCATGCCGGGCGCGGCGAGCTTGAGCTTCATGTTGGGCGGCAGCTTGCCGTCAGCCTGCCAGGAATAGAACATGTCGACCCAGACCGGGCCCATAGCGATCTCGCCGCGGTTGAGCATGTCGAGCGTGCCGGCGTTGCCTGGCGTGATGACGACGTTCTTGTTGAACTCCTTCAGCTCGCTGAAGGCTGTGTCCCATTTGGCCTTCTCGGCCGGGTCATACGGCCCCTGGATCAGCTTGCCGGCGTCGCCGCCGAAGGCGTAGACCCAGCCGGCGACGAAAGCCACGCCGGACATGCCGCCCTTGATTCCATTGTAGCCGAACTGCTTCGGGTTCTTCTTCACCCACTCCTTCAGCTCGGCGAAGTTGTCGGGCGGATTCTTGAGCATGTCGGCATTGTAGGCGAGTGCCGTCTGCGACTGGAACATCGGGATGACATAGCCCGAGACGTCGGCGCCGAGCGCGTTCTTGGCGGTGTCGCTGGAAACCAGCTTTGCAGTGTCGACCTTGTCCGTGTATTTCGCGAGCAGCCCTTCCCTCACCATCGTCCCGGCTGCCTTCTGGTGGATCACCACCACGTCGAAGTCGGTGGTCGCGGCGCCTTTCTGGGCGTCGAGCTTCTCGTAGATCTTCTGGGAGCCGGCATCGCCGGGGCCCGTGCCGACGGAGACGACCTTCACGCCGGGATGGCTCTTCTCGAACATCGGGCCGAGATAGTCCTTGACGTAGTCGACCATGTTCTGGTCGCCGGCCGAGGCGACATTGAGGGTCTGTGCCGCGAGAGGCGAGGCTGCGAGCAGCGCCGCGAAGGAGCATGTGATCGTGAGAATGCGCATGTGTCTGGCTCCGTTGTCAGGCGGCGATGACGGCCTCGGCCGCCGGGAAGATGTGAAGGCGTTGCACCGGGATGCGCAGGCCAATGGCGGCGCCCGGTTCATGGCGCGCAGCGTCGTCGACCGTGATCTGCCGGCCGGCCGCTTCGACGCGATAGCGATAGAGGCCGCCCGGGTAGCTGCGCGCGGCGATGCGCCCGGGTACGAGGAGATCGCCCCGCGGCGCTGCGTCGGGCGCGTCGAGGCTCGCGGCATCGTCCCGGAAATAGGCTACGGCCTCGCCCGCGGGCAGTGCGGTGGCGTCATCGTCCGCGAGCCGGGCGACCGCGGAGCCAGTGCTGACGGCCGTTCCTTCCTCGCCGCGCGCAAGATGCACGGGCAGGACGTTCTCCGCACCCATGAAGTTGGCGACGAAGGCGCTCGCCGGCCGATCGTAGACCTCCTCGGGCGTGCCGATCTGGGCGATCCGCCCCGCCTGCATGATGACGAGCCGATCCGCCATGGTCATGGCTTCCTCGCGATCATGGGTGACGTGGATGGCGGTGACGCCGAGCCGCCGCTGGATCGCGCGGATCTCGTGGCGCATCGTCATCCGGATCTTGGCATCGAGATTGGACAGGGGCTCGTCGAGCAGCAGAATGCCGGGGTCGACCGCCAGCGCCCGGCCGAGCGCGACGCGCTGGCGCTGCCCGCCAGACAGCGCCGTGACCTTGCGCTCCTCGTAGCCGCTGAGGCCCAGCATCGCGAGCAGCGACGCCACTTTGGCGGCGATCTCGATTTTCGCGGTGCCGCGCAGCTTGAGCCCATAGCCGATGTTCTGCAGCACGGTCATGTGCGGCCACAGCGCGTAGGACTGGAAAACCATCGCCATGCCGCGCTTCTCCGGTGGCAGCAGAGCGACGTCGCGGTCTCCGACCACGATCGAGCCGGAGCGCACCGGCACGAAGCCGCACAACGCGCGCAGAAGAGTGGTCTTGCCGCAGCCCGAAGAGCCCAGGAGAGCGGTGAAGGTGCCGGGAGCAAAGTCGAGGCTGATACCATGCAGGACTGGCGTGCCGCCATAGGCGACATGCAGGTCGCGCACCCCGATGGCCGCGCCGGCGCACGACACGCCTTGCGTCTCCGCCTGCACGATCCGTTCCCTCCATGCCGCTCTGATTTTGCCAGAATGGATTTGCTCTTCCATTCCGCGACCGGCTTGGAATAAACGTAGCGATCCGTAGCGTGCTCATGCAACAGATTTGTGAAACCATGCCCGCCGACGCTGTCACCGACCTCGCCCGCACCGGCAGGCCTGTCGCCCTCGGGGCTGTCGGCCGATGACGCCGGCAGAACTCGAATTGCGGCGCTATGCCGTCCAGGGCCTTGTCGTCGAGGCCGGACACATGGCGCTCGACTATTTCGGCAAGCAGGAAAGCCTCGGCGTCACCATGAAAGGCGCTCAGGACTGGCTGACCGTTGCCGACGGAGCGGTCGAGGGCTTCCTGCGCCAACGGCTGGCCGTGCTGTTCCCGATGGACACGGTGATCGGCGAGGAGGGCGGCGGCGCAGCAAGCGATGCGGTCTGGATCATCGATCCGATCGATGGCACCTCGAACTTCGCCCGCGGTGACCGCAACTGGTGCATCTCGATCGGATTCCTGCTGAACCGCATCCCCACGATCGGAATCGTGGCCGCACCGGCGCTGGACGAGCTCTATGTCGCCCAGCGCGGACAGGGCGCGGCGCTGAACGGGCGGCCGATCTCCGTGTCGGGTGTCGAGGACATCACGCGCGCCACTATCGAACTCGGCTGGTCGACCCGCATTCCCTTCGAGCGCTACCTGGCCGTCCTGCAGCGCTGCTACACTGCCGGCTGCTCGGTGAAGCGCTCCGGGTCGGGCACGCTCGGGCTCTGCCGTGTCGCGGACGGGCGCACCGACGCCTATGTCGAGCTGCACATCAATGCCTGGGACGTCGCGGCCGGTATCGTCATTGCCAGCGAAGCGGGCGCCTCAATCAGCGATTTCTTCGCTGGCGACGGCATCAGCAAAGGAAACCCGATCCTCTGCTCCACACCCGCGCTTGCTTCCCAGCTGAGCGGAATCGCGGGAATTTCTTGAGCTCGCTCCCGGCAATCGATGTCTCTAGCCTTACTGTGTCACTAACCCTCATGGTGAGGAGCGCGAAGCGCGTCTCGAACCATGAGGCCCCGCCTGTGGCCCACATCCTTCGAGACGCTTGCTTCGCAAGCTCCTCAGGATGAGGTGTTAGAGCGTTATGACGCAGTAAGGCTAGAGCATGATCCGGAAAAGTGTGAAGCGGTTTTCCCTCGCGACAAACGCGGAACGCGTTTGCGCGGAGATCATGCTCAAACAATAACCTTTAGAGCCGATCCTCTTTAGCGTCCCCAACGCTCCTGCCAAAGCTTTTCGCCGATCTCGCAGCTGATCCGCGGTTGCGCGCCCGCTACAGGGACCACCCGCTGCTCGGGCCGCCATCCTGCCACCTCGAGCAGCAACTTCGTGCGGATCGCCTCCTTGAAATTGTCGCGATCCTGGATGGCCACGACAAAGGAGCCCGGACCTCCGATCACACAGTCCTCGTAGTACCAATCAAGATTTTCGATGTCCGTTGAGGTCTGAGATGGCTCCCTGACCATGATCGGCAGGCCATTGATGACGATGCCTTTCCCCAAGGCCTCGTCTCGAACCGGCGTGATCGGCGAGCCGTTATTGTTCGGGCCGTCACCGGAAATGTCGATGACGCGGCGCAGGCCTCGATACGGATCCTCGTCGAACAGCGGCATGGCAAACTGGATCGCTCCAGAGATAGAGGTGCGCGAACCTCGGCGGATCGGCGCCTTCATGATTTCGTTGGCGACGGAATCGGCGGTCTCCGGACCGTCGATCAACCGCCACGGGATGATGATCTTCTGGTCACTTGTGGCCGACCATTCGAAATAGGTCACGGCGATTTTGCCGTTCGGGCCGGCCTTCAATGCCTGAAGGAATTCCCTGGAAACGATCGCCTGGGCGTAGCCTTCGCGCTGCAACGCAAGTTCGTCCGGGTCCATCGAGTAGGATATGTCGACGGCAATGACGAGCTCGATATCGACCGAAGCCGGCTTCTCCGCGAGGTCGGACCGCTGCCCGGGCGCCGCCGCAACGGCGCCGCAGGCGAGTGCACCCGCGACCAACATAGCTCCGAGAGAGACGCACAGTCGCACGATCGATCTCCCTATCTCGATGCGAGATCGTGACATGCATTCAGGCGCCCGCATAGCGAAAAGGTGCGTCACATTCGCGTTAGACTTATCTTGCGTGCCGGGCGCGTGCTGGAGACCTGCTACGCGCACCCGCTGAATGAGGCGCTGACCTTCACCGCCGACGACCAGCTTATCGTAAGCCCCGCCTGCGACGCCGACCGGTGTCGGCGTTTTCAGGGTGGCTGCACGGCGAGTTCTGAGCGGCCGCATAACGAGGCGGAAGTCTCCGAGGCCATGAAGAGCCCGAAGATACAGATCAAGGTCGGGGTCGGCCTCGGCAGGGGCCGCGACCGCGCGCTGACCTGCGACCTGACGAAGGAGTATGTCGCGACCAACGGGGATTACAGATCGTAACTCTGTCCTCCTCTCTCGGTTCTTCACGGCAGAGGGAGAACCAGCATGCCGCCTGGCGAGGCAACCCGCTTCAATATGCCCGGCTGCTTTCCTGGCTGCGTTTAGCCTTCGTTAATGATTCCGGTCGATCCGGCAACGGCGGATTTTCGGCGGCCCATGTTCGCGCGATCCGCGTAAGCTTTACTTAACAGGCCATCACTTAACAGGCCATCTTCAAGGTTCCGCTCTGCCGAGAAGTCGGCAGAGGTCGCCTGGTCGCGCTCCCAGGTCCTCGATCCTTGATAAGCCAGAGAGATTGCCTCTGCCGGGACCTACGGCGATCGGGATGAAGATCATGCTCCGCGCTTGGTTGTATCGTTTTGCCAGAGATCGCAAGGCCAACGTCGCCGTGATCTTTGCACTTGTGATGGTTCCGACCGTCTTTCTGCTGGGCATGGCGCTGGACTACACTCATACGCAGCACATGAAGGTCGACCTCGACGCCGCCACCGACGCTGCCGCCGTCGCCACCGTTACCTCGGCGATGATGCAGCAGAGCCCGACAGCGGCCCAGACCGCGGCGAAGAACGTTTTCAACATCACCGCGAATTCCCTGGTGAGCAACAACAACCTGGCGGGACAGCCGACTCTCACGGTCGCGGTCAATTGCAGCAGCCCCGACTCTACAACAGGCTACTGTACCTACGGCTCATGCCCCGGCCCGGACACGGTCTATGCTGACCCTGTCAACTCAAACAACCAGGTCGTTCGCAACGTCCAGGTTTGCTACAACGCGACCGCGACCAATGCCTTTCCGAGCCTGCTCAAGCAGGCGAGCTGGCCGTTCAATGGTCAGTCAACGGCACGCAACCAGGGCGCACCCAACATCAATTTCTATCTCTTGCTGGACGACTCGCCTTCCATGGCGATCGGCGCGACATCGGCCGACATCAACACGCTGATCGCCAACACGCAAAAGCAGGTCGACTCATCCGGGACCAAAGGGTGCGGATTCGCATGCCACGAAACCAATCCTGCCGCGGACAGCCTGGGCAATCCAGGCGGGATTGATAACTACCAGCTTGCTCGCAATCTCGGCCTCACGTTGCGCATCGATCGTGTAACGCAGGCAGTCCAATCCCTGATGAGTACCGCCTACCAGATATCGAACATCAATCGAAATACTTATGGGGTCGCGATCTATACATTCGATTATCAGTTGAACAGCAGCTCGCCGATCTTCGCGCCTAACGGAAAACCTGGGGTGGTGCGAACTCCCGTGACGCCGGCGTCGACGACCAGCTATACGGTCGCGACCATCCAGAGTGCAGCCAGCAGCATTGCGGTCCTGCCAGTCTACAAAAACAACTGGCTGACATCGACGAACAATAATAGCGACGCCGACACCAGCATCGCGGGCGCATTGAACGCTCTCAACAACATCATGCCGACTCCGGGGAACGGGACCAACGTCGGCACCGATACGCCACAGGAGGTGGTCTTCCTCGTGACCGATGGCGTTGAGGACGTGATGACTACGACCGACCCGTTCACGAAGTCCTGCAACAAGACTCTCAGTGGTAAGCGTTGCCAGCAGCCGCTCGACCCCACGATCTGCACCACCATCAAGAACAAGAAGATCCGCATCGCGGTGCTTTACACCGAATATGACGACTCGGCGCTCCATAAAAGCAACGCCTGGTACGATAGCTGGATCTACCCCTTCAACGGTACGTCCACCGGCGCGACCAGCCAGATCGAGACAAATTTGAAGGCCTGCGCCTCATCGACCGATTTGTACACCAAGGTGTCAACCAACGGCGACATCACGTCCGCACTCCAGGCTCTGTTCCTCAAGGTCGCGTCCAACCCCCGCCTGACTCAGTAGAGAAAGCAGTCATGACCGCCACGCACGCCGCGCCCATAACCAAACGCCGCCGCTGGCGCGCCTTCTTTGCCGACCGGAAGGGCGCAACCGCGGTCGAGTTCGCGCTGATCGGCGCACCGTTCATCGCTTTGCTGCTCGCGATCATCCAGACCTTCCTTGTTTTCTTTGCCCAGCAACTCCTGGAACAGGTGGTGAACCAATCCAGCCGGGCGATCCTGACGGGGCAGGCGCAGGCCCAGAGCATGACCCAGGCCCAGTTTGCCAATGCGGTCTGCAAGAACGTTGTGATCCTATTCGACTGCAAAGGCCTGATGATCGACGTCCAGGTTGCCAGCGCGTGGAGTTCGGCGAACACGGGCCTGCCAACCCTGACCTACGACGCCCAAGGAAACGTGACGAACACCTGGCAATACAGCCCCGGCAATCAGGGCGACATCGTTGTCGTGCGGGTGATGTATCTGTGGCCAGTTTACTTGGGTCCACTCGGCTTCAATCTGGCGAACCAAATGAATGGCAGCCGCCTGATCATGGCGTCAACGGCTTTCATGAACGAGTCCTTCGTCAACTCATGAGCCGGAGGCTTCATCGCATGCGGAACTTATGGGTCGACACTCGCGCCGTCGCCGCGGTGGAATTCGCCATCGTGGTGCCGTTCATGCTGTTGCTCTATGTGGGCGGCGTCGAACTCGGGAACGGGCTAGCGATCAGCGTCAAGGTCAGCGAAACCGCCCACACGGTCGCGGACCTGGTGTCACGAAACGCATGCGTCACCGACTCATCGCTGAGCACCATGCTTGGCGCGTCGGCGGCGACGATCGCTCCTTATTCCTCCCCTCCCTATTCCTCGACGAATGTCACGGTCATAGTGTCGGAAGTATCCACGGACGCCAAGGGCAATGCGACCGTGACCTGGAGCAAGGCGCTCAACGGGACGCCACTGACCGGCGCGGTAACCTTGCCGGCGTCCCTCGGCACTCCCTCGCCCGCCAACGTGTCGTTGATACTCGGCCAGGTCACGTACCAGTACACGCCCAACCTTGGCTACACGATCGCCGGAACTATCAATATCAGCGAGAGCTATTACCTGTATCCGCGCGTTTCCTCAGCCGTGCAGTATCCGTGCAGCTAAGAGAGCGCCAGGCGGTCGACACGAACACGCGCGTCAGCATTGCCGCCCGACCCGGACGGTGCGGCAATTTGATCGGAACCGGGCGAACCGCGCAGTGATTGCCTATATTGGGTATGGCCCGGCGTTCGCCTGACCGCGTTTCAACCCAATGCCACCAAATATGCTCTCGCTCGAACTCGTCATCGTCGTCCTGCTGATCGTCATTAACGGCCTGTTGTCCATGTCGGAGCTGGCGGTCGTCTCCTCGCGCCCGGCCCGGCTCTCGATGCTGGCGGCCAAGGGGGTGCGCGGCGCCGAGCGCGCGCTGGCGCTGGCGTCCGATCCCGGAAAGTTTCTCTCGACGGTGCAGATCGGCATCACGCTGGTCGGCGTGCTCTCAGGCGCATTCTCGGGCGCGACGCTCGGACAGCGGCTGGCGCAATGGCTGCTCGGGCTCGGCCTCTCGTCTGGGATTGCCGACATCGTCGGCGTCGGCATCGTGGTGACGCTCATCACTTACGCGACGCTGATCGTCGGCGAACTGGTGCCCAAGCAGGTGGCGCTGCGCGATCCCGAAAGCATCGCGGTCAAGGTCGCGCCGGCGATGGACTGGCTCGCGAAGATCTCGCTGCCGCTGGTGGTGCTGCTGGATCTCTCCGGCAAGCTGATCCTGACGCTGCTCGGCCGCAGCGGCAAGGCGGAGGAGAAGGTTTCGGAGGACGAGATCCATCACCTCGTCAGCGAGGCCGAAAGCGCCGGCGTGCTGGAGCCCGGCGAGAAGGAGATGATCGCGGGCGTGATGCGGCTCGGCGACCGCCCGGTCGGCGCCGTCATGACGCCGCGCACCGAGGTCGACGAGATCGATCTCAACGACGCGCCGGAAGTCATCCGCGAGATCATGTCGAAAAGCCCGCATTCGCGCTTTCCCGTGTCCGACGGCGACCGCGACAAGCCGATCGGCGTGCTCCAGGCCAAGGATCTGCTGGTCGCCACCATGAACGAGCGCACGCCCGATCTGCGCGCGCTGGTGCGCGACGCGCCGGTGATTCCCGCTTCCGCCGATACGCGCGACGTGCTCGCAATCCTGAAGGCGGCACCGGTGCATATCGGCCTCGTCTACGACGAATACGGCGCCTTCGAAGGCGTGGTCACCGCGGCCGACATTCTGGAATCCATCGTCGGCGCGTTCCATTCCGAGGAAGGCCCGCCGGAGCCGGCCTACGTCACGCGCGCCGACGGCTCGCTGCTGGTTTCGGGCTGGATGCCGGTCGACGAATTCGGTGAGCTGCTCGGCTTCGAGCTGCCGCCGCTTCACCGCTACAACACCGTGGCCGGCCTCGTGCTGCAACACTTCAACGTGCTGCCGCAGGTCGGCGACGCCTTCGACCTCGGCGGCTGGCATCTTGAAGTCGTCGATCTCGACGGCCGACGGATCGACAAGATCCTTGCAAGCCGAAAAGGTGAGCAGGCCGCGGCGTGACGCGCACTTCTTCCTTCTTCCCTTGTGGGAGGCCTATCCACGCGAAAAGCTTGCGGGATCAATGGCTCGGCGCGTCAGTATCCGCGCAGTGTCAGGAGCAGCCTTCCGCCCAACGCAGCTCTTAGCGGGAAGCAGACCTCGGATCAACCCTCGGCATTTCCGCCATGGGCCGATATCCCTCTGCGCCGCAACATGGCAATGCGCGTGACGCACGAACTCAGCTCCGACATCGGTGACGCACGCAATGTGAGGGCAGGTCGAGCATGAGTTGCGCCTATATCGCTCCTCCCATTGTAGCGCCGATCCCCCGTTAACGACTGGCGACCTTCAGCGCAACACCCGCTCCGGTATGGGGTAGGGGAAACTCGAGATCGTGTGCACCCTCCGCGGCATGAGTGAGGTAGCGGAAACCGGCGATATCCGCCGGCCTTCCCACCAAATATCCCTGAACTTGATCGCACAGCTCGGCACCCAAGAAACGAAGCTCTTCGCGCGTCTCAACGCCTTCCGCCAACACCGGCAGCTTGAGCCCGCGGCCAATGCCGAGCACCGCCCGAACGATGGTCGCCGCCTGCTCGTTGGCCTCGACCGACTTGATGAAGGAACGATCGATCTTGATCTTGTCGAACGGGAATGCCCGCAAGTTCGATAACGACGAGTAACCAGTCCCGAAATCGTCCATCGCAATCCGGACCCCAAGCGCCTTCAGCTGACGCAAGGTCGCCAGCGCCCGATTGAGGTCGCGGATCAGCGCGGTTTCGGTGATCTCCAATTCGAGCCGTCCAGGCTTCAGCCCGGTTTGAATAATGATTTCGTGAACGAGTCGTGTAAACTGCGGATTGTGCAGCTGCATCGCGGAGACGTTCACAGCGACGCTGAGCGGGTTAGTCCATCCGCTGGCTTCTTTGCACGCCTGCCTCAGCACCCATTCGCCAATGTGCTGTATCGCACCACTTTCCTCCGCAACGGGAATGAACAAGCCCGGCGAAACCTGACCGCGCCGCGGATGATGCCAGCGCAACAAGGCTTCGAAGCCCGTGATCTCGCGCGTATCAAGCCGGGCTTGCGGCTGATACACCAGTTCAAACTCATGGTGTGCGATCGCGCTGCGAAGATCGCGCTCCAGCATGCGCCGATCTCGCACCTCAACGCCCATCTCGGCTTCAAAGAAGCGATAAACTCCGCGACCATCGGTTTTGGCACGATAGAGTGCGGTATCCGCGTGGGTGAGAAGGCCCCGTCCGTCCTGGGCATCGTTTGGGAAAATCGCTATGCCAATACTGGTGGAAACGAACGAGGCCGTGGTCGATGATTCGTTTTCGATCCGCAACGCTTCGATGATTTGCTCGGCGATACGGCCCGCCGCCGATGCACCAGAAAGATTTGTTGCGATGATCGCAAATTCATCGCCACCGAGCCGCGCCATCATCTGGCTCCGATCGAGCACGGCGGTAACGCATTTAGCAACCCTCTTCAGGAGGGCGTCACCGGCGGCATGACCGAACAGATCATTTACCTCCTTGAAGCGATCGAGGTCGAGACAGAGCACGGCAAATGACCGACCCGAGGCTTGATGCACCTCGATTTCGTGGTCGAGCCGGGCGTTGAAGCTGTTTCGGTTAGGCAAGCCCGTCAGTGCGTCGTGGTGCGCCAGGAATTGAATATGTTCCTCGGCTTTCTTCCGATCACGCAGATCGCGGACCGCGATTGCATGATGAGGCTGACCGGCGAAATCTATGGTGCGAAGGATGAATTCTGCAGGAATGAACTGGCCGTTGACATCGCGTAATTCAGCCTCGATGCGCTCCCGCGGCCTCGTGACCAGCTTGTGCCTGAGAGACTCCTCGGGCAGGCAGATCGCCAACGATTTGCCAATTACATCGTCGGGGACATAGCCCGTCAGTTCCGTCAGGCTTGAATTGATCGAAACGATCTTGTCGCCATAGCAGACCAACAATCCCTCGGCCGACGCATCGGCAAGTCCGCGCATGCGATCGACCTCTAATTCGGCGCGATGGCGTTCTCGGATATCGAGCGCAAGGCCTCCGCAGGCGAAAAACAGGATCGCCAGCGACGCGAGCGCGACGCCGAGCGCAAGCCAGCCGGCAGGAAGAGCCATTTCCGACACCGCGACTGCCGGGTCCGGAATGATCGAAACCGCGCCCATGGCGGTGAAATGATGACTACAGATTGCCAGCGTGAGCAGCATCGCCCCGATGGCCTTCCACTTCAACGTCCCGTCACGCAAACCGGCGGGCAGCGCCGTGGCTCCGATCGCTGCACCCAGCGCGATGGAAGCGACGACGAGAGCGGCGTCCCACTGAATCCGTCCGGCGATCTCGAAGGCTGCCATTCCGGTGTAGTGCATCGCCGCGATGCCGCCGCCGACCGCGGCCCCACCGATCCAGCGCCCGGCAGGCACTCTATTTGCGGACGCGATCGAAAGACCCACGCCGGTGAGCAGGATCGCCGCAAGGAGCGACAGTGTGGTAAGGATAATGTTGTATCCGCTCGGAATGCCTGGCGAGTACGCAAGCATAGCGATGAAGTGGGTCGCCCAGATGCCGAAGCCGCTCGCGGTGGCGGCGACGCACAGCCAGATGTCGCGCATATAGCCGGTTGTCTTGCGGACGTGATTCAGGAAGTTGATTGCCGCGAAAGACGCGAGTGCACATACGATGGCCGCCAGCACCACCAGTCGCAGGTCATGCTCGTAGGCGATGCAGTTGTATATGGTAAACATCGAAGTAGCCCCCGGTGAAACATCTCTTATATTTTCAATTTTGATGGATCGTGGAGGCGTCGGCCTTTCGCAATCCTGAACAAGCTTTATGCAGCTGACGCTATGGTTTCTTTTCGGTGACCTACTCCGTCGGTAATCGGTCCGAGAGTGGCCAGATCGTGTCCGGATACGGCGCGGACAATGGATCCAACAAGGATGAATGCTGTCTGAGGACGACCGCACCATGGTCCACGAACCGGGCGCGGTGGAATTACCGGCCGCCGGGGACGAGTTTTCGAAGGCCGCCTCAAGGGCGTCATGATGCCTCAGCCTGCGACTACATGGACGACCTCAACCACGACCTCGGCATCAGCCTCGACACGGACAAATGTCGAAGTGGTCACCGATGCGGCGCTGGCTGAGGTCCGCCGCTTGCAAGCAATCGAGAAGCTCGTACCGGCGGCCTCGACCGCATCATCGGTGCCCTCAACACCGTGCAGGACATCGACGACGAAAACGGGCATGCGAACGAGGCCAAGGACAGTCGGGACCTGATCGACCAGTTGCTCCAGCGCCTAACGAGCTGGACGAGGATGATGAGGATGATGACGATGAGTGAGTACAATCGCCACAAGCTCGCGCTCACCGTGACGCAGTGAACTGCGGGCTCTGGCCCGTGAGTTCGTCAGGCGGCCGAGGAAAACTCAATCCACCGATCCGGCCGTGCGCCTCTTCGTCAACCAGTTCGAGTCGCTCTCGCACAGCAACTGGAACGACCATTTCTCCCAGGCCTACAAGATCTGTCAGCTTGTGGTGATCTCACGGGAATGAGCGCGTGTAATTGGAACCGAAACGTCGCATCCGAACCGGTCCGGTATACTCACGAATGCTCCTTCTTCGACCGCAGTCCTCTCAGCACCGATAGGGCGGCTGGCACGAGCAGCTTTTCCGCCGCGACGTCGAGCGGATTGTGCACCAGCGCGGTCACGCTCTGCTTCACGCTCCTGATTTCCTGGCCCATCGCATCGATCGTCAGCTTAATGTCGCGCGCATCCTCATGAAGGGATTCTAGCGCGGTCTTGCGGACCTCGAGTGCCACGTCAATTTTCGGTCCGGGATGGGACCTTAGAGCGATCCGAAACGCTCTTCTCGGCCTCGCCGAACAGTTCGGTGACCTCGTCAGCGAGTTGGCGCAGGTAGCCCTGCAGCTCGGCTTCGTCCGGCGTCGAAGCCTCCGTGCCGCTTGCCGGTGCGGGCGATGCCGCAGCCGATTGCTCGACCACTGCAGTGCGATTCTTCCTGGCACTCGCAAGCTCGTCTTGCAGCGATTTCAACTCGCGCGAAACCAGGACATCGGTTGCCATGCATCCCTCTGCGCGCCAAACGGTGGTTTCAGCTCTTCGAGCCAGAGCCCTTCAGGGCGTGCCATGCGGCCTGGTTAGCTTGATCGAAAGCCTTGCGGGATTCTGCCAACGCGGCGCTCAGCACCGACCAGGACTCGCTCCCTGCCTGCTTTAGCTTCTGCAGACGCGCTTCCGCTTCAGACGCGTCGGATTTCATCTGCTTGAGCGCGGCTTCGACGTCGACGGTGCGGGCCGCTGCCACTTTACCCGCCGCCTCTCGGAATTTGTCCGCCGCCTCGCGCCAGGCCTTCGCCTGCGCCGCTGCAATATCCTTGAATGTGGCCTGTTGTTGCTCGATATGCTTGCCTGCGCCTTCGAAATAGGTTTCCACTTGGGCTTCGAACCCGTTCCATTGCTTTTCCAGATCCGTCTTGGTGCGCGCCCAGGCAGCTTCGCCTGCTTCCGCCTGCGTCTTGAGTAGCGCCTGAAATTCGTCACGACGTTTTTTCAAATCGGCGACGATCTGATCGACCTTGACCTTGGACTCGGCCTTCGCCTGGCCGGCTCTGACCTCGAAGGAAGCCAATGCTGCATCCATCTCGTCGATCCGCTCCTTGGCCCAATTCAGGTGTACATGCATGCTGCTCTGTTCTGACATGACCGTCTCCGTACACTAGTCGATGCTACTCGTGATCCTCTCCAAGCTTGGCGTTAGTCGCGTTGACCTGTATCAAACTTCTCGCGCTCACTTTCAGATCTGGAGGCGGTGGTGGGCCAAAATCGTCGCGCTCGACCCTCGTCTTCCGAACACACTGGCGAGTGTAAGCAGCGAAACGAGGAAGAGGCGCTGACGCATTAGACAATCAATTTGCCGGATCGGTCCGAGGGGTTCCCACTGCAATGCTGAATTTCTGACTGCAGAACAGGCTCAGCGCCTGATCGAGCAGAAGCCCCTCCCACCGCGCAAGACTCCCAGCGTCAACTAGCGCGCGAAATTCACCGGCGCGATGTAACTGTCCTGGGACCCCGGTTTGGCGACCGGAAACGGCGGGAAGGGACTGGCGCGGCGCAGGATTTCGAGCGCCTCGCGATCAAGCACGTCGTTGCCGGATGATTTCGTCACCGCGCTCTCCGTCACTGCGCCCGCACGGTTCAGGACGAACCTCACCACCACGGTGCCCTGTGCCCCTCTGGCCGACGATGGATAGCGCTTGAAGCGCTGCAGATGCCCAAACACCAGCGCGTTGTAGGCATTGGAACCGGCTTGAGTGAATTGGCCGACATGCTCCGTCTTCGGTGGCGCGCGCGTTTCTGGCGCCGGAGGCTGCTCTTCCGGCTTCGGCTTTTCCACGTCTTTCGGCTCGACCTGCGGCAGCGTGACCTCGGCCTGTTGTGGTGGCGACGGAGGTTGCACCACCTGCTCCAGCGGCTTCTCCTCGACCTTGGGCGGCTCTTTCGGCGTTTCTTCCGCCTGCTGCATGGTCGGCCCGACTGCGATGTCCTGGTTCTGAACCTGAGGCGAACTGGCCTCGACCGGCGCAAGCGTTACCGCGATGGCTGGAAGAATATTCGGCTCTACTGGTCTGCGGGCATACCAGAGCGCAACCACTGCCACGATCGCCGCGTGGGCGATCAGGATCGTCAGGCCGGCCAACGTCCAGCGAGAAAGCCCGTGCCTTTCCGGCAGATGGAGCGCGAACGCATTCATTGTTTGGTCGCCGGCGTTTCCAGCCCGACCAAAGCGAGCTTGAGATATCCGGAATCACGCAGGCTGTTCATCACCTCCATGAGCGCGCCATAGCTCAGGGTCTTGTCCCCGCGCACAAAGATCGTCTCGTCCTTGTGATTGTTGGTGGCGGAATCGAGCGCGGCCGGAAGCTGCTCGCGCGTCACCACGGTCTCGCCAATCGCAATGGTCTCGTCCGGCTTGACGGTGAGGAACACGGGCTTGTCCGGCCGTGGCTGCTCGGGCGCAGTGCTGGCAGGCAGGTTGACGCCGATGTCCACGGTTGCGAGTGGCGCCGCCACCATGAAGATGATCAGCAACACCAGAATGACGTCGATGAAAGGCGTGACGTTGATCTCATGCTGGATTTCGAGATCGTCGCCGCCCGAGCGGGAGCCAAGACGGATCGCCATCTTCGTCACTCCGCGGCGCGCGGTAACGGAGCGACTCGGCCCCTCTGTCCGCGGCTGACCATCAACAGGAGTTGCGCCGAGGCGTCGCCCAAGAGGGTGCGATAGCCGCTGATGACGCGCGCGAGATGATTGTAGATCACGACCGCCGGAATCGCCGCGACGAGCCCAAGGGCCGTGGCGAGCAAAGCTTCGGCGATGCCGGGCGCCACCACCGCGAGATTGGTGGTGTGGGATTCAGAAATGCCGATGAAGGAGTTCATGATGCCCCAGACGGTGCCGAACAGGCCAACAAACGGCGCGGTCGCGCCGATCGTTGCCAAAATGCCGACGCCGCGTGAAACCTGTCGTGTCATCGCGGCTTCCACGCGTTCCAGCCGCAACGCGACGCGTTCCTTGAACCCCTCGTCGATGACGCCGTCGGATAGCTCGGCTTCCCGGGCCGTGGACAGGATAAGCTGCGCGACGGCGTCCCCATCGGTTTCGCAAGCGCGGACCGCATCTCGAAGACTGCCACCGCTTTCCAGCATTTTGAGCCGGCGACGTGCGCGCCTCTTCTGCCCGCTGAGTTCGACGGTCTTGGCAAGCCACACCGTCCAGGTCACCAGTGAAGCGAAGGCAAGCCCGATCATCACGGCTTTCACCACGATATCGGCATTGAGGAACATGCCCCAAGGCGACAGGTTTCGCGGCAACAAGGGATTTGGAGATTGGGCAAACGCGGGTTCTGCTGTCACTGCCAGACAGGCAAGAAACCCCGCGAAGCTTGTGATGATTCCGCTGCAAAAATTGCCACCGTGCCTGCTATGCCACATGTGGTCCTCTCTTCGGTAAGTGATCCGGCCTCCAAGGCCAAATTCAGAGTTTCTGCGAAACGCCGACAAAGAAACCGCGCCGCGGTCCGAATTGCGGAGCGAACACGCCGATACCCGTTCCGTCCCTTATTTCGTAGATCTTGTCGAACAGGTTGACGACATCGAACCGCACGGTGGTCGGCTTGTTCGGCGCAACGATGTTGAAATCGTGCGATACCCCGACATTGACCTGCGTGTAAGACGGCAGATGGTCGGTGTTGGCAAAGCCGGAACGAAGCCCGCTACCGTAGATCATGGAGGCGCTTAAGCGCGTGCCGTTCCACAGATAGGAAGCACCCGCGGAAGCGGTCAAGACCTGGGCGTGGTCGGTGTAGATATAGTGGTTAGCGATATAGTTCAGTTCGTCCTGAGCGAACAGAAACTGGTTCGATACGACGTTGGTGGCAACCTGCTTTGCCCAGGCCACGTTGGCCCAGGCGCGGAAGTTGCCGTTGGTGTAGGTCGATTTGACTTCGAGACCAATATTCTCGCCGCGGTCATAGTTGAAGCCGGTCAGCACATAGGCCGCGCCGAACTGGCCATCGTCGAGCAGGTTGCGGGCGATCTTGTAGTAGCCATCGATGCCGACTTCGAGACCGGGCACGGGATAGATCTTCTGAACGACACCGACGTCGAAGACGTGAGAGCGTTCGGGGAGCACCGGACTGTTGAGCGGCACCTCGGGCGTTTGCGTGTTGGCGGGCGCGGTAGGGGGCGTCACCAGCGCAAGATTGGCCGGGGCAGCGATCACTTGCTGTGGCGGCGTGAAGTTTCGCGCGTAGCCGGCGTGGAAGGTGGTTCCGTCGTACGGCTTCCAGGTCAGGCTGATGCGCGGACTGAACTGGTTGGCATCGACATACTGATACATCTGGTCGAAGCGCAATCCAGCGTTCAAGGTTAGCTGGTTCGTGATCCGCCACTCGTCCTGAACATAAGTGCCGAGCAACCAGCCAGTCTTGGAGCTGGAATCGAACACGGTGAAGGGTGGACCGAACGGATTGCCGGTTACGGGATCGACCTGGTTGCCGGTTGCGGGATCGACCGGCAGCACCGTGGATATGTTGTTGACCAAAGAGCGCTCAGCGCTCACGGAAAATCCAAACCGCAGCGTATGGGCAAAACCGACGCGCCAAGCAGTATCTTCCTGAATGCCGTTGACGAAACTCTGACGGTAAACGTCCGACGACACGCCGTTGAAGATCAGATCTCCGAGTGGATCAGGAAAGAAGTGCAACTGGCTGTAGCGGTTGAAGTAGGAGATCTGGTAGTCGATGTCTTCTGCCGATTTCTGGTAGGCAAGGACGTTGAACTGATTGAACTCGTTCTGGTGCTCGTTGAGCGTTGAGGAATCGAAGTTGGTTATCCCATTGACGTTGAAGTTGGGCGTCAGCCCCGGAGTGTTGGGAATCTGAAACGACGCATTCGAAACGCCGCTCATGAACGTCAGGCGGCTGGTGGGATCGAGTACCGTCGACAGATAGAGAAAACCCTTTTCCTGCGACGTGCGGTCGTGAATCGCTTCGTTCGACGGTGTCGGATTTTCTATTCCCAGATTGTTTTGCAGAAAGCGCCCGGACGCGAAATACTGGGTTTGTCCGACCGTGCCGCCATATTCGAAGCTCGGCGTGATGGTGCCGTGACTGCCGCCATAGACGCTGACGCTTCCAGTGTTGTTGAAGGCGTCCGTCTTGGTCTGGATGTCCAGCACACCGGCAGTCCGTAGCCCGTATTGCGCCGGTAGCGCGCCGGTCAATAGCGCCAGGCTGCCGACGATGCCGGTGTCGAGGATTTGCCCGAACGCGCCGACGCCGTCGGGGAGCATGATGCCGTTGATGCGATACTGAAGATTGGCGTGCTCGTTGCGCACATGCAGCTCGCCGCTTGCGGCCGAGTCTTGCGTGACGCCGGGGAACTGCAACAGCACCTTGTCCAGAGTGGCATTGTTTCCCTGCGGCTGAGCCTCGATCGCCTGGTGGCTGACCTCGTAGGAGGTCGCACCGGCCGGCGCCAGAATGGTCTGCCGGGCAGCGTCGAACTTCTGGTTCTGCTGGTTCACGACCTGCCCCTGTGTCGGTGTCGGCGCGGCCGGCTGCCGGGTCACCACCTGACGTGGCGGCGGCGTTCGCGGCCGGCGTCGCTCGGCCGGCGCGACGACGCGGGTCTCCGGTAGGACATTGCCACCCGTGGCCTGTTGTGGCGCTTCGGGTGCCGGCGTCTGTTGCGGGGTGGGCGTGGCGCTCTCCTGAGGCGCCGGGGTAGCGGCGGGAGCCTGCGGCGCAGCGGTGCTGGGCGGCGGCGAGGTGGTCTCGTTCTGCGCCAGAACGGGCGCATCCGATGCGGCAAGCAGTGCCAGCGACGATGCGGAGCAGAGAATTCTCCGCCTGATGCGCAAGGATCGGGGACTAATCATGGCGAAATCCTGACTTTGGATTCGCGCTTCGCGGCGAAAGACGCGCCGTCCACGCGGTCGGGAGCTTCCTATCCCCGTCGCGGCAACGCGCTTCCGCACGTTGCGCTAACAGGGAACCGGAACAGCGATGTCAGGAAATCGGTGGCCCGCGCGGTTGAAATGCGCCTCGCAACGGCTCGACGAGGGCAACGACGTTTTCGGTCTCACGATCGACTGCAACATTGCCAAGTTCCAACGGCAAAGCAGGCGGCGCCGAGGCGAGCGCGTTCGCCATCGCGGTCGCGGCCATGCAGATCGGACAGAGATAGTCGGCATGGCCATCGTTGGGATGACTCTTATTCTGGTTCTGGCCATCGTCCGGCGATGCGATGGACGCCGCCATCGTGGCTATCCCGCGCCCAGAAACCTTGCCATCGATCGCGTGGACGTGACCGAAGGACAGCCCAAGGTTCATCGCCAGCGCAATCAGCGCCAGCCACGTACTCTGCCTGATCGTGTCCCGAAACCAGCGCATTCGAGCGGTAATGTCCCTCGGCGTTCAGCCGCGTCGCAATCTTATCTGAGCTACCACCCCCGTCAATTGTAGGTCCGTGATCTGCCGCGCCCGATCTCTGAGCAGCCGCAAGGTTTTATGTGCCCGCCCCCATCCGATGTTCGGCGGGCGGCGGCGGCCACAGGGCCTAGTCAGGTTCCACCTCCGTTTTGTCTGCAGCGGGTGACCCGTAGCTGGTTGAGCTATTTGTGAGCGGCCGATCACTCGTTATCGCGACCGTAGTAGCTTTTCTTGAGCTGATAGTGGCCTCCGGTAGAGACATACTCCTGGCGGAGGCAAGCACCTTCCCTGCAAAACGTTGCCTGTCCCCCACAGTGCAGATGTTCGAAGTGCAGCTTCATCACGCGTGAATTGTCGATGAAGGTGACAAAGTACTGACCGGCGCGCGGTGGGTCTCGGCACATGCGAATGACAGCAGTCCGAACCTCGGGAGGCAGACGATCGACACGTTCCGAATTCCAGGGATCCTCGTGTCCAACCTGGCTGCCGCGAGCCAATGCGTGTGGCTGGGTGCAAAGTAACAGCACGACAGTCTGAGCCGCGATTGCCGAAATCCGCGTGTGAAAGATCCACATGCAAGCGCCCATTTGCGGGTAAGACCTGGCGGAGCAAATCGTAGAATATCAGGAATGCCAACGACGGCCAGCGGCAAGCTGTCCAAGGTGCGGTGCGTCAATCTACGCTATCCTCGTTTCAACTGTTTACCTGCAACGTAGGTCTCCGAAACGACGCGCAGGCTGAATAGTGCATTTCCGCCATGGTCCGAGACATCCATTCGCCATTCGCGTTCGAGAGCGCCGGATCGTGTCCCGTGGCGTGGTGTAACTGGCGGTGGGACACCGCGTTCGACGGCATGGGCCGGACAGGTCAGCTGGCCAGCCCTCACACCCCGCGCGCGATGATTTTACCGGGCGCGCCGGGCCTCACATTGCGGGCTGGAACGTCTCCGCCCGCGCCATCCGCCAGGCATCGCGGTAGCGCGGGTCCTCGGTGCCCTCGAGCAGCTCCCCCGGCCGCAGCGCCGGATAGAGCTGTGCGAAGGATTTGACTTCGGTGGTCGAGGTGCGCTGGGTGAAATGAATCGGGCGCAGCTCTTGCGGATGCGCGAGGCCGGCGGCGGCGATCAGTTCGGACAGCGAGTGCAGCGTCGCGTGGTGGTAGTTGTGGACGCGGTCGATCTTGAGCGGCACGTAGAGCGCCCGCGCGCGCGTCGGGTCCTGCGTGGCGACACCAGTCGGGCAGCGGTCGGTGTGGCAGCTCAGGGACTGGAGGCAGCCGAGCGAGAACATGAAGCCGCGCGCCGAATTGCACCAGTCGGCGCCGATCGCCATGGCGCGCGCCATGTCGAAGGCGGTCGCGACCTTGCCCGACGCGCCGATCTTGATGCGGTCGCGCGCGTTGATGCCGACCAGCGCATTGTGCACGAAGTTGACGCCCTCGCGCATCGGCATGCCAAGATGATCCATGAACTCCAGCGGCGCGGCGCCGGTGCCTCCTTCGTTGCCGTCGACGACGATGAAGTCCGGGTAGATGCCGGTCTGAAGCATCGCCTTGCAGATCGCCAGAAACTCCCAGGTATGGCCGATGCACAGCTTGAAACCGGCCGGCTTGCCGCCGGAGAGCTTTCGCATCGCTGCGACGAACTGCATCATCCCGATCGGGCTGGAGAAGGCGCGGTGCGAGGCGGGCGAGATGCAGTCCTCGCCCATCGCGACGCCGCGGATCTTGGATATTTCTTCGGACACCTTCGCCGCCGGCAGCACGCCGCCATGGCCGGGCTTGGCGCCCTGGCTGATCTTGAGCTCGACCATCTTGATCTGGTCTTCGGTCGCGACGCGCGCGAACGCATCCGGATCGAAGGTGCCGTCGAGATGACGGCAGCCGAAATAGCCCGAACCGATCTCCCAGATGATGTCGCCGCCCATCTCGCGGTGATACGGGCTGACGCCACCCTCGCCGGTGTCATGGGCAAAGCCGCCCTTCTTGGCGCCGGCGTTCAGCGCCCGCACCGCGTTCGGACTGAGCGCACCAAAACTCATCGCCGAGATGTTGAACACCGATGCGGAGTAGGGCTTCCCACAATCCGGCCCACCGATGGTGACGCGAAACTTCTCTTCGACCCGCGCCTTCGGCGAGACCGAGTGATGCATCCACTCATAGCCCTCGCGATAGACGTCCTCCTGCGTGCCGAACGGGCGCTTGTCGAGCTGCATCTTGGCGCGCTGATAGACCACCGCGCGGGTGTCGCGCGAGAACGGCATGCCGTCCTTCTCGCTCTCGAAGAAATACTGCCGCATCTCCGGGCGGATCTCTTCGAGCAAAAACCGCATATGCGCCGAGATCGGGTAGTTGCGCAGGACCGCGTGGCCCTTTTGCAGGAGGTCGCGGACGCCGAGCAGCGTCAGCCCGCCGAAGATCAGGATGGGAACGAGCAGGATGTCGAAGATCTTGCGGTCGGCGATCCCGAAGCCGATCAGAAGCGCGGTGACGACAGCGCAGATCGTGAGCACGATGAAGCGCGGCGAGAATGGAATCAGCAGGGTTTCCATGAACCCCTCTTCCAAGGGCCCACGGGTCGATTTTGGCGGTTTGCTGTTTTCGTCGGCCACGATCACATCCTCTCATCGGAATGACGGGGTATGATACGCCCGCGTCCCTCTTACGGTATGACGCGGCCCGCTTTTCTGGCTACCGAATTCGACCGACGCAAATCAATCCGCCGGGTGGGCAGGCTGCTGCAGTGCAATAGACCGGATCGGAATAAGACAGCAATGGTGGACTGGCGCTGCGCTGGACCGCCCAGTACGGCCACAGGCGCACCACAAACTCAGCCGCTGTCCCGGACAGGCGAGCACAGCGCGCGCCGATCCGAGACCCATGACCACAGGATTGAATTTGGCGAAGACCCCAGGCTCGCGCTTCGGGCGCCCCGGGACGACGATGATGGCATGTGGCGCGGGATCGCGCCACGCCGCACGAAGCTCAGCGCTCCACGAAGGCCTTTTCGATCACGAAATGCCCGGGCTCGCTGCCGGAGCCCTCGGTGAAGCCGCGGCCTTCGAACATGCCGCGGAGCTCTTCGAGCATCGCGGGGCTGCCGCACATCATGATGCGATCGGTTGCGATGTCGAGCGGGGCCTGGCCGATGTCGTTGAAGAGCTGCTCGGAGTTGATGAGGTCGGTGATGCGGCCGCGGTTCTTGAACGGCTCGCGGGTCACAGTCGGATAATAGACAAGCTTCTCGGAGAGAATCGGCCCGAACAATTCGTCATCGCGCAAGGTCGCGACGAGTTGCTCGCCATAGGCGAGTTCCGAGACCTGGCGGCAACCGTGAACCAGCACGATGGTCTCGAACCGGTCATAGACGTCGGGGTCCTTGATCAGGCTCGCGAACGGCGCAAGGCCTGTGCCGGTCGACAGCAGGAGAAGCCGCTTGCCGGGAATCAGGTTGTCGGCGACGAGCGTGCCGGTCGCCTTGCGGCCGACCAGGATGGTGTCGCCTTCCTTGATCTTCTGGAGACGCGACGTGAGCGGACCGTCCTGAACCTTGATCGAGAAGAACTCGAGCTCTTCCTCGTGATTGGCGCTCGCCATGCTGTAGGCGCGCAACAACGGACGGCCGTCCACTTCGAGGCCGATCATCGCGAACTGGCCGTTCTGGAACCGGAAGCCGGTGTCGCGGGTGGCACGGAAGCTGAACAGGGTATCGGTCCAATGCTGGACGGAAAGGACCTTCTCTCGATAAAACGCGCTCATGTGTTTCGATATTCCGAATTGATACGGTTTTGAACCAAAGCGTTGCCTAGCCCCTTCAACTTGGGGCGACACCACTGTCATGGCGGATGATTTCGCGTGTGTGATGTACGCCATTGAGGTCAATAATCAACCTCGTTTGCGCAGCAATTGATGCCGATCAAACCGGCATTTCCCATTGATTTGTCAGGATAATTAACGATTTTCTCCTTTCAGGCCGCATTGCAGCAATTTCTTTGCCCGAATGGCGTGCCAGGCAGCACTTAATTTCCATTTCACTCGCGAGAAATTCATTAAGAATAGCTCTGCTTTTGGCCATGGCAGACCGCCGATTCCGGCATGAAGCGGCCTTTTGGCGGGACAACCATGATGTCAAGCAATGAACGGATATTCGTCCAGGCGATACGGAGCTACTGTGCGCGGCATGGCATCGCCATCGACGTGCGCGCGGACGGCTGGCTGATCGCGATGCACCGCGGCGGGACCCGCCGCTTCGCCTTCGGCTACGACATCGGCCTCAACAGCGCGATTGCGCATCGCCTCGCCAACGACAAATCGGCCACATCGGAGGTGCTCGCGCTGGCGGGCGTGCCCTCGGTCGCCCATCATCTCTTCCTCAATCCGAAGCTGGGCGAGCACGTCGCCGGCCAGCGCTGGTGGGAGGCGATGCTTCGGCTGCTGATGCAGCACCCGCAAGGGCTCGTGGCGAAGCCCAACGAGGGCACGGCCGGCCGGTCAGTCATCAAGGTGACGAGCAGCGCCGAGCTCGAAGGCGCCGTGAGCGAGATCTTCGCGATGAGTCTTGGCCTGGTGATCGCGCCCTATGTCGAGATCGAGGACGAGGTTCGGATCATTCTCCTCGATGAGACGCCGATGGTGGTCTACGGCAAGGAGCGGCCGTCGGTCACCGGCGACGGCGTTCAGACGCTGCGCGAACTGGCGGGCGCGATGCCGAAAGTGAAGCTCGACGAGCTCGACGCGCGCGAACTGAACGTGGTCGTGCCGAAGGGCGAGCGGCGCTTCCTCACCTGGCGCCACAATCTCGATGCCGGCGCAAAGCCCGTCCTCATCGCGGACGGCGAGGTCCGCGCGACCTGCGCAAAGCTCGCCATCGACGCCGCCCGCGCCATCGGCATCACCTTCGCGTCGATCGACCTCGTCCGTGTCGACGGCGCGTGGAAAGTGCTCGAGATCAATTCCGGCGTGATGATGGAAGCGCTGGGGAAGCTCCATCCGGGTCTCGTGCAGGCGACCTACGACGCGGCGCTGGATCGGGTGTTTGGTTCAGAACACTGAGTAGCGCGCAGTTTATTGGGCTCAGCCGCGAACTCGTTGCACCCTCTCCCCCCGGTGAGAGAATGGATTGCAGCGAGCGTGCGGCGCGATCAACCCGGCAGAGCTGCACACTCCCGCTAGTTATTCGCACCCGGCGAATCGTCCATCGCCTTGAAGGCTTCCTCGAGTTGCAGCGAGATCGGCACGTTCAGCCGCTCACCGGTCGGCAGCCTCGCGATGAACCATTTGTTGTAGAGCGGGACGAGATCGTGGTTGGAGCCGAGCTTGCGGAAGGTGCGCTCGACGACCGCCGAGAGTTGCGGCTCCCCCTTGCGGAACATGATGCCGTAGGGCTCGTAGGACAAATAGTCGCCGGTGACGCGGAACTTGTCCTGCGCCTTGTGGCGCAGAATCAGGCCGTAGAGCAGGATGTCGTCGGTCGCGAACGCATCGGCCTTGCCGTCGGCCAGCATCTGGAACGACTGCTCGTGATCGGGCGAGGTGATGATGTTGAGGCCGAGCGAAAACTTCTTGTCGACCGCATGCATCGCCTGCTCGTTGGTGGTGCCCTTGTTCACCACCACCGTCTTGCCCTTGAGGTCGGTTACAGCGGAAACGGTGGACGCCTTCGGCACCATCAGCTTGGTGCCGGTAACGAATATCAACGGCGAGAACGCGACGCGTTTGGCGCGCTCTGCATTGGCCGTGGTCGAGCCGCATTCGAGGTCGATCTTGTTCTGGAGGATCGCATCGATGCGATCATCCGAGGTGACCTTCACGTATTCGATCTTCAGGTCGGGATCGTCGACCTCGACGCCGATCTCCTCCACGATGGCCTCGCATAGCTCGAGGCTGTAGCCGATCGGCCGGCCCGCCTGATCGAGGAAGGAGAACGGCAGCGAGCTCTCGCGATAGCCGAGCCGCACGACATGCGCGCCCTTGATCGCCGACAGGGTCGGGCTCAGCCCTTCGCCGCCGGTCTGTCCCGAGGCTCCCGTTGCCAACGCACACGCCAGCAACAGACCACCAGATATCGCCGATATCAGGCGCATGACGCGCTCCCGTCAGTGGCCGGCCATCGCGGGCACTTCGCCCGGCACCATGTCCGGCGGCACGACTTCGCCCGGTTCGAGCGCATGCTCGGGCCCGAGCTCGCCTTCCCACTTCGCGACGACCGAGGTTGCCAGCGTATTGCCGATCACATTGGTCGCGCTGCGGCCCATGTCGAGGAAGGTGTCGATGCCCATGATCATCAAGAGGCCGGCTTCCGGAATGTTGAACTGCGCGAGCGTCGAGGCGATCACGACGAGGGAGGCGCGCGGCACGCCGGCGACACCCTTGGAGGTGATCATCAGGGTTGCGAGCATCGCGAGCTGGGTGCCGAGCGGCATGTCGATGTGGTAGGTCTGCGCGATGAAGACGCTCGCGAAGGTGCAGTACATCATCGTGCCGTCGAGATTGAAGGAATAGCCGAGCGGCAGCACGAAGCTCGAGATCCGCGACGAGGCGCCGAAGCGGTTGAGGCCTTCCAGCGTCTTCGGATAGGCCGCCTCCGAGCTCGCGGTCGAGAACGCGATCATCAGCGGCTCGCGGATCAGCTTCAACAGATGGCTGTATCTCGGCCCGATGGCGACGAAGCCGACGATCACCAGGATGCCCCACAGGATCAGCAGCGAGAGATAGAAGCCGCCCATGAAGACGACGAGCTTCCACAGCACCAGAAGGCCATTCTTGGCGACGGTTGCGGTGATCGCGGCCCAGACGGCCAGCGGCGCGAACAGCATCACATAGCTCGTCACCTTGAGCATGATGTGGCTGAGATCGTCGATCAGCCCGAGAATCGGCTTCGAGCGCTCGGGCATCGCGCCCATCGCCACCGAGAAGAACACGGCGAAGATCACGATCTGCAGGATCTCGTTCTGCGCCATCGCGTCCGCGATCGAGGTCGGGATCAAATGGGTGAGGAACTTCTCGATCGAGAAGGCGGAGACCGGCAGGCCGGTCGATTGCGCCTTGTCCGGCAGCGTGCCGGGGAAGTTGGCGCCGGGCTGGAGCAGGTTGACCATCACGAGACCGAGCATCAGCGACACGAAGGAGGCGCTGATGAACCAGCCCATGGTCTTGGCGAAGATGCGTCCGAGCTTGGCGCCCGAGCCCATATGGGCGATGCCGCCGACGAGGGTGGCGAACACCAGAGGCGCGATGATCATCTTGATCAGGCGCAGGAACATCATGGCGATCAGGTTGATGGACGAGGCCCAATCGGCGCGGGTATCGGGCAGAAAGTTGTAGATCGCCGATCCCACAATGATGCCCAGCACCATCGCCGCCAGGATGTATTGCGTAAACTTGTTCGACATTGCCTACCCCCTCGTACACCGAAGCTTCATAGTGTCGCAGATTTTGCCAGCGACGCAACACGCTTGGGGTGTGCGCGGTTGGCCGGATGTTCCCGTTGTGAAAAAGGGCGGAGCGATCTAGCTTTCACGCAGCGCACAACGGATGCGGCTTGCATGTTTTCTGCGCGGCATCTGCATCAATAAAAGTCAACCAATTGAAGAGGGGGACTACCCATGAGCGGGACCGTCAATCGCCAAATTCTCCTGGTGGAGAAACCGAGCGGCAAGCTTGGCCCGGAACACTTCAAGATGGTCGAAGGCGCCGTGCCGGAGCCGAAGGACGGCGAGGCGCTGTTACGCGTGCGCTACATCTCGCTCGATGCTGCCAACCGCGCCTGGATGCATGGCGCGACCTATCGCTCGGCGGTCGAGGCCAACAGCGTGATGGCGGGCGGCGCCATCGCCGAGGTCATCAGCTCGAAGGCAGCGGGGATCACAGCCGGCGATATCGTGTTCGGCGACACCGGCTGGCAGGACTATGCCGCGGTACCCGCAAAGCATCTCACGAAAATGCCGAAGCTCGAGCCGCTGACGCATCTGCTCAGTGTGTTCGGCATCGCCGGCCTCACCGCCTATTTCGGCCTGCTGGAGATCGGCAAGCCCAAGGAGGACGAGACGGTCGTTGTCTCGGCGGCCGCTGGCTCGGTCGGATCGATCGTCGGACAGATCGCCAGGATTAGGGGATGTCGCGTGGTCGGCATCGCCGGCGGCGCGGACAAATGCAGCTGGCTCACCTCGGAACTCGGCTTCGATGCCGCGGTCGATTACAAGGACGGCGCAGTGTTCAAGGCGTTGCGCGCGGCTGCACCAAAGGGCATCGACGTCTATTTCGACAATGTCGGCGGCGACATTCTGGAAGCCTGCCTGCCGCAAATGAACAATTACGGCCGGATCGCCTGCTGCGGTGCGATCTCACAATATGACGGCGCGCCGTCCGCGCATGGCCCGCGCGGCGTGCCCGGCTTGATCGTGGTGAAGCGGCTCGTGATGCAGGGCTTCATCGTGATGGACTACATGAATCAGAGCCAGCGTGCGCTGGCAGACCTGCAAGCCTGGGTCAAGTCGGGGCAGTTGAAGGTGCAGGAGGACATCATCAACGGCCTCGAGAACACGCCGCGAGCGCTGATCGGATTGCTTGCGGGCGAGAACCGCGGCAAGCGCATGATCAAGCTCTGACGTTGTTGTCCCGCCACATTCCGCGGGCATAATCTACTTGCGGTAGCAGCCAAAGCGGCCAATGATGCCGCGCGCGTGACGACCCCCGCGCCGATTGCGATCACATGACTTTTTCGAAGCTCCGATTTTCAAGGCATGGCTTACCGACAGGGCAGGAACTGACGCAAATGTTCAACAGCTCAGGATTTCTCGCAACGCGTAGCGCGCTGCTTACGGCGGCTCTCTTCGCAACTGCAGCACCGGTCTTCGCGCAGGCCCCGACCGACGCGCAGAAGAGTGCGATCCGGTCCGCATGCCGGGCCGACTATCAGGCGCATTGCGCGAGCGTCAAGCCGGGCGGCGCCGAGGCGCTGCAATGCCTGAATAACAACATGTCGAGCCTATCGTCGGCCTGCCAGAGCGCGGTGCGCGCGATTGAACCGGCGGCTGCGCCAAAGACCGAAGCTGCGCCGGCCGCACCGAAGACTGGATCGGCGCCTGCCGCCGAACCCGCCAAGCCGACCGCCACGACCGAAGCCCCCAAAGCCGAGACGCCCAAAGCTGCCACGGCCAAGCAGCCGAGCAGCGCACAGGTCTCCACAATCAGAAGCGCCTGTCGCTCCGACTATCCAAAGGTCTGTGCGGGCGTGCCGCCCGGCGGCGCGCCCGCGCTCGAATGTCTGGAGAAGAACAAGGCGAACGTCTCGTCCGCCTGCGCGAAGGCGATGAGCGCCGCGACCGGCGGTGGCGGCGCGCCAGCAGCCGCGGCGGCTGCACCTGCGGCAGCGCCGCCGGTCATCAACCTGCGGCCGTTGCGGCCGCGCGAAGAGCTGTTCATCGTGCGCTCGGCCTGCGGCGGCGACATCCGTTCGCTGTGCGCCGGCGTGGCGCCGGGCGGCGGCCGCATCGCGCAATGCCTCGCGACCAATGCCGCCTCGCTGTCACCGGCCTGCAAAGGCGTCCTGGCACCCTTCGCCGCGCGATAAGATCGCGGTAGGATAGAGCGACGCGGCGCGCCACGGCTGCGCAGCAATTTCCAAGGCGGCGTGGGCCCCCGGGGCGTGCATGCCGGCAATGATGCTGCAGAAACTTGGGAGGACGACGTTGCGGATCGCCGTAATCGGCGGAGGGCCTGGCGGGCTCTACTTCGCCTATCTCTGGAAGATGCGTCACCCCGAGGACCAGGTCGACCTGTTCGAGCAGAACCCGGCCGACGCGACCTGGGGCTTTGGCGTGGTTTTCTCCGACGAGGCGCTCGAGTTCCTGCGTTCCGACGACCCCGAGACGGTGGACGCGATCGCGCCGCATATGGAGAGTTGGGAGAACATCACGCTGAACCTGCGCGGTGACAGCGTCGCCATCGACGGCGTCGGCTTCTCGGCGATCGGACGGCTCGATCTCCTGAAATTCCTCCAGCAGCGCGTGATCGATGCCGGCGTCGCCTCGCGCTTCGACACGCAGATCCAGTCTATCGATCAGCTCAACGGTCATGATCTGATCGTCGCCGCCGACGGCTTGAATTCGCTGGTGCGCCGCTCGTTCGAGGGCGATTTCGGCACCTCGCTGTCCTACTCCTCCAACAAGTTCGTCTGGTACGGCACCTCGAAGCACTTCGACACGCTGTCGCAGACCTTCGTGAAGACCGACCGCGGAGCCTTCAACGCCCATCACTATCGCTACTCCCCGACCATGAGCACGTTCCTGGTCGAATGCGATCATGCGACCTGGCACGCCTATGGCTTCGCCTACAAGGACGTCGAGCAATCCAAGGGCGTCTGCGAGGAGGTCTTTGCCGATACGCTCGGCGGCCACTGCCTGGTCTCCAACAAATCGGTCTGGCGCAATTTCCCCTGGGTCTGGAATGAGCACTGGTCGTTCAAGAACATGGTTTTGATCGGGGATGCCTTGCACTCGGCGCATTTCTCGATCGGCTCAGGCACGCGGCTCGCGATCGAGGACGCGATCGCGCTGGTGAAGGCGCTGGAATCGGACGCGCATCTTGCCACCGCGCTGCACCGCTACCAGGCCGAGCGCAAACCCGTCGTGCAAAAGCTCGTCGATGCCGCGCGCACCTCGGCCGGCTGGTACGAGCATTTTGCCGAGCACATGAAGCTCGACCTGATGGACTTCGCCTACAGCTACATCACCCGCTCCGGGCGGATCGACGATGCGCGCCTGCGCCATATGTCGCCAGCCTTCATGGCGCAGTATGAGGCCGCCAAGAACGGCGGAGATCCCCGGGACGACGGCTGAATATGAGGCGCATGCAGCGCCTCACACCTGTCCCGCCTTTCCCAGATGTTCCAGCGCGTCCTCGGCGCGCAGGGGGACGCGGGAGGCTTCGTTGTTGAGATCGACGAGCTGCACGAGCAACCCCATCAGCGTCTTGCGGTCGGCGGGTTTGAGCGGCTCCAGCATGCGCGCCTGCGCGCGCTCGACCGCGGGAATGATGTCCTTGAGGATCGCGGCGCCCTGCCTCGTCAGATAGAGCAGCTTGATCCGCTTGTCCTCGGGCGCCGGCTTGCGCTCGACATAGTCCTTGGCCTGGAGCCGCTCGATGACGCTGCCGAGGGTCGAGCGGTCGAAGGCGATCACCGCGGACAGCCGCGTCGCATCGATGCCGGGATGGGTGTGAATCGCAACCAGCGCCGCATATTGCACCGGCGTCAGATCGAACGCCTTGCACTCCTCCATGAAGATCGAGACTGCGATCTGTTGCATGCGCCGGAACAGGTAGCCCGGCGCGGCATAGACCGCGTCCATCGTAATGGGAGGGGCAGGCTTACTCGGCATCGGGCTGCTTCTCCGGCGCAGCATTGGCAAAGGCCGGGAGTGCCTTTGCGGCGGCTTCCGCCGCGAGCAGGCGCGGATAGGCCGAGACGTCGACACCGAAGCGGCGGGCGTTGCCGAGCTGCGGCACCAGGCACAGATCGGCGAGCGTCGGCGCGTCGCCGAAACAGAACGGCCCAGGCTCGTCTTTCACGAGCGTCTCACAGGCCGACAGCCCCTCGCGATTGACCCAGGCGGCCCATTCCTGAACCTTCTCTTCCGCCACCCCAAGCTCGCGCAGGCGCGCCAGCACCTTCAGGTTCTGCACCGGGTGGGTATCGCAGGCGATGGCAAGCGCGAACGCGCGCACCCTGGCACGGCGCAAGCTATCCTTCGGCAGCAGCGGCGGATTGGGGTGGGTTTCGTCCAGCCATTCGATGATGGCGAGCGACTGGGTCAGGGTCGCGCCCACATCATCCTCAAGCGCCGGTATCAGGCCCTGCGGGTTGATGGCGAGATAGGCGGGCGCGCATTGCTCGCCCTTACGCAGGTGATGTGGCAGGTGCTCGGCGGCCAGGCCCTTCAGGTTCAGGGCGATCCGCACCCGGTAGGCCGCGCTGGAGCGGAAGTAGCCATGCAGCTTCATTTCGGAACCCTCCCGGAAATCTTTGTTGCCGTCTCCGGGCGATGCGACGCAAGACCCGGAGTGACGGCATCTAACATCCATCACTGATTGACGTTACATGGATTGTAAGTATACTGTCAATCTTACGACACCAACGGGAGGCTCGCCATGGAAGCCGTAGCGAAGACGCCGGAACGCGAGGCGTTCTACAGGAAGATCGACGGCGAAAACCTCACCGCGCTTTGGACGGTCATGAGCGATCTGATCACGCCGGAGCCAAGGAGCGCCTGCCGCCCGCATTTGTGGAAATTCGACGTCATCCGCGACTACATGACCGAGGCGGGCAAGCTGATCACCGCCAAGGAGGCTGAGCGCCGGGTGCTGATCCTGGAAAATCCGGGCCTGCGCGGACAGTCGAAGATCACGACCTCGCTCTATGCCGGCGTGCAGATGGTGGTGCCCGGCGACGTCGCGCCCGCGCATCGCCACAGTCAGTCGGCACTCCGCTTCGTGCTGGAGGGCAAGGGCGCTCACACCGCCGTTGACGGCGAGCGCACGGCGATGGAGCCCGGCGACTTCATCATTACGCCGTCGATGACCTGGCACGATCATTCCAACGAAACGGATGAGCCGATGTTCTGGCTCGACGGCCTCGACATTCCGCTGGTGCAGTTCTTCGACTGCTCCTTTGCGGAAGGCGCCAAGGAGGACCAGCAGAAGATCACCAAACCCGCCGGGGACAGCTTTGCGCGCTACGGCCACAATCTGCTGCCGGTCGACGTGAAGCGATCGTCGAAGACGTCGCCGATCTTCAGCTATCCCTATGCCTATACTCGAGAGGCACTGGAAAAAGCCAAGGCGCGCGAGGAATGGGACGCCTGCCACGGGTTGAAGCTCAGGTTCAGCAACCCTGAGACCGGCGACTACGCGATGCCGACGATCGGCACCTTCATCCAGCTCCTGCCAAAAGGTTTCAAGACCGCGCGCTATCGCTCCACCGATGCAACCGTATTCTGTACCATCGAGGGCAAGGGCCGCAGCCGCATCGGCGACCAGACGTTCGAGTGGGGCCCGCGCGATCTGTTCGTGGCACCGAGCTGGCACTGGGTCACGCACGAGGCCGACGCGGATTCCGTGCTGTTCAGCTTCTCCGACCGTCCGGTGCAGCAGAAGCTCGACCTCTTCCGCGAGGATCGCGGGAATGCGTGAGGCGAACTGGGCGCCAATCGCCACCGTTGGGTGGGTTTAGCCGAAGGCGTAACCCACCACGTCCGTCTTCGCACGGAAAGTAAAGAGGTGGGTTACGCTTCGCTAACCCACCCTACGATCTTCGCCGTGGCGCGGACCTGCATCCACATCGTCATTGCGAGCGCCGCGAAGCAATCCAGACTGTCACCGTGGAAAAGATTCTGGATTGCTTCGCTGCGCTCGCAATGACGGAGAATGCCTCACCGCCAATGCAGCAGCCGCGTCTCCAGCCAGTTGATTACCTTCCCCACTGCAAGGCCAAACGCCGACAGGATCACCACGCCCGCAAGCAGCTGATCAGTCTGCATGAGATTGCCGGCCTGGAGCACGAAGGCGCCGATGCCGAACTGGGCGCCGATCATCTCGGCGCTGACGACAAGCAGCAGCGCGACCGAGGCGGTGATGCGGAAGCCGGCGAGGATCGAGGGCAGCGCGCCCGGCCAGATCACCTTGCGCACGATGGTCGCGAACGGCACGTTGAAGCTTTGGGCCATGCGGATGAGGTTGCGCGGCACCGCATCGACGCCGCTATAGACCGAGATCGCGGTCGAGAAGAACACTCCTAACGCGATGGTCGCGATCTTCGGTTCTTCGCCGATGCCGAGCCAGAGGATCAGCAGCGGCAACAATGCGATCTTCGGAATCGGGAACAGCGCGGAGATGAAGGTGATGCCGACGCTGCGCGCCAGTCGCGACAGGCCGATGGCGAAGCCGACGGCGGTGCCGGCCGCGGTGCCCAGCAGCCAGCCGACGCCGATGCGCAAGAGCGAGGCGGAGATGTGCTGCCAGAGCGCGCCGGACACGGCGAGCTCGTAGATCGCGCGCACGATCGCCGATGGCGCCGGCAGGAACAGCGGATTGACCAGGCGAGCGCTGCCGGCGATCTGCCACAGCGCGATGACGAGGGCGAGCGCGAACCAGCCGCCAAATCGGCTGCTCGCCGGCACGAAGCCCGCGCCGCGGAAGCGGACCGGCCGCGTCGCCGCGTCCTTTACCGACGCCCCTCCTTGCGTTGCGCTATCAAGCATGCTGAACCTCGCGCTCGGCGTCGATCGCCTCGTTGCGGATCAGCGACCAGATCTGGTTCTGGAGCGCGAGCAGTTTTTCACGCGCAGCAGGCTCGCCCCGTTCGGCGCGCGTCATCGGCACCGTCACGACTTCGCGGATGCGGCCGGGCCGCCGCGACAGCACGACGATGCGGTCGGCAAGCCGCGCCGCCTCTTCGAGATTATGCGTGACATAGACCGCGCCCATGCCGCCATCGGCGAGCAGGCCGACGAAATCTTCCATCAGGAGCTCCCGGGTCTGCGAATCCAGCGCCGAGAGCGGCTCGTCCATCAAGAGGATCGCGGGCTTCACCGCAAGCGCGCGCGAAATGCCGACGCGCTGGCGCATGCCGCCGGAGAGCTGTTTGGGATAGGTCATGCGAAAATCGGTGAGGCCGGTGCGACGCAAGGCATCGTCGACCTGCGCGCGGCGCTGCGCGGACGAAAGCTGCGTGTGCAGCAGTGCGAATTCGACGTTCTCCTCCACGGTGGCCCAGGGCAGCAGGGCAAAATCCTGAAACACGAAGGTCAATGGATTGAGACTGTCCGAAGGCGGCGCGCCACGCAGCTCCGCCGCGCCCGATGACGGCAGCAACAGCCCGCCGAGGATCGACAAGAGCGTGCTCTTGCCGCAGCCCGACGGCCCGACAATCGCCACCACCTCGCCCGTGCTGACGGTGAAGGAGACGTCGTCGAGCACGGCGAGTTCGCCGAAGCGGTGGGTGATACGGTTGGCGATCAGGTCCATTCGCCGATCCTGGCTTCACCCCCCCCTGGAGGGGGAGGGTCGGTTTGCATGGCGTGAAACGCAATGCAAACCGGGGTGGGGTGACGGTCCATCCGCGATGATGCTGCCGACGCCTGCCCCTCAAATCGCAAGCGGAGGCTGGAGCGAACGACGGAGAAACCGTTCCCGCGGCTCACCCCACCCCGCTCGCAGCGGACGATGCTGCGCATCGCCGCAGCGATCGACCCTCCCCCTCCAGGGGAGGGTGGCAAATCGCTTGCCGCGAGGATTCGTGTCGTCTGCATCAGTCCGCCTTCACGTAGTCCTTCGCGATGATCGCGTCCGCGTCAAAGCCCTTGTCGGCGAAGCCCTGCTGTTGCAGCCATTTGATCTGGTTGTCGACGTTCTTCACGTCCAGCTTGCCGTCCGGATCGATATACGCGCAGTTGCCGACGACCTGCTCGACCGGCAGGTTGGTATACTTTGCGATGATCTCCAGCAGCGGCTTGGTCTTGTCGTTGATCGGCACGGTGCCGTCCTTCATCGCGGCGAGAATGACGTCGTGATATTCGCGATCGGCTTTTGCCAGCGCACCGAGCAGCTTCGTCACCAGCGCCTTGTTGGCGAGCGTCTTCGGCGAGGCGAATACAGCGCCCAATTGCCAGGGCGTCTCGTCACCGACCCAGCCCAAGAATTTCGCGCCGCCTTCGTCCATCAACTTTCGCGCGGTCGAGATCGGAAGCAGCGCGGCGTCGACGGTCTCGCCCTTCAGAGCGGCAGCCGCATTCGACAGCGATTGCAGCGGCACGATCTTCACGTCGGACAACTTGAAGCCGTATTTGTCGGCGAGCAGGCCGAGCGAATAGTGAAAGGATGATCCGACCTGCGTCACCGCGACACGCTTGCCGGCAAGATCCTTCGGCGTCTTCAGCCCGGCCGCGTAAGCGTTGTTACTGGCGAAATAGCCGATCAGGGGATAGCCGGCCTTCTCGCGGCTCATGCCGCCGATCACCTTCAGCGTGTCCTTGCCGGCGAGATTGTAGAGACCCGCGGTGAAGGCGGTGATGCCGAAATCGACGTCGCCCGAGGTGGTGGCGACCGCGATCGGCTGCGCCGCATCGAAGAACTTCAGCTCGATCGCGAGGCCGGCGTCGCCGAAATAGCTCTTGTCCTGTGCGATGAAGACGGGCGCCGAGGACGACAGCCGGAGCACACCGATCTTGGCCTTCAGCGGCTCCTCGGCCTGCGCGGCTGCAATCGTCGCCAGCGCCAACAGACCCATTACCGCGAACCGCGCAACCCAACCCATCCGGCTTCCTCCGTCGTTTCTTTACAGGGCCATTTACATCCCCTCGGGCACGGTCTGGTCCCGCCCGATGAAGGCGCCCTGTTGTTTCAACGTTTCCTGCAATTTTTCAACCGGGATGTCACGCGGGATCCGGTTGGCCGACAGCGCCAGCACTGCTGCGGAACCGGCCGCCTCCCCCATCACGAAGCAGGCGCCGGAGACGCGCGCCGCCGACTGGCCCTCATGGGTCATGGACGCGCAGCGGCCGGCGACCAGGAGATTGTCCACGCCCTCAGGCACCAGCATGCGATACGGCAATTCGTTGTAGCCGCGTGATTCCGGGATCGGCGGGAAGGTAAAGACGACGTCGCCGGGCACATGAGCCTCGATCGGCCAGCCATTGACGCCGATGGAATCCTCGAACGAGGCGCATGTGAGCACGTCCTTGCCGCTGAGCTGATAGCCACCCTTGATGCGGCGGGTCTCACGAATGCCGAGCTGCGGCGGCAGGTCGACGATGTAGGACTTCTCAAACCCCGGCACGGTGCGCAGGAATGCGAAGGCCGCGAGCGCCTGGCGACGACCATCGATTTCGCCGCGGGTGAGATCATCAGGTTCGATGCCGTTGATGGCGTGGCCGTCCTCGCGCGCCACCTGCGTGAAATTCACGCGCCATTCGATGCCGTGGCGCTGCGGCCGCACGATCGCGCTTTTTCGCGGGAAGCTGTGCGTGCCGGCGGTAAGCGCCTTCTCCATCAATTGCGGAATGGTGCGCCAGGCCTCGCCGGCCTTGTCGGGATCGATGCCATTGAGGCGGAACATCATCGACGGATACAGCGGATGGCCGTGTTCGTCGCCGATCTCGAAAGGCGCACCGGCCCAGGCCGCGAGATCGCCGTCGCCGGAGCAATCGATGAAAATCTCGCTGCGTACCGCCTGCCGTCCCGCCTTGGTCTCGACCATCAGCGCGTCGATGCGGCGCGCACCGTCCATCACGACGCCGGCGCCGAGGGCGTGGAAGAGAATATCGACCCGGTGGCTTGCAAGGAGATCGTCAGCCGCGATCTTGTAGGCGGCGGTGTCATAAGCCTGCGCAAACACCTTGCCGAGGATCAAATGCGGCTCGTTGAGGCCGTCGAGCCGATCGATCCGCGCGAGCAGCTCGGAGGCCATGCCCTGCACCAGCCGGTGGTGCTGGCCATGGACATTGCCGTGCAGGCCGCAGAAATTGGTGACGCCGGCGGCGGTGCCCATGCCGCCCAAGAAGCCGTAGCGCTCGATCAGGAGCGTTCGCCGCCCCGCCCGCGACGCCGAAGCGGCCGCAACAATGCCGGCAGGGCCGCCGCCGAGCACGACCACTTCATATTCGCCGTAGAGCGGCACCTGACGCGCAGGTTCCCGAATCGATTGTTGCTGCAAGACGATACCCGGTCGTTTGGGGCCCAGGCCGGACCATCCTGCTATCTCGACAAAGGGATCGACGATGTAAAGCCCCGTGGCGCGCCACATGACTGTTGGTCCGGTTCGGCGGAGCTGACAGAACGACCCTAAAGCACGATGAGATTAGGATGAATCGTCAGTGCGCTTTGGGTTATTGTTTGAGCATGATCTCCGCGCAAACGCGTTCCGCGTTTGTCGCGAGGGAAAGCCGCTGCACACTTTTCCGGATCATGTTCCAGGATGGTTGCCTTTGAAACGCACTCTGATTTCCCTGATCTGCCTTGCGATCTCCGCCGCTCCGGCCTCCGCAGTGGAGCAGAACTGCCGCTTCATCCAGGCCAAGGCCGACCGCGAGGCCTGCTACAAGCGACAGGAGGAAGAGCTTGCAGCGAAGCGCAAGCCCGAGCCGCCACGCCAGAGCACCGCGCTGGAATCGCTCAAGCAGATGCGACAGGACGACGACGCGGTCTACCGCAGCATGAGCGGCATCTGCCGCGGCTGCTGAGCGGCGCCTAGACCGTGATGAGGATTAAGTCCGCTCTGGCGCATCGGTGCTCACCTCTCCCCAGCGGGGAGAGGTGAACTTGCTGGCAGCAATTCCATCGGAATTTATCATGCTCTATGGGCCGCGACCCCATTTCGCCGCGCGCTTCTCGGCGAAGGAAGCCAGCCCTTCCGCCGCCTCCGCGCTCTGGCGCTTCAGCGAATGCAGGTGGATGAGGCGCGCATAGGCGGCGTCATCGATGCTCATGCCACCAAACGAGCTTTCCAGCGCGAGCCGCTTGGTCTCGGCCATCGCCTCCGGCCCGTTGGCGAGCAATTGCTCGACCACCTTCGCGCCGGCGGCGTCCAGCTCGGCGAGCGGTACCACATCATGAACGAGGCCGATGCGGCGCGCCTCTTCGGCGCCAAAACGCTCGCCGGTCAGCGCGTAGCGGCGGACCTGACGAACGCCGATGGCATCGCAGAGCTGCGGGATGATGATTGCGGCAGTCAGGCCCCAGCGCACTTCGGTGATCGAGAACAGGGCATTGTCGGCCGCGATCACGACATCGCAGGCCGCGATCACGCCGGTGCCGCCGCCGAAGCAGCCGCCCTGCACAAGGGCCACGGTCGGGATCGGCAGCGTGTTCAGCCGCTGCACGGCCTCGAAGGTCGCCCGCGAGGCAGCCACGTTCTCTCCAAGCGACTGCGGACGCACGCTGTTGATCCATTTGAGGTCGGCGCCGGCCTGAAAATGCTTGCCGTTGCCCCTGAGCACCACGACCCGCAAATTGGGTTTTCTGCCCAGATCATCGATTGCCGCGAGCACGCCTGATATCAGCGCGCCGTCATAGGCATTGTTGACCTCGGGTCGATTGAGCGTGACGGTCGCGACCCCGCGCTCGTCAAGGGTCCACAGAACAGGGCTGGCCGGCATGGGCGATCCTCTCGGCATTATTCTTTGTCGGGCCACGCACTATGACCGTGGCTGCACCCATTGATCCATCACTTTCCGCGGGGAGACGGTCGCGCCCATCGCATGGCGGCTTGTGCCATGCTGCTTACCGGCGCGAACCGAAAGATCCATCCTTGGACGGGGCAATCACATCATGCGCATTTGCATTTTCGGCGCGGGCGCGGTCGGCGGCCATCTTGCGGTGCGGCTCGCACGCGTCGGCCATGAGGTCTCCTGCGTGATGCGCGGGCCGCATTTGGAGGCGGTGCGCGCCAATGGCCTGAGGCTGCGCGTCGGCGAGGCGGAAGTTTGTGCCAAAGTCCGCGCCTCCGGCGATCCGGCCCAGCTCGGGCCGCAGGACGTCGTGATCTCTACGCTCAAGGCAACCGGCCTGCCGGGCCTCGTCACCGGCATCGCGCCATTGCTCGGCGAGACCACCGCGATCGTGTTCGCGCAGAACGGCATTCCCTGGTGGTACAATATTGGGCTACCGCCGCGGCATCCGACGCCGCCCGATCTCGCTTTTCTCGATCCCGGCGCGCGCCTGCGCAAGGCGATTGCCAAGGAGCGTATCGTCGGCGGCGTCGTGTTCTCCTCCAACGAGGTGGTCGAGCCCGGCATCGTCGAAAATCTCTCGCCGGACCGCAACCGGCTACTGGTCGGCGAATGCGACGATCGCACCAGCGAGCGGATCAACCAGCTCCGCGCGGCGCTGAACGAGGCGAAGCTCGATTCGCCGCCCATCTCCGACATCCGTGAGGCGATCTGGTCAAAGCTCCTGACCAACATGTCGCTCTCGGTGCTGTGCCTGCTCACGGGCCTGACCGCACGCGGGGTGCGCAACGACGCCGCCTTCACGGATGTCATTCCACGCCTGCTCAACGAGGCCAACGAGATCGCGCAGCACTACATCCCCGAGGTCAAGCGCGTGACGCGCAGCGGACCCGCGCCGAACCACAAGCCGTCGCTGCGTCAGGACTACGAGCTCGGCCGAGCCATGGAGATCGACGTGCTGGTGAAGGCGCCGGCCGCCTTTGCCCACGCCGCCGGCCTCTCGACCCCGTCGCTCGACCTGATCGCCGCGCTCGCAATCCAGAAGGCGCGGGACAAGGGCCTTTATACGGGATGACCGCACAACAGCATGATCCGGAAAAGTGTGAAGCGTTTTCCCTCGCGACAAACGCGGAACGCGTTTGCGCGGAGATCATGCTCAAACAATAACCTAAAAGCGCGATGACGATTCATGCCAATCTCATCGCGCTTTGGGCTCAGACGAGCTCGTTGATCCACGCTGCGAGCGTATCGAGCACCTCTTTCATCGCCTCCTCGTTGCTGCGGCCGGACTTGCGCAAGACCAGGAAGGAGTGATCGCCGCCGGCGACTTCATGCAACCTGGCCTTCGCGCCGAGTTCCGCGATCACGGGTTGGAGGTAGCTGAGATCGGCGAGCCTGTCCCGTGTTCCCTGCAGGAATAGCATGGGGATGTCGATCGCGGCGAGATGCGCCGCGCGCTCGATGGACGGCTTGTTGTCGGCATGCAGGGGAAAGCCGAGGAACGCGAGTCCGCGCACACCGGGCAGCGGCGCCTTCGACTGAGCCTGCGAGGTCATGCGCCCGCCGAACGATTTTCCGCCAGCGATCAGCGGCAGGTCAGGACATTGCCGCGCCGCCTCCTCAACCGCCATCCGCACCGCGGCATGCGCAATCGCCGGCGGGTCTGGCCGACCCTGCTTCTTCTCCATGTAGGGAAAATTATAGCGCAGCGTCGCGATGCCGCGCTCGGCCTGTCCTGCCGCGACCCTGTCCATGAACGCGTGCCGCATGTCGGCGCCCGCGCCATGGGCGAAGACATAGCAAGCGCGCGGCTTGTCCGGCATCATCAGCAGCGCGGAGACGGCGCCCACGCGCGCGATGTCGATCTTGAGCTCGGTCGTCCTGGCGGTCAAAATCGCACACCCTGCAAAAATCACAACACCCTGAAAGGCTCGAATCCGGTTGCCTTGGTAGCGTCACGGGCGCAGCCTGAAAACACAATAATTGTCGGGCTCCACCGGCGTAACCAAGACAGTCGCATCACCGACCGGAGTTTTCATGTCCTACCGCTCCTCCTGGATGACCGAAGAGCTCGAAATCTTCCGCGACCAGTTCCGGAAATTCTTGGCCAAGGATCTGGCGCCGCACGCCGAGAAGTGGCGCGCACAGAAGATGGTCGACCGCTCCGCCTGGCGCGGGCTCGGCGAGATGGGCGCGCTTCTGCCCAGCGTGCCCGAAGCCTATGGTGGCCTGGGAGCGACCTTCGCCTATGACGCCGCGGTGCTGGAGGATATCGAGAGCACGGTGCCCGAGGTCACGACCGGCGTCTCCGTGCACAGCGCCATCGTCGCGCACTACATCCTCAACTACGGCTCGGAGGAGCAGAAAACGCGCTGGCTGCCGAAGATGGCCTCGGGCGAGATGGTCGGCGCCATCGCCATGACCGAACCCGGCACCGGCTCGGACCTGCAAAACGTCAAGACCACGGCGAAGAAACAGGGCAATTGCTACGTCGTCAACGGCCAGAAGACCTTCATCACCAACGGCCAGGCCGCCGACCTCGTCATCGTCGTCGCGCGCACCGGCGAGGTCGGCGCCAAGGGCATTTCGCTGATCGTGGTCGAGGCCGCGGGCGCGAACGGCTATCGCCGCGGGCGCAACCTCGACAAGATCGGCCTGCACGCCTCCGACACTTCGGAACTCTTCTTCGACAATGTCACGGTGCCGCCGGAAAACCTGCTCGGCAAGGAAGAGGGGCAAGGGTTTGTGCAGCTGATGCAGCAACTGCCGCAGGAACGATTGGCATTGGCGGTCAGCGCCGTCGCCTCAATGGAGCGCGCGATCAAGCTCACCGCCGATTACACCAAGGAGCGCACCGCCTTCGGCAAGCCGCTGATCGAATTCCAGAACACCGCGTTCAAGCTCGCCGAGCGCAAGACCGAGGCGATGATCGCTCGCGTCTTCGTCGACTGGTGCGTCGAGCGCCTGATCGCCGGGGATCTCGATACCGTCACCGCCTCGATGGCGAAATACTGGTGCTCGGAGAAGCAGGTCGAGACCGCCGACGAATGCCTCCAGCTGTTCGGCGGCTACGGCTACATGCAGGAATACCCGATCTCGCGCATCTTCATCGATTCCCGCATCCAGAAGATCTATGGCGGCACCAACGAGATCATGAAGCTGTTGATCGCGCGGTCGCTGTAGCGCTATCGCATCCGCTGGTCCGGCATGACGTGCTCGAGGCGTCCTGCGGCGACCGGCAGGCACATTTCGCCGCCTTGTCGCTGCCTGTGCGGAACGCTCGCCAAAGGAGAGCAACGCCACGAGCACGCGTGAACGGAGCGGAATCGAACCCGACCCTGCGCGCGGTGTGATTTCGTCGGGGAACCGCTCGCGCAGATGTGCCGTTCTGGTGACAGTCCGCACAGAAAATGGGGTGCGCGCCTTTTCGCCTTATTCGATCACGTTTTTTGTGCGGAACACTCGGTCGAGCACTCGACTTGCAACCGCCGTCGAGCCGAGCAGTTATGCCGCGTCAGCCGCGGAATTGAAGGCGAAGAGGAGATCATCGTGACGAGGGTAGCCAAGCTTCTTGCAGTAACCGCCATACCGGCATTGTTGATCGCAACGTCTGGGCCGCTGCTCGCTGGTGGAGGTGGCGGTGGCGGCGGGGCGGCGGCGCCGGAGGGGGAGCTGGAGGAGGTGGCGGGGCAGGAGCCGGTGTTGGTGCCGGTGTGGGTGGCGGACATGGCGGCGGCGTGGGCGCGGGACATGGCGGCGTAGGTGGTGTCGGCCACGGCAGTTCGGCATCGGCTCCGGGGCACGCGATGCAAGCAGCGTTTACAAGCCCGCACTCGCATGGCGCCCATCACGGCGCATCAAGCCTCAGCCTAGGACACGCGATACAGTCGGCGTTTTCGGCGGTGTTTTCGAGCTCGCACTCGCATACCGGGCATCATGGTTCATCAAGCCATGCCGGGCATCCCGGCGCATCCGGCTTCAGCCCGGGACACCAGATGCAAGCGGCATCTACAAGTCCCTCCGGGCATCCGGGAGCATCGGGCTTCAGCCCAGGGCATGAAATGCAAGCGGCATCGTCAAGCCCGCCCGCCGGGCAGCCGGGAGCATCAAGCTTCAGCCCAGGACATGAGATGCAAGCGGCAGCTCCGAACCCTTGAACGGCGACGGCAGATTCGGATCGTCCACGGCGTGCGGCGAGGACCGCCACGGGGTCGCACCGTGTCATAGCCGTTGCGACCCGGTGGTCCGAAGTCGTCAGATCGGCACACGTCGGTGTCGCTTGTGGGTCCGCTTTGCCATGCGGAAGTCAGTACACGCCCCTACCGCGCCGGCTTACCGGCTGCATCGCGCGGCCGGCAACCAAAACGCTGCTTGAACCGCCGCGTGAAGTGGGAGAGGTCCGAAAAGCCCCAGTCGAACGCGATGGCGCCGATCTCGCGACCTGCCACGGCCTGATCCCGCAGATCGGCCGCGGCGCCGTCGAGACGGCGCTCCATGATGTAGTCGGAAAACGTCGTGCCGGAACGCTCGAACAGCTTGTGCACGTAGCGCTCGCTGATGCCGATGGCGCCTGCGACCGCGGCGACCGTCAGGCCCGGCTCGCGGAGCCGCTCTTGAATCGCGCGGCGCAGCGCCAGCACAGTCGCATCCGCAAAGCTCGCCGTCTCCGCCGTCTGCGCGCGCGAGCGGCGCGACAGGCTCAGCGCCACGAGGTCGAGCAGCACGCCGAACAGACGCACGCTGTCCTCTTCAGTCATCCGCAATGCGCCGGCATTCAGCGAGCGCGCCGTCTCGACGATGAGATGGCCGACATGGGGATCATCGGAGACACGCTCGGCCTCGAAATCGAAGCCTGACGGCAGCCGGTCGCGCAACGCGCGCGCTGGCACCCAGAAGGAGGCGACCTCCAGCGTCGGGCCGCAATCGTGCAGCAGCCTCACCTCGCGGTCACTGTCGCAGATGCCGACCTGGCCGCGCGACAGGCTGACGTCGCGCGTCCCCTGCAAGATGCGGCAGCGGCCGGCGAGCTTGAAGTTGAGATAGAAGCAGCTCTCGCTTGAGGCCGCGATATCGCTACGCGAGCGATGCACGATATGCTCGGGAAACACCACCCGGTTGACCGCGCCGGCGCCGAACCTGATCGTCTCCACCTTCGCCGGAAAATACGACGTCGTCGCCGATTCCGGCGTCAGGTTCATGAACGCCTGGCAGATCGCCTCGCGGTAGAAGGAAAACTGCTCCGTGGGGCGCGTCTGCGCCGTATTCCAGATGAAGTGCCGCGGCCGGCTCAAGGGATTGACCTGCTCCATAGTTCGCTCCGAGACCAATCCGGTTCAGCGCCAGCCAAGCGGACCGATCCCCGGCCGGCTCAATATGGCTGCAACAAAGACAACGACCGACGTTCAGTCGGCAGGGCTTCGGCCGGTGATTGCCGCGCCGATCTAACCATCCTTGCGGAGGAGCTACAATATGTCGACCTACGTCCTCGTCCACGGCGCCTGGCACACCGGAGCCGAGCTCGAGCCCGTCGCCGCCCCCATTCGCGCCGCCGGCCACACCGTTCATACGCCCACGATCAGGGGCAACCGGCCGGGCGACACCAAGACCACGGGGCTCAAGGAAGCGATCCAATCCATCGCCGATTATCTCGCCGAGAGCAATCTGAAGGACGTGATCCTGCTCGGCCACTCCTATGGCGGCATGGTCATCACGGGCGTCGCCGACCTCGTGCCGGAGCGGATCCGCCGGCTGATCTATTGGAATGCCTTCGTCCCCAACGACGGCGAGTCGCTCAACGATATGGTGCCGCCGCACTATCTCGGCTTGTTCGAGGCGATCGCCGCCGAGCGCGGCGACGGCTCGGTGGTGCTGCCATTCCCGATCTGGCGCGAGGCGTTCATCAACGATGCCGATCTCGAACTGGCCCAGCGCGCCTACGACATCCTCAATCCGCATCCGCTCAAGACGTTCAGCGACAAGATCGCGCTGAAGACCAACCCGGCCGAGATGCAATTGGCAAAATCCTACATCAACTGTACCGAGGATACCGCGCTGCCGCACGGCTATCCCTGGCATCCGCGGCTGTCGGAGAAGCTCGGGCTTTTCCGCCTGGTGCAGGTGCCGGGCAGCCATGAATTGTGCTTCTCGGATCCGGCGCGCCTGGCACGAGCGATCATGGAAGCGGGACGGGACTAACGCGCGCCCGTCAAAAGCGAGACGACCTTCGGCGATTTCCTGCGCCGCCGGCTTCGACGGCACAGCCCTTGCTTGGTCGCGAACGTATTCAGATCGGTGGAGGCAACCCTCCTTGTCACGTATGGCTCCCCGCCATACGCTGCCCGTCATCGGCAGCCGCCGTCCGGTTTCGTTTGCGTCAGGTCAGGAGAAAATCGAATGGTTCACGTCTCGCGCCGGAAACTGCTTCAGCTTGCGGCTGTTGCGCCGTCGGCACTTCCCGTTGCATGGACGTCGCTTGCATCTGCCGCGAGCGGAAAGAAGATCCTGACGGCGGTGATGCAATCGGACCTTCGCGTCACCGACCCCGGCTTCACGACGGCCATCATCACCCGCGACCATGGCTATATGGTCTACGATACGCTGCTCGGCATTGATTCTAGCTTCAAGGTGCGGCCGCAGATGGCCGACTGGAAGGTGTCCGACGACAAGCTGACCTACACCTTCACCCTGCGCGACGGCCTGAAGTGGCACGACGGAGCGGCGGTGACGGCGGAGGATTGCGTCGCCTCGCTGAAGCGCTGGGGCACGAGCGTCGACGGCATGGCGCGCAAGCTCATGGACTTCACGGCAGGCATCGAAGCCGCGGACGCCAGGACGATCGTCCTCAAACTGAAAGAGCCCTATGGCCTCGTGCTGGAGACGATCGCCAAGCCATCGTCGATCTGCGCCTTCATGATGCCCAAGCGGCTCGCCGAGACCCCGATCAGCAAGCAGATTCCGGAGCAGATCGGCTCCGGCCCGTTCAAGTTCGTGGCCGCCGAATTCCAGCCGGGCGTGAAAGCCGTTTACGAAAAGAACACCGACTACGTGCCGCGCAAGGAGCCGGCCGAATGGACATCGGGCGGCAAGGTGGTCAAGGTCGACCGTGTCGAGTGGCTGACGATGCCGGACGCGCAGACCGCGCTCAACGCGCTGCAATCCGGCGATGTCGATTTCGTTGAAACGCCGCCGTTCGACCTGCTGCCCACGCTCGAGTCCAATCCGGACATCAACGTGACAATCCTGAACAAATTCGGCTTCCAATCGTTCGGCCGGATGAACTTCCTGCATCCGCCGTTCGACAATGTGAAGATCCGCCGCGCCGCGCTGCTCGCGATCAACCAGAAGGACGTGCTCGACGCGCAGATCGGCAATCCCAAATATTACAAGCTCTGCGGCGCATTCTTCATCTGCGATACGCCGCTGGCCAGCGACGACGGCGGCGAGACCCTGATCAACGGCAACGGCATGGCGGACGCCAAGAAGGCGTTGGCCGAGTCCGGCTATGACGGCACGCCAGTGGTGATACTGGCACCGACTGACCAGATCCTGCTGAAGGCGCAGCCGGTCATGGTCGCCCAGCTTCTGCGCGAGGCCGGCTTCAAGGTCGATCTCCAGGCGATGGACTGGCAGACCGTGGTCACGCGTCGAGCCAACCAGAAGTCGCCGAAGGAAGGCGGCTGGAACATGTTCTTCACCTACCAGGGCGCCGCCGACTCGATGAACCCGCTCGTCAATGGCGCGATGGTCGGCAAGGGCAAGGAGGGCGGTTGGTTCGGCTGGTCCGAGGACCCCAAGCTCGAGCAACTGCGCGACGCCTTTGCCCGCGCCACCTCACCGGAAGAGCAAAAGAAGATTGCACTCGACGTGCAGAAGGAAGCCTACGATCAGGTGATCTACGTCCCGCTCGGCCAGTTCCAGGCGCCGAGCGCTTGGCGCAAATCGCTCACCGGCGTGATCGACGGCCCGGCGACGCCGATGTTCTGGAACGTGGACAAGAATGAGTAGAGATCGGCGGCGCATCCGCAGTTGAGCTGCGGGTCGCTCGCCCCGCTCGCAGGGCCGAGGCGAGCTTTGCTCGCTCTGTGAGCGTTAGTGTGAGGGGGAACCTCCGCGCGGACGGTGACAGAGAGACACGCGGAGACTCCCCTCACCCAGAATCCGCGTTCTCAGCGCGCATTCCGACGTCTCCCCGGCCAACGGAGCGAGATTCCGGCTACTTCGGATGCCACCAGCGACCGCCGATGACGACGCCCTCGGATACGATCTTGCGATTTCCGATCAGGTGCTCGCCGACGACGTCGACATAGTCGAACTGTCCCTCCCGAATCGTGATCAGCGTGGCGTCGCCGACGCTGCCGGGCTTGAGGCTGCCGAGCTCGGGGCGACGCAGTGCCATCGCGGCGTTGACGGTCGAGGCCGCGATCACGTCCGGCAGCGACATCCCCATGCACAAAAACTTCGACATGGTCGTCACCTGGTCGAAGGCCGGGCCGTCGATGCAGAGCAAGTGGATGTCGGAAGAGATGGTGTCCGGATAAAAGCCGTTCGCCAGCATCGCGCGCGCGGTCTTGAAGGCGAACGAGCCCTTGCCGTGGCCGATGTCGAACAGCACGCCGCGCTCGCGTGCTTCCAGCACCACTTTCTTGACCGTGCCTTGCGCGGTCGCTGGCGTGTTGGGGAACGGCCGGAAGGCGTGGGTGAGCACGTCACCCGGGCGCAGCCGCGCGAGCACCTCTTCATAGCTCGGCGGCGGATGATCGATATGCGCCATCAGCGGCATGCCGACCTCCTCGGCCACTTCGAGCGCGATATCGAGCGGCACGATCCCCGACGTGCCGGACGCATGCAGGCCGACGCGCACCTTGATGCCGACGATGAGGTCGCGGTTGGCGTCCGCCACCTTGGCGGCATCGATGGGGTTCATCAGCCGCAGCTCCTCGCTCTCGCCGACCATCACCTTGTGCGAGAAGCCGAAGATGCCGGCATGCGAGACGTGCAAATAGGCGAGGATGCGGACCTGGCTCGGCTCGATCACATGCTTGCGGAAACCGGCGAAATTGCCGGGGCCGGCGCTGCCGGTGTCCACCGCCGTAGTGACGCCGGAGAGACGGCAGAATTCCTCGGCATCGATGCCGAGCGAGGTGCCACCCCAATAGACGTGAGTGTGCAAATCGATCAGGCCAGGCGTCACGATATAGCGCGAGACGTCGCGCACATCGGTCCCAGGATCCGCCTTGAGGGAGCTGCCGATCGCCGCGACCTTGCCGCCCGCAAACGCGACATCCGTCACCGCGTCGAGCTTCTGCGAGGGGTCGACGACCCGGCCGCCGCGCAGGATCAAGTCAAAAGGCATCGTCATCTCCGGGTGTGTCGGTGGGGCAGGCCTCCTGCGGGCGCAGGGCGGGCCGGAAGGGGTGCTCCGGTCGCTGTAGCAATTTTTGCGCCGGTGGCGCAAAACCGCATCGCAGTGTGAATCCCTGCGCGCTCAAACGCAGCGATCAAGCCCGAAGAGGCGCGTCACGTCCGAGCGAGCGCGAACCGGAAGAGAGAGCATGGCGATCCCGGGATGACTCGAACATCCGACCTACGGTTTAGGAAACCGTTCCACCGCTTGTAAAATCAATGCCTTAAGGGCCACATGTTGCAGATCTGTTGCGTAGCGACCGGAAAACGTCTCCGCAACTGCGCTCAAGGGCAATCCGCATCGCCCTTGAGCGTGGCACGGAAGCTTCAGCCTAGACGAAACGCCCCGAACCGGGCTTCATGATGCCGCCGGTTCCCTGTAGTTCGGGTCGACCTGGCAAAGATCAGACGAATTGTATGCGTGCGTCGCCGCCTGCTTTGCGTCACGAGCGACTTGCCCGACGTGCAGGCGCTGGTGGAGTCGCCCCTGTCGCGCGTTGTCGCGGTCGATGCAATCGATGCGAAAGTTGCGGAATAGAGGGGCGGCACCGGCTGCCCTAATTTGGATGCAGCCTTCTCAGCCTCGCCGCGGCAATCTTGCGGACTTCCCAGCAGATCGGAAACACCACCTCTTGCCAGGTTTGCGGCTTTACGTCGGGAAGGCCGCGAACCCATTCTCCCTTGCGCCACCCATCACCGATCTTCTCGAAGAAGCCCTCTCCGGCGTGAGCGTGCGCGTGAAAGGTGCGTGGGTGACAGCTCTCGCATATTACCTCCCGCGTCATAGATGAGTCGCACCAGCCGCTTTGAGGTTCCATGACGGAAATACGAGAAATGACGCAACTGGGTTTGTTCACTGATCCAAACGCGGGGCCGGCCGGTCTTCGTCATCAGGACAATTTTATCGACGGCGTCGCCGAGGAAGCGCTGATCGGCCGCATCGCAGCATTGCCACTCCAACGCTTCCAGTTCGGCGCTTTCAAGGGCAACCGGCGCGTGGCGTGGTTCGGCTATCAATACGACTATTCGCAGCAACGGCTGACCGCGGCCGAGCCGATCCCAGACCGGGTCGCGCCCATTGCGCGGCAAGCCGAGGCGTGGGCCGGCCTCTCGGAGGGCAGTGTGCAGCAGGTCCTGTGCACCGAGTATGACGAAAGCGTCGGCATCGGTTGGCATCGGGACAAGCCGCATTTCGACAAGGTCCTCGGACTGTCACTCGGCTCGTCCTGCAAATTCCGCTTCCGACGCAGCTGCGGCGATACGTGGCAGCGCTACACGCTCGAGGCGCGACCGCGTTCGCTCTACCTCATGGACGGTGAGTCGCGATCACAATGGGAGCACAGCATTCCACCGGTCGAGGCGCGCCGCTATTCCATCACCTTCCGGACGATGAAGCGGCCCTGACCAGGCAAAACGAGAAAACAACCGCATGCAAAGTAGGCGCCCATCGACCGCGGCTCAATCAATGACGCTGAGCGCGCGTCATGATCCACCCTAGGAGGTTCAACTAGTGAGGGGCGATAGGGCCCTCCTACAAAATGGACCCCAAGACGGCGCCCCTTTTCGCGCGTCGGCGTTTGGTTGGCGTTGCCCGGCAGCTTCGGCAGCGGCACGGCGTCGTTCTTGCCAGTCACGGAGTATGACCGGCCCTGCGAAGAATGCGCGCCCCCCGGCACCAGATACATCCGCATGAATCTCGAAACCTCGGCATCGCCGCCCATCGCAGCAAGCACGCGGTCGTGATAGTTGACGTTGCCGGCCGGCGGAATCGCATCATCCGCAAGGCCGCTCCACACAATCACCTTGCGGCCGAGATCGCGCGGTTTGGCGTCGTTGGGCCTGATGCCATCGCTGGGGTCATGGTCCCTTCCGAGGTCGCACAGCGCCTCATGATGATGTCCGGGGCGGACGCCTCAACGTCTGCAGCGGGGTACGGTCAAGTCGTGCCACAGCCAACTCGCCGTCGCTCCGGCCTCAAAACCAATGCCCTCGGCGTGTGGAGCCCGCTTGCGAAGCAGTGCCGTGAGCGCCCCGGAGTCGGACTTGGCCTTTCCCTCGAACAAGACCTGACCTACCTCGTCGACCACACATACTGACGTTTCTTTCTGCGAGACATCCAGCCCAACATGGGCTTGCCCGAACCATTACCCGCCGCATTGCTCAACGGATGTTCACCCTGCGAACGTTCGAGAAATTCCATTGGCGTTCACGGACGCGTCAAGTGCCAATGAGGATCAAGAAGGAAGATAATAATGGAGGAGGGACATGCCCACGCTTATCGGACGACGACATTTCATTGGCGGCGCGCTCGCATCTTCAGTGCCGCGCGCGGCGAAGTCGGCGACGCCTCGCATCAAACTCGGCGTATTGACGGACGCCGCCGGGTCTTACGCAGATATAGCTGGCCCGGGTTCGTTCGCCGCGGTTCAGCTCGCGGCTGCGGATTTTCGCGCGGTTAGGCCGGATATACCGGTTGATGTCGTGATGGGCGACTTTCAACTGAAGCCCGATCTTGCCGTCTCAATCGTGCGATCATGGTTTGATGAGCAAGGGATCGATGCGGTGCTTGACGTTCCTTCCTCGTCTGCGGCGTTGGCCATTTCCCATCTTGTGCGCTCCAAAGACAAGGTTGCGCTATTCTCGGGTGCTATCACGACGGAGCTGACCGGCGCGAGTTGCAGTCCGAACCACGTTCATTGGATGTATGACAGCTATTCGATCGCGTCTGGCGCAGCTCACGCGCTCCTCAGCGAAGGTGGAGATAAATGGTTTTTCATCGCGGCCGACAATGCGATGGGGTCAGCACTTACACGCGATGCCAGCAACAGGGTTCGGGACGAGGGGGGATCGGTTCTCGGTGTTGTGAGACATCCGGCAACCGGAGCATCCGACTTCAGCAGTTTCATTCTCCAGGCCCAGACAAGCGGCGCGAACGTGCTGGCATTAGCTACCGCAGGAAACGAACTGGTCACCCTCGTCAAGCAGGTCGCAGAATTTGGTCTCCGCCAATCGGGACTAAAAATCGCGGCTTTCGGGGCTGAGTTTCCGCTCGTGGCAACGCTCGGTTCGGATTGCGACGGCCTTTACGTCACCTATAATTTTTATGCGAATCGAAACGAGCAGAGCCAGCTATTCGCACGCCGTCTCGCGCAGTCAACGGGCAAGCCGTTCTGTTCCTCCTTACATGCGAGCGCTTACTCGGCAGCGTGGCACTATCTGAAAACGGTAGCAAGCATGGGTCCGGACGCCGCCAAGACAAGCGGGGCCGGGACGGTCGCTCGAATGAAAGCAATCCCTACAGAAGATCCGGTTTTAGGATCTGGAGAAATCAGGACCGATGGCCGGAAGTTGAATCCTATGTTCCTTTTGAAGGGAAAGGCAAGGAACGACGTCCAGTACCCGGGGGATCTTCTCTCCGTCGTTCGTGAAATTCCTCCCGAAGCTGCCTTTCTTGCCATTTCACCGTCCTGCAAAATGGAGTCCGTCCGATGATTGGGCTCTCTGCACCCACGAGCCCGTACAGCTGTCCTTTGATGTGGGACAATATTCTGACTAGATCGGCGCAGCTCGATCCCGATGCGGCGGCGCTAGTGGCTAATGATACAGTTTACAGCTACGGGGTTCTGGACCGCACATCGTCTCAGCTCGCGGGTTGGGTCGCCGCTCAGGGTGCGCGATCGCGCGTAGCGGTTATTCTCCCGAACAGCTTTGAATGGATGGTCTGTGCGTTCGCTATCTCGAAATCGGGCGCGGCGCTCGTTCCTCTGAATCCAACGTACACAGACCGCGAACTCTCGTACATTTTGGTCGACGCCAGCGTCGAGCTCATATTCTGCCGCTCAAGCCATCTGGAGCGCCTCAAAGCCCTGCAGGCCGACGTTCCGACGCTTCGTCACGTTGAAGTCATCGACAGCGCTCGAGACTTAGGCAATCTTCTCGAAGGCCTCCCCGACGCGGCAACCGAGCGCCGGAGAGATTGGAATTCTAGCCAGAGCATTCTTTACACGAGCGGAACCACCGGTCGGCCGAAGGGTGCGGTTGTCTCGCACCGGGCCCGCGTCGTCAGCAGCGTCTCGTGCCAACTGGATCTCGGCTTCACCAAGCAAACGCGCTTAAATTGTCCTCTCCCGCTTTTTCACAGCGGTGCGCAAGCGCTATTTATGACAACGCTCGTGGCTGCGGGGGGCACCCTCATACTCCCGCGAGATGCCTCCCCGGGGGCAGCGCTGGAAGCAATCCGTGAACATGGCGCCAACGTACTTGCCGCCGTTCCGACGATCGCCGCGCGGTATCTCGAATCGAATATCTTTATCGATTCCACAAAATCGCTGCCTCTGGAGCTGGTTCACGGCGGAGCCAGTATGCCTGGTCAGGTCGCGGAACGATTCTTGAACGAACTTAAAACCTGGTCATTGGCCGAGGTCTATGGAGCAACAGAGGCTCCGCAGCTTACCGTTCTGAATGGCGAGGAATACCGTAGAAATCCAACGTTCACTGGCAGGCCATTGTCCGGTTGCGACGTGAGAGTTGTCGACGCCGACGGCAACGAGGTTGCTGTGGGGCAGACCGGACGAGTAGTGAGCGCTGGCCCGCACCTTTTTGACGGATACCTGAACGAGCCGGAAAAGACGGCGCAAGTCCTGAAAGATGGCGTTTTCGATACCGGCGATATCGGACTCCGCGAGCCCCGCGGCTATATTTCGATCGTCGGCAGGACGACTGACGTGATCATCTCCGGTGGATTGAACGTCTACTCGCGCGAGATCGAGGAGCTGTTACATATCCATCCCAAGGTTCGCGACGCATCCGTATTTGCCGTGCCGGATCAGAAATGGGGCGAAGCGATCGGCGTTGCCATCGTGTGCCAACCGAGTGAAACGTTGACGAGCGAAGATGTCGTGCAGTTCTGTCTTCAAAACCTCGCGCCGTACAAGAAGCCGCGCCACGTTTGGTTTGTCGATGAATTTCCACTTACTCCTTCGGGAAAAGTCAAGAAAGTGGAGCTTCGAGAGCGCTTGGTCGTCGGGAGACCGCCGGAGTGAAAAAGCCGTCAGTGACTAGATTGCTCATCGCCAATCGCGGTGAGATCGCTATACGAATCGCACGTGCAGCAGCTGCGCTGGATATCCACACGACGAGCGTGTTTTCAGAGGACGACCGCTTGTCCCTTCACGTGTGCCGGACAGATGGTTCGTTTGCACTTCGGGGCCGAGGAACTACAGCTTATCTTGACATCGGTCAACTGATCGCTGCCGCTACTGAGGCTGGGTGCGATGCTATTCATCCCGGTTACGGGTTTCTTAGTGAGAGCGAGGAGTTCGCACGACGCTGCGATGAAAACGGCCTGACTTTTGTCGGTCCTTCTCCCGAACATCTTGCGGTGTTCGGCAACAAGATGCGCGCCCGCACCCTTGCAAGCAAATGTCGCGTACCGGTACCAAAAGGCACGACAGGCGCCTTGACCCTAGATGATGCCCGCGCCTTCTACGCATCCTTGGGTCCGCAAGGAGCGATGATGATCAAGGCCGTGGCCGGCGGTGGTGGCCGCGGCATGCGCCCAGTCCTCACGCAAGATGCCCTTGCGGACGCCTTCGAACGATGTCGTTCGGAGGCGAAGGCCACATTCGGATTAGGCGAACTCTATGCGGAGGAACTTGTCAGCCGAGCGCGACACATCGAGGTACAGATTGTTGCCGATAGAGCTGGCAGTGTCCTTGAGGTTGGCGACAGGGATTGTACGCTGCAGCGCCGCAGGCAGAAGCTGATCGAAATCGCGCCCAGCCCAGCGCTCGACGCAAGCGTACGCGAAAAGTTGGGGCAGGCAGCGCTCTCGATTGCGCGGGCCGTCGGCTATCGAAATCTAGGTACATTCGAATTCCTGGTCAGGCATGACGCGGCACAAGATCCGGAAAATGGCTTTGTCTTTCTTGAGGTCAATCCAAGAATTCAAGTCGAGCACACGGTTACGGAAGAAGCCTTTGGCATTGATCTCGTCAAGACTCAGCTGCGCATTGCTAGAGGTGAAACTCTCGGCGAGATCGGCCTAAACCAGCGTTCGATACGTCCCAAAGGTTTCGCCATTCAGCTGCGAATCAACATGGAGGCGGTGGATGCCGCGGGCAACACGATTCCGTCGTTAGGCGCCTTGCAGGCCTTCGACGTTCCATCAGGCCCCGGTGTTCGGGTCGACACAGCGGGATATAGCGGCTTTTCGCCGACGAGCAATTTCGATTCGCTGCTTGCAAAGCTCATCGTTCACTCGCAGTCCGAACGTTTCTCCGCGGCGGCTGCGCTGGCCGAACGAACCTTACGCGAATTCCGTGTCGAAGGCATTGACAACAATATCGGGCTGCTTCACGCACTTCTGACGCAGCCGGAAGTCGTGGCGTGGCAAGTCGATACTGGATTCGTCGAGACGTTCTTGAAGCGCAACGGTCCGGTTGCCACAGTCGAGCGCCCCCTGCTTTTTCCCGCGAACGCTTCCGAGCCGGCGAACGGCGCAGTCCGGCGTGATCGATCCGAAATCACACCGGACGGTTTTGAGCCGATCAGAGCGGCGACACGCGGATCCATCGTGTCGATCTCTATACAAGAGGGCGATCGCGTGAGCCCGGGTCAGGCTGTGGCGGTCATATCCGCGATGAAGATGGAGTTTGTCGAAGCCGCATCAGTGGCAGGAGTCGTTCGCAGAATTGCCGTATCGATCAATGACGTCGTGGAGGCTGGGGATATCATTGCCATGCTCGAGCCTGCTGAGATTGAGCACGACGCCGGTGGAACCGAGAGAGAACTGAACCTTGAGCTTGATCGTCCTGAACTGGAAGCCTTGACGGCGCGACGTGCGTTGACTTTCGATGCTGCAAGGCAAAGCGCGGTGGACGCCCGGCACAGGAGCGGCCATAGGACGGCTCGCGAGAATATCGCCGACTTGTGTGACAATGGTAGCTTTGTCGAATATGGAGGACTTACGATCGCGGCTCAGAGAGCACGCAGGCCGGTTGAAGAGCTTATAAAATCCACGCCAGCTGATGGGCTGATTTCAGGTATCGGGTCGGTGAATGGCGCTCTTTTCTCCGAAGATGCCACCCAGTGCGGGATCCTGGCGTATGACTACACTGTCCTCGCGGGGACACAGGGACACACAGGTCACCTGAAGACCGAGCGTATCATGAAGGTTGCTGAAAGCGGCCGACTGCCTGTCATCCTGTTTGCGGAGGGTGGAGGAGGCCGTCCGGGCGATACCGATCGCGCTTACGCCGCCGGCCTTGATATGGAAACGTTTTCGGTTTTTGCGCGATCGAGTGCCTGGATACCCAGGATCGGGGTCGTGTCAGGACGGTGCTTTGCCGGCAACGCCGCCATGCTGGGATGCTGCGACGTAATCATCGCAACTCGCGACGCGTCGATCGGCATGGGTGGACCGGCGATGATCGAAGGAGCGGGTCTCGGCGAAGTCCTACCCGACGATGTCGGTCCGGTTAGTGTGATGGCACCGAACGGCGTCGTGGATGTCGTTGTGGAAGACGACCAAGCGGCCGTCCTTGTAGCAAAGAGATACCTTTCGTTCTTTCAAGGCGCGTTGCGCGAGTGGTCATGCAATGACCAGAACGCCCTGCGCAACATGATACCGCAGAATCGACTTCGCGGATATGATATGCGCGCCATCGTAACTTGCTTCGCCGATGTCGATTCGGTGTTGGAGCTTCGTCAGTCATTTGGACAATCCGTAATCACGGCGTTCGCTCGCATCGAGGGTCGACCGATCGGAATCATCGCAAGCAATCCACTCCGTGAAGGTGGCGCGATAGATTCGTCGGCCGCCGACAAAGCAGCCCGATTTATGCAGCTTTGTGATGCTTTCGACCTGCCAATAGTGGCGCTTTGCGACACGCCAGGTTTTATGGTTGGTCCGGCCTCCGAGCGAGATGGGGCAGTCCGCCATGTCAGCCGGTTGTTCGTAACGGCTTCGACGTTAAGCGTGCCTTATTTCTGCATCGTGACGCGGAAGTGCTATGGCCTGGGGGGGATGGCGATCGCAGCGGGAAGTCTGCACGCCCCGATGGTTACCGTGTCCTGGCCTACCGGTGAATTCGGCTCCATGGGAATCGAGGGAGCGGTCCGACTGGGCTTTCGTCGGGAACTCGAGAGGATTGCGGATCCGGAAGAGCGAGAACGAGAATACAAGGCACGCGTAGCGAGGGCCTATGAGGATGGCAGTGCATTGAACGTCGCATCATTCTTCGAGGTTGACGACGTGATCGATCCAGCTCAGTCGCGGCGATGGATCGTATCAGGCCTTCGCGCTACGGCGAAGCGAGAGCGGCGCACGGCCAAGCGGCGCCAATTTGTTGATACCTGGTGACGGAATCAACGGCGCAGTCTTCTGTAATCTAGGCCAAACGCGAGACGCTGGCGCGTTCGGCGTCCAAGGCAGCGCGTAAGCAACCTTTCCTCGGCTACTCCACGGAAATCCTTATATTGGCCAGCCCTTCGATCCCTGCTGTCATGACTTCCCCACGCTGCACGGGACCTACCCCTTCCGGAGTACCCGTCATGATGATGTCGCCGGGCTTCAGCGCCATGGAGCGTGAGCAGATCGAGATGATGTCCGGCACCGGCCAGATGAGCTTGGAGATGTCGGAGTCTTGTTTGATGGAGCCGTCGATCGCAAGCCAGATACGCCCGTCCTTCGGATGTCCCACTTCCGACACTGGCCGCAGCGGCGCAATCGGGGCCGAGTGGTCGAAGCCCTTTCCCCAGTCCCAGGGCCGGCCTTGCTCGCGCGCCTGAAGCTGCAGATCGCGCCGGGTCAAATCAATCCCGACGCCGTACCCCCAAACATGATCGAGTGCGCTGTCAACCGGGATATTGGTTCCGGCTTTTCCGATTGCGACGATCAACTCAATCTCGTAGTGAAAGTTCTTCGTCTCCGGTGGATAAGGAACAGTCGCCCCATCATCCACGACCGTATCTGCCGGTTTCATGAAAAAGAATGGCGGTTCGCGATCAGGATCCCGGCCCATCTCGCGGGCATGCGCAGCATAATTGCGGCCAACGCAGATGATGCGACGCACCGGAAAACGCCTTTTTGAATTGTGGACTGCCACCGAAGCGAGTTTTGGAGGCGGCAGGACGAAATCGGTGTGGGGAAGGATATCAGACATTGCCTCGGTCCTCACGAAAGAGATGCAGGGCTTCCTGAATCGGCCGGTCGGAGTAGGAGAAGATCACGGCGTCCCCCTCAATCGCCTCGTGGCGGACACGATGCCAGGATGGCACCACGAAGATGTCCCGCTTGCTCCAGTCGACCACGATGTCCTCACCGGATCGAGACGAAATCACGCTGCGACCTTTGCCCTCGATCGGCACGAAGACGGTCGCATCCGTCGAGCGATACGCCGCTGTTCCAAAACCCTTTGGCAGGAGCTGGATGAATGTAGCCATGGTCGCCATGGCATGATTGCCGGTGATCGGATTGGTATATCGCATCTTGAGGCCGTGGCACGCGTCCCAGGCGCTCGAGCGCCGCAACTGCTCAAGCACCTCGCGGGTCCGTCCATACGGATAGTTGAACACAGGCGACGTGCCACCGCCGCCTTGGTGGTCCACGGGAAGCAAGTTGTGACCATAGCGAGCGTCGCTGTCGCCGACCGGTCGGATGATAGGTTGTTCGTCAACGTCGAGATGTTCGGCAAACGATGCGTCCAGCATCTGCAAGACTGGGATGTCGAGACCATCTAGCCAGAAGATCGGGTTTGCGCTCGGATTTCCATGATCGTGCCAGGCCCAAGGAGGCGTAATGATGAAGTCGCCCTCGTGCATAATGGTGCGCTCGCCGTTCACCGCGGTGTAGGCGCCCTCGCCCTCAAGGATGAACCGCAGCGCCGACTGAGTGTGGCGGTGAGCCGGCGCCACCTCACCCGGCATGACCAGTTGTACGCCCGCGTAGAGATCCGTGGTGATCTTGGACTGCCCGCGGAGGCCGGGATTCTCGAGAACAAGAACTCTCCGTTCCGCTTCCCTGGCGGTGATAAGATCTCCCGCCTCGAGCATACATTTTCTGATATCGTCGAAGCGCCAAGACGCGGGTCGACAAGCACTCCTCGGTTCGGGAGTTACAAGGTCGGCGAGCGATAACCATAGCGCCGCAAGATTCTTCTTGTCGATCTTATCGTAGAAGGCTCGGCGCTGCGGTGTATCGGCCGCCGGAGCGATGATGGAATCGTGGGGCAATATCTGTCTCCGTTTTGATTCAGGACAAGGACCGCTGGCGGCGGAGCGTTGCGAGAGTCGGCTCGATCATGGCGATTAGCTTGTAAACGCGGGAACGGAATAACATCGTCGTTGCAGCGCCACTGATATCTTCGCATTGAACGGTGTTATCGCGAATTCCATCAAGACTGGTGATGGATTAGACAGGGCATTTTCGTCGCAGATGAAAACGACAAAATGGGAGTGATTTAGGACTAAGAAGATGCTCCGCGAAGCTTCTGTCGATCGATTTTGCCTGTTCCGGTCTTCGGCAAGTCGATGCAGTACTCGATCAACCGTGGGTATTTGTAGGGGAGCAGTTTGGACTTGATGTAGTCCTGCAATTCCCGGCTAAGTGCCTCACTTGCTGAATAGCCGTCGCGAAGCATCACGAATGCCTTGGTCGTCATGCGGCGATCTTGGAGTTCAATCCCGAGGACGGCGCATTCCCGAACCGCCGGATGTTCGGACAGGCACAGTTCGATTTCGAGCGGGTAGATCCATTGACCGCTCACCTTGATGAGATCGTCGACGCGGCCGACGAATGTAAAGAAGCCATTGCTGTCCTCGACAAGCCTGTCGCCGGTCCAAATCCACCCGGCGTCGCGCATGGTCTGCTCGGTTTTGTCCGGCCTGTTCCAATAGCAGGGCGCGTTGGAGTGACCACGGACCCACATGACACCTTCTTCGCCTCGCGTGACTGGCTTACCCTCGGGAGTCGTCAGCCGGACCTCATATCCGGGAACGCGCTTGCCGGCGGCTCCGGGCTTTTTGTGGCTCGGCGTGTTCGAAAGATAGATATGGAGAACCTCGGTCGATCCGAGCCCTTCCAGAATCTCGTGCCCGAAACGCCGCCTCCAATCGTTAGAGATATCCTGGGACAGGACCTCGGCAGCGGACAGACAAAGACGCACACTCGAGAAGTCGGCGGAATCGATGCGTGGATGATGGAGTAGTGAGGTATAGAGGGTCGGCAGTCCAAAAAAGAGTGAGGGCCTGAATCTCTCGATCGTCTCGAGAACCGCGTTTGGCTCGGGCCGGCCAGCGAGAAGGACCGTGCTCGCGCCGACCGAGAATGGGAAAGTGATGGAATTACCAAAACCGTAGGCGAAGAAGATCTTCGGCACGGAGAAGCAAACGTCGTTCTCCCGGATCGCCAAGATATGTCGACCGAAGCTTTCGGCAGTATAGGCCATATCGTGCTGCAGGTGCACAATGCCCTTCGGCCGGCCAGTGCTGCCCGAACTGTACATCCAAAACGCCATGTCATCGCGACTTGTAGGCGCCGTGTCCAGCGCGGGAGAGAACTCAGCGAACCAATGGTCCCCATTCAGAACCCGGAGAGAGGCTGGCTTGGATGATGCATCACCATTTGTGACGATCAGCGCACGTAACGACGTTCCCGCGATCGTCTCTTCGTCGAACAGAGGCGCGTACTCGGCGTCGACGATCGCCAATGGTGCGGCAGAATCCTGTAGGTAGAACTGGATGAGTTCCCTTGGCGACAGGATGTTGATTAGTACCGGCACGAAACCAGCACGAATTGCACCGAAGAGTACGGCTGGATAGGCTGGAGTGTCGTCCAGAAGAAAAAGGACGCGGTCACCGGGGGCGAGCCCGAGCGACTTGAGGGCATTTCCGATCCTTGCGGCTTTCGCGCATAGCTGTCCGTAGCTGACGTTACCTGTCGCGGCATAGATCGCGATCTTGTCGGCGCGACCCGCCTGAAGGTTGTCGAACAGGATCTCGCTCGCGTTGTACCGCTCGGAGACAACGAATTCTATCTCCCGAGCGCCAGGAGCATCGTTGGGAACACGATCGATAATCGCGCGACCGATCTGATTCGTCATGAAAGCGCTCCTGGCTGTCGCGATTTATCTGGGCCTGGTGAAAGCGCGTCATAATGCTTCATGAAGCACGGACACATTGCGCGGAGTTGAGCGTCGTCGATGCGGCCCGAGCGAGTGATGTAGCTGTAGCCGAGTTCGAGCGGGGTCAGCTTCATGTGTTCAGGGAAACGCTCGTACCACGCCGCGCTTGTCTTTGCCGCCTTGACCAGCGTCTCCACTATGGGACGCCGTGTCGCTTCATAAGCTTCGAGCGCTCCACGCAGATCATGCTGTTCACGATCCAACGCGCTCACGAGAGCAACGACGTCCTCAAGCGCCAGCCGCGTGCCTGATCCGATCGAGAAGTGCGCCGTGTGGAGTGCGTCGCCGACGAGAACCATGTTTCGAAATGACCAATGATCGTTCCACAACCAAGGGAAGCTCCGCCAGACCGACTTGTTGCTCACCAGCTGGTGCCCTTCGAGCGTCTCGGCGAACACGTTCTGGCAAATGGCTCTGCTCTCTTCCTCGGTCTTGTCCGCGAAGCCAACTCGCAGCCAGGTCTTGCGATCGCACTCGACGATGAACGTGCTCATCTCGCCTGAGTACCGGTAGTGATGAGCGTTGAACGTGCCTAGCTCGGTTTCGACGAACGTCTGGGTCAGCGTCTCGAAGCGTTTGGTGGTACCGTACCATGCAAACTTGTTGTCGTCATAGGAGAGGGACGTCTTGAAATCGCCCTCATGGGTCCGCCGGATCAGCGAGTTTAAGCCATCCGCGGCCACGATCAAATCGTATCCCGCAAGCTCATCTGCAGAGCGCACGACCGTGCCAAACCGCAGAGTCACGCCGACGGAGCGAGCGCGCGCTGTCAGTCGCGTGATGAATTCGAGCCGACCGACAGCGGAGAATCCGACACCATCAAGAACGGTGCGCGTACCACGATGAACCAGTGTGATGTCGCGCCACGTCTCCATGCGAGCCGAGATGGCTTCCGCCGCTTCCGGATCGTCCGCTCGAAGGAAGTCGAGCGCCTTGTCCGAAAAGACGACTCCAAATCCCCAAGTCGCCCCCTCTTGATTTTGCTCGAAGACGTCAACCTGGGCGTCTGGGTGCCTCCGTTTCCAAAGGTAACCGAAGTACAGCCCTGCAGGACCTCCTCCGACTACCGCGATGCGACTGAGCCGCATGACCCTTCCTCACTATGCTATCTGGCCGGCGTATTATTGCCTAATATGAAAAGCATTTTGTATTATGCAATACAAATTGCTTATAGAAAAATAGATTTTATATTGCGCAATGTCTGCGGCAAGGCGGATGGCTCGGTGTGAGGACACGGATGTTTGAGACAGCTTTTACGGTAGAATGGGGAGACTGCGACGAAGCCGGTATCGTCTTTTATCCCAACTATTTCTATTGGTTCGACTGCGCCTATCAGCGCTGGCTGCGTAAGCTTGGACTGGGCCAGCGCGAGCTTCGACGCCGCTTCAACGGTGTCACGCCGCTCGTCGATGTCGGCGCTCGCTTCGTGAAGCCTGTCCGCTACGACGACGAACTGGTGATCTACGCCGAGACGACCGCGTGGGGCCAACGGAGGTTTCAAGTCGACTACAGGCTTTCGGTAGGGAACGTTGAGGTAGCCAGCGGATTCGAGCAGCGCGCTTGGCGGACATTGCCGATACAGGCGAGCTCCGCGGTGGGAACGTGCCGCCCGAGTTCAGGGCAATGCTCAAGTGAAGCCGACGTCGAGGGACGGGAGCGAACATAGGACGACACTCAAGCTCTCTTGGCTCACCGGTCCTCTGACGGGAGCCTGGCCGGGAGCGGAATAGTTTCCGTCTCCGCACATCGGAGAATTGTCAAATTTGCCAGACGTCCACGTTGCCCAAGCCGCATGCCGTCCAAGGTCACGTTGCGCGACCGTCATCAGGGGCACGGAAACTGGCTGAACCATGCCCGCCGGCATGGATCTTTTCACTCAAGGTAAATCTGCTTTCGTCCCGCCCGCCTGAAGATCCATATTGAAGCGTAGCGCAAAGCGATCGCCCGGAAAGGAAAGTTCGATCGCAATCAAAGTCCGCTTTTGACCATCGTGAAGCCTGCCCTTGTAGGTCAGGATCGGGGAGAGGGGGCCGACTTTCAACGCCTCGGCAACCTCTGCGTCAGGAAGGCGGGCCTCGATACGCATGTCGACATCGTTTAGCGGAACGCCAACTACATCTCGCATGAGGCGAAAGGTGGGGTATCTTCGCAGCAATGAGGGGGATAGCTTCTTGCCGTGCTCTGGCAGCAGATGCGCGACGGCGTAACTCCAAGGTCTTCCGTCGCGATGAACTAGGCGCTTGAGCCGCATCAGGTTCTTCGCGCCAGCGAACGATTCGGCGAGATACGGAGGGCAGCGAACGGTTTCGCGCGCGATGATTTCCGTATCACTCCCAAACTCTTCGGAAAACATTTGACCAAGCGCATCGTGGGAAGTCGCCGTCTTAAGAAGCGCGGGTCCATCCGAACTGATAAACGAACCGCGGCCGCGATGGCGCGCGACCAACCCCTCGGCCTGCAAGTCCCGCAGCGCACGCTGCACCGTCACTACGCTCACGCCGAACTCCTTGGCGAGTTGGATCTCGGTGGGAATGCGTTGACCGGGTAGACACTCTCCGCGGGCGACGCGCTCGCGAAGTATCTGAGCGATCTGGAAACTCAACGGGATCCGATGGCTGAACCTTCCTTCTTGGAATCGCGCCCTCATTGGACAAATGCCTCGCTTAGCGACTTTACACCTATACATAGGTGTATTATGGTTTTGACGAAATGCAATGCTGTAATGCTATCGCGGGATTGTTTTATGCAAGAGAGTTATGACGTCGTCGTCGTCGGGTCCGGACACAACGGGCTAATCGTGGCCTGCTACCTTGCCAAGGCGGGGCAAAAGGTCCTCGTCCTCGAGCGAAATAGCTGGTACGGCGGCGGCGTCTATACGGCTGAAAGCGTCGCGCCCGGGTTTAGGCACGACTGGCATTCCGCCATTCACATTCTCATCCAGGCCAATCCGCTACTCGCCAATGACGAATTGGGATTGAAATCGAAATACGGGCTGCGCTACGCCAATCCCGAACGCGTTTTCTCAACCATCTTCGACGATCAGAGCTCGATCGTCACTTATGGCGACCTCGATCGCACCTGCGAATCCATCGCCAAACTCTCGCGGCGCGACGCTGACGCCTACCGTCAATTCGCGGAAAAGAGCGCAAAGCTTCTGCCCCTGATCGTGCAAGGCCTGTTCGTGCCCCCGGCACCACAAGGCGCCTTCTGGGCGCTTTTGGATCAAAGCCGCGAGGGCCAGGAGTTGATGCAGATCATGCAGCGAAGCACGTTAGACCTGGTTCGCGAGATGTTCGAGAATGAAAAGGTCATGATCCACCTGCTGAAATTCGCAGCAGAGGTCTTGATCTCGCCGGGGGAGAAAGGGACCGGCGGCATCCTTTTTAACATGCCCGGCTTCGTCCACGCCTATTCTCCCGGGGTTGCGATCGGCGGCAGCGGCGCGCTCGTTGACGCCCTGATCGCCTGCTTGCGGGATCATGGAGGCGAACTGCGCAACAATGTCGACGTTGAAAAGGCTGTCGTAAGCGGCGGACGTGCCGTTGGCGTCCGCCTCAAAGGAGGAGACGTCATTGCAGCCAAGACCGCCGTCGTAGGCCAGATTCACCCATGGTTTCTTGGCGAATTCATCGATGGCCTGGATCCCACCGTAACCGCGAACGCCAAACGCACGAAGACTGCCGGCCACGGTATCTTCATCAGCCACTACGCGATGGATAAGCCGCCCGAGTACTACGCGGGCGAGGAGGCAGGCCGCGCGACGCTCATCGGCATGGCCCCGAAAGATCTTGACGGCTATATCCGTTCCTTCGACGATATTCGCCATGGCGAGATGCCGCGCCGTGCCCTGCTCACCGCGAACGTGATGTCGCAATTCGATCCGACGCGCGCGCCGCCCGGCAAAGCGGCACTGTCGATCACCGGCCACGCTCCCTTTGAATTGCGCGACGGCGGTGCTCAGGAGTGGGACGCCCGAAAGGAGGCGATATCAAATTCTGTCGGCAGACAGTTCTCCGAGTACTGTTCGAACTTCACGCCCGACAACGTCAAGGCCTTCCACTTCGACTCGCCGCTAGACGTCCGCAGACATTCTCCCACCTTCCAAGGCGGCGCTGGAAGCGGGCTTGGATCGTATTTCCACCAGATCGGTGGCCACCGCCCCACACCTGACTTGGCGCAGTACGCGGTCCCTGGAATCGATCGTATGTATCTCGCCGGCACCTTCATGCATCCGCCCGGGGGCGTTACAGGCGGCGGAAGGGCGACTGCAATCAAGATCATTGGGGATCTCGGGATGGACTTCGACAAAATCGTGGGAGCATAGAAATGAAATTCTACACTCCTGAAAAAGGCGTCTTGATGGAAGTCACCTCCTTGGAGCGGCACCCCGACGGTCTGCTCCTCAAAGGCAAGATCATGGGAACCATGCCCATGAAGGCCATCCTTCGTCCGGAAGAGGCACGGGCAATATTCGGATTGCTGAACTTCAAGACGTGCATCTCTCTTGTTGCGATTTTGTTTCGAGGCTTATTGACCAAGCCGTCCGGCGTTCAGCGAGTTTCGTGAGGCCTCTTCGATTCGTTGCGCTGACGAGAATGGCGACAACATCGACGGATGATTCGAGGATTCTCACTAAATCCATTAGCAGCAGGGCTGAACACATGGACCAGATCGGCCTTGGGGAAAGCGCGAGAGCATGAACGTCTTGATTCTCGGCGGCGGCCTCGTCGGCTGCGAAACCCTGAAGCAACTGCGTATAGCTGGCATCGACCCGGTGCTTGCCGACCTCGCCCCCGATCACACCTCGATAGAATCAGCGGTTGGCAGCCGCTGCGAGGTTGAGCGCGTCGACATCGGGGATCGCACGCAGCTCGCAGCCGTCGTGAAGAAGCACCAGATCGACTCCGTCGTCAATTCGGCCGCCGTGCTGACGAAACGTGCCGACCTTTCTCCCCTTGCCGCGGTACAGACCAACGTCGGGGGCGTTGCTAACTTGCTCGAGATGCTGCGTCTTGGCGACCTGCGCCGCATTGTTTCCGCATCTTCCACCACGGTCACCTATTCGTTGTTCGATCGCCCTCTCGAGGCGCCTATTCCCGAGGATTTCCTGATGCGAGTCGTCTCCCAACATCCCGGGTCTATCTACGCGACGACAAAGCTCATGGGAGAGATGCTAGGGCTCGCTTATCGCGACAGATATTCCGTCGAGGCAATTTTCCTGCGCCTTGGCGCGGTGATCGGACGTTGGCCGTCGGGCCCGAACAGCATTCCATCCCGATTATTCGAAGTATTTCGTTTGGCGATTGATCAGAAGACCACCGCGGTAGTCGACGACGATCCGCTGATCGTCTGGAGTGGCATCGAGGAATTTGTCGACGTCCGGGACGCCGCTCGCGCAAACGTCTGCGCGCTTCTTTCAGATCGTCCTCTGCAGGCGGTCTACAACATTGCGAACGGCGAGGCCATCTCGATCGACGATGTTATCGCTGCATTTCGGGAGTTTCACCCCGAACTCTCGGTCGAACTGCGGGCCACTGCTAATGGTGCGCTGGCGGGCTTCGAGTATCGACGGCCTGCCCCCTCGGACTTGCAAATGGCGCAGCGCGAACTCGGGTTCGTCCCGATGTTCACGTTGCGCGATTCCGTCAAAGCCTATCTGGACGGATAGAATCTGCAGATCGGAGAGTGCGGCGAGCTAAAGCGCGATGGGCTTGGATCGAACGGTCATCGCGCTATAGCGTATGGTCTGCACGTCTTTCCGGATTTTTAGGCGGCCATCTCAGGATCCGGCTTCGAAATGGTCTCGATGCCGGCCTCTTTGAGCAGCTTAGCGATCGTATCGACTTCAATTTTCCGCGGCTTTGGCATGGGCGGACGCATGAGGGGAGAATCCACCAATCCGCATAGCCACGCCGCGATCTTATAGCGGATGTGCAGCCTGCCCCACTCCGAATAGATGTATTCGTGGAGTTGCACCAGGCCGCCGTTCCAGATTTGATTGGCGGCGTCGATGTCCTTCCGCCGCCATGCCTCGATATGACTTAGCATGGGATTGAGAGCGTAGTTCCACGAACCCGAGATGGTCCCGCGGAAATCGCCAGTAGCCAAATTTTCGTGGAAGTAGTGCGCGGCGGCGCCCATGATCGCCACGCGCGGCGCTTGGGAACGCAGCGCACGTGAAATCAACCTATGGCCGCCATAGCTGTAGGTCATCTTCCAACCAACCACATTCGGCACCTCACGGCAGATTTGCAAAGTGGGCTCCTTGGGCAAGCCGATCCCGTACGCGGCAGTCGAAGCCGCCACCGGATGCGTGAAAATAGGAAGGTCCACTGCGCGGTCCTGCTCCTTAATCTGATCGAGCCAGACTTCCGGATATTTTTCGGCATCCCAGCTCGTTGTGATGTCCATCGCACCTGCCGGCGGAATGCAGAAGATGCCATCCACCCCAGCAGCTTTAGCATCCTTGGCGGTCTGGACGACGTCGTGGGTCGTCCACCCGAAAGTGCCCGCCAGGATTGGCATCTTTCCCGAAGCTTCTTCCATGACGATGTCCAGCGCACGGCGCTTCTCGTCCTGGCTCAAGTAAAAGATCTCGCCCGCCTCCGGGTTAGCAACGAGACCGCCGACGGCGGCGAACTTCTTGTTCTCGGCATAGTGGCGAACCAGGCGACGCAAACCGGGTTCGTCGATCCGGAAATCATGCGTAAGGGGAAGGACGAGAGCGACGAATAGATGATCTGCCAAATCAGCCATGACAACCTCAGAAGTGTTTGCACGTAAGGCCTAGTAACACTATATGAAATTCATTGTCCATAGAGAAACCACGGCAACGGGAAGGAACGCAATGGAGGATGCAGACTTCGGAGTAGTCCCAGGAGCTTCAGTTCGCTTTTCAAAGACGGTAAGCGAGAGCGACGTTTATCTGACCGCCGGGCTGACCGGCGATTTCTCGTCCGCTCACATCAACGAAGAATACATGAGACGCTCGGCGTTCGGCCGTCGAATTGCCCACGGCATCCTTGTCGTCGGGTTCATGTCGACCGCATCGTCGATGATGTTCAATCCACACCTTGAACGATACGGCAATTTGGCGCCGGTCTCGCTCGGTTACGATCGGATCAGGTTTCTCAAACCCGTCTTCTTCGGGGATACAGTCACAGTCAATTATACGGTCGAAAAACTCGATGGCCCTAGATGGCGCTGCTACTCGGATATCAATGTCATCAACCAGCATCGGGATGTTATAGCGGTTGCAAAACACATCATAACGTGGGTCGAAACGGTCGGGTAGACGGCCCGTCCGTGATTGGCAATGAAAGGGCTACGCGCCCGAGCCGGCGGAATCGCGAGGATTATCATGTCGAATGATCGAGACCTACTGACCGATGCGGACAAAGAGAATTGGACCCTGAACTGGGCTCTGCGCGAACGTGTTCGGCTTTCGCCTAACGACACGTTCCTGGAAGTGATCGGCGGAGAAACGGAATCGTTTGCCCAAACGTTTCGGGCGGCGCAAAGACTGGCCCGTGGCCTATCAAGTATAGGCGTGAAGCCGCACGACTCTGTTGTCGTCATGGCGCCCAATTCCGCCGAGGCGATCCATGCATGGATCGCCATCAATATGCTTGGCGCCATCGAGGTGACGATAAACACTGCATATCGCGGTCAGACGTTGATACACGCCGTCAACACCTGCGCAGCCAAGGTGATCGTTATTCATGAGAGTCACTTGCCGGCACTGGCCGAGGCGCAATCAAAGATTCCTTTGCTGCGCTGCGCAATCGTCATAGGCGGGGCCGCGAGACCGATCGGAGAACTGAAGGTCGTCGCTTTAGATTCGATGCACGAGGCGGAAGCGACCGAACCGCCCGATATCATGCCCGCTCCATCCGATATAGCGTCAATTATCTATACGTCCGGCACCAGCGGGCCGGCGAAGGGCGTCAGGTTGTGTCACGCCCAGAACTTCTTGACCGCGAAGTCGACGGTCGAGCACCTCCGGCTGACGTCGCGCGATGTTTATTATTGCGTGCACCCGATGTTCCACATGGCCGGGAAATTCCTTGCCGTCTATGCGCAACTTCTTGCCGGCGGCAAACTCGTTCTCGACGCGCGCTTTTCCGCCGAGAGTTGGCTTGAGAAGGTGGTTCGATATGGAGTGACGGTGACTGTGGCTCACGGTCCGATGCTTGAGATGATCTTTGCGCAACCGCGAACCGAAGTAGACGCGCGCAACGACCTCAAGACTGTCTTATGCAATCCGCTCCCGAAGCGCATCGCAGCAGAATTCGAAGCGAGATTCGGCGTGAGGGCGGTGGAGGCCTACGGCATGACCGAAATCGGCGTGCCCGTCTGGACCGCATATGATGAACCACTTAGGATCGGGGCAGCCGGCAAGGTCGACGCCAGATGGTTCGATCTGCAGATCGCCGATCCCGTAACCGACGAACCCTTACCCGCTATGGAAATCGGCCAAATTGTCGTTCGACCCAAATCGGCGTGGACGATCATGCAGGGCTATTTAGGGATGCCGGAAAAGACAGTCGAAGCCTGGCGCAATCTTTGGTTTCAGACTGGTGATGCCGGATACATCGATCGCGAGGGATATCTGTACTTTGCGGACCGAATGGGAGATCGGATCCGCCGACGCTCGGAAAACGTCGCTTCTTACGACATAGAGGCAGCCGCCCTCCTCTTTCCGGCCGTGTCGGAGTGTGCCGCCGTCGGCGTGCCTTCAGAGTTCGAAGCGGACGACGATATCAAGCTGTTTGTCGTACCACACCGCGAAACGAATATTGATTTCGGCGAATTGAGCAGGCATCTTGCAACCGAACTACCGCACTATATGGTTCCGAGATATCTAGAGGCCGTTGACGCGCTGCCGCGGACGCCGACGAATAAGGTGAAGAAGAGCGAATTGCGAGACCGCGGCATCAATGGCAATACGTGGGACAGGAAGTCGGCGGGCGTCAGCGTCCGAGAGCTCGTAAGTCGTGAATATCCTATTAGGTGAAGCCGCCTCCTCGCCCAAGACATAGGAAAGAGGAAATAACCGTGCCTACTTGGGCGACCAGACAATGACGCAATTTAAGGCCCCAGCGCCGGACCAGCGCCAAGCTCGCGCCTCGAAGCGAAAAAAAAATCCGCATCCGAAGGGCGTTCAGTCCGTCGAAAATGGAAGCGTCTTGCTCGAGGCGATCATAGGCGATCGAACGGCCGCACCATTGAATGTCTTGGCCAAGCGATCCGGAATGCTTCCCAGCACCGCTCATCGCTATCTCGCAAGCCTCATTCGTGCCAATCTGGTGCAACAAACTCCTTCCGGCTATTATGATCTCGGTGAATTTGCGCTGCGCCTCGGTCTTGCTGCATTGAATAGATTGGACGCGGTCGAGGTTGCTGCGCAGGAAGCCGAAAAGCTTTCAAAGGGCCTGGATCAGACAACCTTCGTCTCTGTTTGGGGAGAAAATGGACCAACCCTGATACGTTGGTACAGCGGCAGTCGGCCGATCTTCACCAATCTAACCTTGGGATCCGTACTGCCAGTTCTTACGTCGTCAACCGGACGGATATTTCTTTCCTTCTTGCCTCGCCAAGCGACCCAGAAGCACGTCAAACAAGAATTGCAATCGGCGGATCGTCCGCCGCTCAACCTTGCTGAGGTCGAGCAATATATCGGCAACGTAAAGTCCCAAGGCTATGCTTGGATCGATGGGAATGTCATTCCGGGATTGCGTGCGGCGGCGGCGCCAGTTTTCGATGCTCAGGGATATTTGAGGGTTACGATCACAGTGTTGAGCACGTCGGCCGCGATCATAAAGATGCCAAGCGATGCGATTAAAGCTCTACTCGTTTCTGCAAAAGAAAGTTCGGCCAGATTGGGCTGGTCCAACAGAGAAACGAGCTAGACTACTATCCGGGAATCTCATTTAAGCGGCGGCGGCCAGGTCAACATCTTGTTGAGGTCGACCGGCGCTGGAGCTGCTGCTTGAATTTGCGCGGCAGAATAGCCCAATTCCTTCATCATCAGGCTGGTTTCGTCGCGCATTTTTGGTCGATCGTGCTTCAACTCGCAGTCTGAAAATATTGGCACCGCCGGACTTTCGGCGCCTTTCTCTCCGAATCTCGCTACGTAGTAATCGCTACTTGCAGCCTCCCATGGATCGAGGACGGGCGAGACACAGGCATCCACACCCTTGAACTTCTTCACCCAAGCGTCCCGGCTTTCCCTGAGAAAACATTCTGCAAGCACTTTTTCGATCATCGGCCAATTATCGCGATCGAAATGGTCGGGACGGTCCCCCAAGCCTAGATGGCTCCACAGCCGGGAGAAGAATTCCGGCTCAAGCGCGCCGACAGCGATATATCTGTCGTCCGCGCAACGATAGCATCTGTAGAACGGAGCGCGGCCGTTCATCAGGCCTGCTCCACGGGTCGGCATTGCGGGCTTTCCCCATGCGGAGAGGTGCATGCCCATGAACGAGAAGCATCCGTCCGTCATCGCGACATCAACGTAGCGGCCGAGGCCTGTTGCATTGCGCGCGTGCAGTGCCGCCAGGATCGCGAATGCCGCAAGGAGGCCGCCGCCTGCCATATCGGCAAGGAGATTTAAAGGCACGGTTGGAGGTCCATCGGCGGGCCCCATACTGCCCAACACCCCGGAGACAGCCAGATAATTTATGTCATGGCCTGCTTCGGCGGAAAGCGGTCCCGCTTGTCCGTAGCCCGTGAGGGAGCAGTAGATGATCTTCGAATTGAGCGCAGCGAGTTTCTCGTAGCCTATCCCCAGCCGGTCCGCTACGCCGGGACGAAATCCCTCAATACAGACATCCGCCGAAGCGACGAGTTTGTAGAAGGCATCGAGCCCCATCTCGGACTTGAGATTGAGCGCGACGTATCTCTTTCCGCCCGACAGTTCGGCGACCGGCGGGCTTCCGCCCCCCCTACGACGACAACATCGGCCCCGAGATCGGCCAACAGCATCGTTCCATAAGGCCCCGGAACGTGCCGAGTAAGGTCGATGACCTTCAGTCCTTGCAGCAAAGTATCCATTGCGATTTCCCAGATCAGAGTGTGAGTTTCCGGCCAGCAGGCCGCAATACTCCCGCGTTACGGCATGTATCGGCCGCCATTGATGTGCAGGGTTTGACCGGTCAAATAACTGCTGGCATCGCTGAGCAGGAAGGCGACCGCAGTCGCTACTTCATCGGGCTGCCCCAACCGTTTCATCGGTACACTTGCTGTATAGGCCTGCAGATCCGCGGCACCTACGACGGCCTCTACATTAGGCGTCAATACGATGCCGGGTGCCACGGAGTTGATCCGTATGCCCGAAGTTGCCGTTTCCAAAGCCAATGTTTTTGTCAGCGCCGCGATCCCGGCTTTCGCGGCAGAATAGTGCGCGCTTCCAGGAGCGCCCGCTGAACCCAAGCGAGAAGAGAAGGTTACGATCGAACCATTCGTCTTCATCCTCAGGATTGACCGGATGACTGCTCGACAGGTCAGATAGCATCCCGTCAGATTTGCTGAAATGACCGCGTTCCACTCATCCAGATCCATGTCCAGGGTGGACGAATTTCTATTGAATCCGGCCGCGCAGACGGCTCCATCCAATCCGCCGAACTCGGATTCCGCGAGATCCGCTAGGGCGTCGCAATGCCGAGGATCGGTGACATCCGCGAGCCGGGTGCGTACGGGCCTCCGATCCGCGGTGGCATTTTCGATCTCGTCACCCACGCGCTTAAGTCCGTCGACGCTGATGTCACCAAGGACAAGCTGCGCTCCCGCTTCTGCGAGCCGAAGCGCGCATGCCCGTCCCAAGCCGCTTGCCGCTCCGGTCACTACATATGTCTTTCCAACGAAATCGCTATCTTCTTGGCGCCGCACGCGAACCTCAACTCCCTAATGAGATAGTTTTTCGAGGACCTGGCCCTTGGTTTCGACGAAGGAGATCAGCACGGTTACCGCACCGATACCCGCCGCCGCTGCAAAGAACAGAAAAACGGTACTGATCGTCCCGAAGGTCAAAAGGAGACCGATGATGGTCGGACCCACTATCGAGCCAATGCGGAACCACGCGCTCGCGAGACCCGTCCCCAGAGCGCGAATCCTGGTTGGATATATCTCCGCCGCATAAAGATACGCGCCCGTCAGAAGAAAGGTTATGAAGAATAGTCCCACTGAGACGAGCGTCACGATAATTTCCAGCGACGCAGTTTGAGCGACGACGGAAAGAACAACGAGCGTGACCGCGCTCATTCCGAATCCGATGACGAAACTGGGGCGACGGCCTATCCGATCGACGACAAGGGCCAACGTAAGGCCTCCCAGGAAAACGGCAAAGTACCCCACGAGGCTCACGTTCAGCGCCTGCTGAACCGACAACTTATAGACCGTTTTGTAGATTGTCGGCATCCAGGACAGGAGTCCGTATCCCGCGAGCGACGTACAGAGCATTGCAATGGACGTAAAGACGGTTCGGGACACATATTCCCTTGAGACGAGCTGCAACCAGCCGGTCGCCTGCTCCGCCGAAACGACTTCGATCTTCCCGATCGGCGGCAATTCGCGCCCGGACGACGACGCAACTGTTGTCTCGATCCGATCGAGACTGGCCTCGGCCTCGGCCATGCGGCCGTTCGCGGCCAACCATCTCGGCGACTCGGGAAGGATACGGCGCAAGGAGATTGCCAGGACCGCCGGCACCGCTCCCAATAGAAAGATGGACTGCCAACCAAAATGTGGAACGAGCCAAACCGCTATCAGTGAGCAAATCAATATGCCCAACGCGAAACAGGTTTGTAAAAGGACGACCATTCGGCCGCGAATGCGCGCCTGCGACACTTCGTTGATGTAGGTCGACGCCACCGGCACTTCTCCGCCGAGCCCTGTGCCTTGTACCAGCCTAAAAATCAAGAACGACAGGTAATTCCAGGATACCGCGCACGCGAGACTGAAAATTGAAACGATCCAAATCGTCCAAGTCAGCGCCGGTCGGCGGCCATACCGTTGCGCAAGCCAGCTGAAGAAGAACGCCCCCGCCAGTTGGCCCAGATAGCCGCCGGAAATCAGAAGGCCAATCTCGGAGGGTGTGAGACTCCATAGACCAACCAGAACGGGAAGCGAGAACGCAATTGCCAAGGAATCGAACGCATCGAAGAAATGCGCCGTTCCAGTCACACTCAGGGCTCGAACGTGCCAACGAGAAAAAGGCAAGCGCTCGATTCTCGCCGAGATCTCCGCCACACCTTTTGGATCAGCCACCTTCGCCATGCAGTCCCCCCTCTATCGTCGCGAATTGTTGTTTTTCATTTACGCGGCCCACTGCCGTTGTCCGGGGCAAATTGCGCATTGTGAAAAGAATTGTCAATAGGCCAACGCGCGTCTATATTGCGCAACTGAGCCGACTATGCGCTCGAAAGAAAACGTCGGAGGAAACTTGTGTCGAAGATAAGCAGTGAGCTGCCGCTTGCAGGGATCAAGATTGTAGATTTGACGCAAGTGCAGTTCGGCCCGTCGGCAACCCAGGTCTTGGGGGATTTTGGCGCAGAGATAATCAAGATCGAACGCCCCGGACATGGCGACATAAGCAGATCACTCGACCCCTTTGTCGAGCCCGGCGGACAAAGTACAAACTTCCTTGCGTTGAATAGAAACAAGCGAAGTGTCGCGGTCGATATCACCAAACCAGCGGGCGCGGAGCTTCTGAGGCGCCTGGCACAGAAGGCCGACGTTCTGGTTCACAATTTTCGCCCCGGAGTTCTCGAACGTCTCGATTTAGGATACGAAGTTCTATCCTCGCTCAACCCGAGACTTATTTTCGCCGCCGGTTCGGGGTTCGGTTTAACAGGTCCTCTCGCCGGCAAACCCGGTCAAGACTTGCTCGCCCAATCCCTATCGGGTTTGGCTATGCGCAATCCGGACCGCGAAGGCCGGCCGCAATTGCATCCGACTGCCATTGCGGACTTCACGGCTGGAATGCTGCTTGCACAGGGTCTCTTACTGGCTCTCTTCCATCGCGAAAGAACCGGTCGCGGGCAGAGCCTCCATGTTTCCTTGCTCGACACTTTGCTGGCGATGCAATTGCAGGAAGCGACGCAATGGATGCTACGCCAGAAGGAAATTAACTGGCTGAAGTTATACCCGATGCGAATTTTCCGCACCAAGGACGGCGCGATAACCGTCGTTGCAGTATTTCGTCCGAACCCCATTGCTGACATATGCTCCGCGCTCGAACTCGACGATATCACGCAGAACCCCGCTTTCAGCACGCGTGAGGTTCAGATGAAGAACATCGAACAGCTCGAGACAATACTGGGCGTCGGATTTGCTCGCTTCACGACGGGCGAATGCATCGAACGGCTTGAGAGGAAGGACGTTCTCTGCGCCCCGGTCCTGAGTATCGACGAGGCTCTCGCGCATCCGCAGACTGTCGAGAACGGCATGATCATCGAATTGCCCGATCCCACCTACGGAACGATACGAACGACCGCGAATCCGGTCCATTTGTCCAGCGTGCCGGACATCGCGAAAGGGCCTTGCCCATTGCTCGGCGAACACACCGTAGCGGTGGCGCAGGATGCTGGATTCGGCGAAGAAGAAATCCGGCAAATGCTCGAAGCCGGAGTGCTCCAGCAAGCCTGATCAAGAAGCGTTCGAACTTCCCATCAAACCAAGAGCCTAGAACATGAGCCAATTCGAGCCCGCGCTCGCAAACATTGCATACGCGCTCAAATACGTCGGCGGCGTATCTGACCTGAAGACCGGTGATTCGGCCGAACCGATCCACGACATCTTGATGCAGGCTGCCAGATTCGCAAAGGGTGTGCTGGCTCCGCTCGACGCGGTAGGCGATCGTGAGGGTTGCGTTTTCGACAGTGGAAGCGTGAGGACGCCTCCCGGTTTTCGTGAAGCGTACCGGAAATACGTGGATGCCGGCTGGTCGACATTGCAGTTTCGCAAGGAGATGGGTGGGCCCGGTGTTCCAACCAGCGTTGCAGTGGCGGTAGCCGAGATTTTCAACGCCGCTAACATGTCATTGACGATGGGGTTGCAGGCCGCCGCCGGAGGAGCCGAACTCGTCAGCCGGTTCGGCACTCCCGATCAGAAAGAAAGATACTTGCCGCACATCGTCAACGGACGTTGGACGGTCACGATGATGATGACGGAGCCGCAGGCAGGCAGCGATATGAGCTTGATACGGACCCGCGCCGTATCCGACGGAGACGGCTACCGCATTTTCGGCCGGAAGCAGTTCATCACATTCGGAGATCAGGACCTGAGTGACAACATCGTTCATCTCATTCTGGCAAAGACTGATGCCCCCGGAAATCCGATCTCCCTTTTCATCACGACCAAGACACTTCTGAATCCCGATGGAACGCCAGGAGAATTGAACGACATCCAGTGCACGGGGATCGAGAACAAAATGGGCTTGCACGGCAGTCCGACGGCGAGCCTCGTGCTGGGTGAGAAGGTTGGAGCATATGCGGAGTTGCTCGGCACCGTCGGGCAGGGACTGCAGCAGATGTTTGTGTTGATGAATCGCGCCAGAATAAACGTCGGCGTTTTCGGCGTGGCGTCCGCGGAACGCGCGCGACAGGCTGCTGGCCTATATGCCTTGGAACGGGTACAAGGGAAGGATCCCTCGCGAAAGCCCGTGCCTATAGCTCATCATCCCGACGTTCAGCGCATGCTACTGTCAATGCGATCGCGAACCGAGGCCGCACGCAACCTTGCTTACTACGCTGCCTCTCTGATGGACATTGCCGGCGACCAAGAAAATGCTGGCTCGATTGCGGCACAATCCCGGCTCGAGCTCCTCACGCCGATCGTCAAAACATGGTGTACCGAGTCTGGATTTGCGGTCAGTTCAGATGGCGTTCAGATCTTCGGTGGGATGGGCTATATTGTCGAGTGCGAAGCGTCTCAATATTTCAGGGATGCTCGGATTCACATGATCTACGAAGGGACCACTGGAATCCAGGCAAATGATTTTCTGACGCGCAAGATCATTAGAGACAAGGGGGCGGTCGCGCTTCCGCTAATCCGGGAGATGCAGCTTTCGTTGGACGAACTACAGAACGACGACACCGTTCAATTCGAAGCAGCAAACGAACTTAGAAAGGCGCTTGCCACCCTTATTGAACTTACCGATTACGCTATATCTCGTTCACCGCAAGATCTACCTTCTTTGCAGGCTTGGTCTGTTCCTTACTTGTTGTTCTTCGGTGAAGTGGTCGCGGGTTGGCTAACCTTGCGGGCCTTCTCCGAATTCAGCCGGGACAAAGTGAGGGATGCCGACATGTCCAAACGTCTTGGACGTTCTCTCTTGTTTCTGGTCTCACATATGCTTCCGGCTTCGGAGGCCGCCGCGAGAAGCATGACGCGTGACGCCACGCCCATTTTGGACGAGATACCTGGGTAAATGCTTCGGTTGCGTCTGGCCTCTCGCAAAGGCGCCGCGCACTTGTGGCACCTCCACGATCGACCATCGGCCCTCCCGGCCGCACGAAGAGGACTGCTGTAATGAAGTCCTCTCCACTCGACCCCGACGGATCCCAGACGTCGGGGGTTTTCCTTTCTTTGCGCAAGCTGTAGCGGCGCCGCCTTCCCGCGAATAGTCGCCCTGCGACTTGGAAACACTGAATTGCCCACCGGACGGGATCGGTTGGCGCAGCGGCTGCCGATGAAACCTATCTGCTTCGCCCGATCTTTGAGGTCCCGGTGGCTGTTGCGAGCAGATTTGCTGCGTCGTCGTGAAGCTGCCCTTCCAAGAAGCAGATCGACCGACCGCGGCTCACGATCCGGCCGGTGCCAAGAATGCGACCGACCTTCGCGGGCGCAATGAAGTTGACTTTGAGTTCGAGCGTCGGCGCGAACTCGCCTGCCCCCAGGGTCGCGGCGAGCGTCGGTGCGAGCGTCTCGTCCAGCATTGCCGCCAATATGCCGCCGTGGATGACACCAGCGGGATTGAGGAATTCCGGGCGAGCCTGCATCTCGACTTTCATCACTTGCCTGGCTTCATCGAAATCGACAAAACGCCAACCGAGCAGCTTCGTGATCGGCGGTTCGGGCAGTTCTCCTGTCACGATCTTCGAGAAGAACCCACTGCGGTTCATCGTCGCTCCCTTTCTTGCTTCGCTCTTGGAATATCGCTTGTCCTGGAAGGCACACTCGCTGGCCGGCACTCAGGCAGCCAAGCGCTTCGCTCCGATCAAGACGAAGATCAGCGTCGCCGGCTTGGCCCCGGGTTGCGCCAGGCGTGACGCGTGCCATTCTGCACGACGACGTCGCCCGGCTTGAGCGCGACCACCTGTCCATCATCGAGTTCAAGCGATATTTCGCCTTCCACTAGGATGCCATAATCCACGGTGTCCGTCGTGTGCATGCCCGGATTTTCGGGCTCGAAGCGCTTCGCAAGCCCCGGCAGGCGGGACATGTATTCTGCAGACGGATCAGACGTAAGCGACATCATCACCGCATCGGGTGGAAAAATCACCTTCATCAATCGCGTCTCCCCCACATCGGGAAGTACGCTCTTGCGGCCCTCGGCCATATTCCGCCCGTCCTAGGGAACTGTCGGCGTCGCCTTGGTCCCCCAGAGAAGGGCGGGATCGAAGCCGGGCACATACGCAAACGGCTTGACGGGTATCGCCCCGTCGACTGCGATGGTGGAGTTTCCATTTCGATTGGAGGTAACGATCAGGCGCGTCATCTATATTCTCCAGCCTATTCGTGAACGATCCCGACGTTGGCGAAACCGCCGGCCCTGCGATCGACCGCCTCGAGCGCCTTGGTGATGTCCCGCAGCGGATATCGTTCGTGTTCGAAAACAGACAGTTCCAGGGTCCCCGCCGCTGCCATCTCGACCATGTCCTGCGCCTCCGAAACGTCGAACCATGGGGATCCGATGCGCTGATGAGCCTGGCCGGCGATGTCCACCATCCGTCCGCCGCCCCTCAGCGCGTTGATACCGGCGAGCGATGTAGAACTGGGGGCGCCTGGCCCACGGCGTCAATAAAGATGTCGGCTCCCAAACCATCAGTATGCTCGCGCACCCACTCATCCAGCGGCGGTCGTCAGCCGACAGCACATGTATCCGTGAGGGAGCGATCGCCCGTAGGCGTTCCAGCAATCTCTTGTCCCGCGCTGCGCCGAAGATCTTAGTGACGCCCATCCCCAGTGCGAGGACCACTGCGCCGAGGCCGAGCATGCCGGTCGCGCCGCTGACGATGACGCTCGTGCCTGCGCGAGCACCTGCCTTGCACAGCGCCGAGTACGCCGTTCTCAGATAATCAAGCCGGGCCGCAGCCTCATAAGACAGCGACGAGGGCAGCTTCACCAGCGACGAAGCCAGCGCCGCCGGAACCGAGATCTCATCGATCGAAAAGGTGGTGCCGACCTGATGCAGCCGAGCCGCTTTCATGATGGCCATGGAACATCCTTCCCTGATGGTCTGTGAGAGTGAGGAGCATGCGAAGCAGCTCCGCCGCTGCAACCGCTAGGCAGGCTCTTGGATCGCAGCTTTATGTTGTGAAGCTCAGGCGTGCCATCGGCTATGCGGACGACCTTCGCTCCTCAACCTTGCACGGTTGTGCTGACGGTCATCGTTTCCTCCGTAAGCTCTGCAGCGCCTTTTCTCCTCCGACTGTCGAATGATCCACTCCAGGCCACAATGAATAAATGCAAACTGTTCGCGAGGCGAACACGCCGCCGCATCCGGTTAATAGGTCGCCCGTCCCCCCGAGAGGTCGAAAACAGCTCCTGTGCTGAACGAGCACTCCTCACTGGCGAGCCAGCAGACCAGCGAAGTCGCCTCCTCGATCGTTCCGAACCGTCCGAGCGGAATCTTCGACAGCATGAACTCGATGTGCTGGGGCGTCATCTGGTCGAACAGTGGCGTTCTGATCGCGGCCGGCGTGATGCAGTTGACTCGGATGCCGGTTGCGGCCATTTCCTTGCCCAGCGATTTGGTGAGCGCGATTACGGCCGCCTTGGATGCGCTGTAGGCCGACGCGTTTGGATTGCCTTCCTTTCCTGCCACGGAAGCGACGTTGACGATGCGGCCATAGCCTCCCTTTTCCATCGCACGCACCGCCGCGCGATTGCAGTAGAAGGACCCGTTGACGTTGACATCGAAGACCTTGCGCCAATCGCCGCCCGAATAGTCCTTTACGGCTCCGTTCGGCCCCGTAATGCCGGCACTGGCGACCAGAATGTCGAGCTGGCCGCCCAGCACATCGATGGTTCGCTGCATGGCAAAAACAACAGCGCCTTCCACCGCGACATCGACTACTTGTGTGTCTGCGGCGCCGGCATCCGCTGCTGCAGCAGCGAGGGCGGCGGCGTTCAGGTCCCACATCGAGACGTGGGCACCTTCGGCCGACAGGCGTCGCGCCACATCGCGGCCAATGCCGGACGCAGCGCCAGTCACCACGGCGACGCGCCCCTCGAATCTATCCTTGAAGATCATCACCGCGGCTCCAGAGTCGCCGACCATTGGCAGACCCGCTGACGCTGCGTCCCAAGGCCCTGGATGCCGAGCGTCATGACGTCGCGCGGCTTCAGGTAGACCGCAGCGGGCTTCTTGCCCATGCCCACGCCCGGCGGCGTGCCGGTCGCAATGATGTCGCCTGGCATCAGCGTCATGAAGCGACTGACGTAGCTGACGATCTCGGCGCAGTCGAAGATCATGGTCCGGGTGCTGCCCGCCTGCATGCGTTGGCCGTTGACGTCGAGCCAGACGTCGAGCGCCTGGGGGTCGATGACCTCGTCCGTGGTCACCAGCCACGGTCCGACAGGACCGAAGGTATCGCAGCCCTTGCCCTTGTCCCACGAGCCGCCGCGTTCCATCTGGTACTCGCGCTCGCTCACGTCGTTCACAATGCAGTAGCCGGCGACGTAGGCGAGCGCGTTGGCGCGCTCGACGTAGGAAGCTCGCGTGCCGATCACGATTCCAAGCTCCACTTCCCAGTCGGACTTCTTCGAGCCCTTCGGCAGAACGACATCATCGTTCGGTCCGCAGAGCGAGGTGATCGCCTTCTGGAAGACGATGGGCTCGGAGGGCAGCGGAAGGTTCGCCTCCGCGGCATGGTCGGCGTAGTTGAGCCCGATCGCGATGAACTTTCCGACGCCTGCGACCGGCACGCCAAAACGCGGCTCGCCAGCGACGAGCGGCAGCGTGGATGGAGCGATCGCGGCGATCTTTTGGAGCGCTGGACGCGACAGGTTGGCGGGGGTGAGGTCGGCGATGACATTCGACAGATCGCGCAAGCACCCCTGATCGTCGACGAGCCCCGGCTTTTCGGCGCCTGGATTGCCAAATCTGACGAGTTTCATTGGTGTTCCTTCGGATGTGCTCAGGCGAAGCGCGCCGAGACGGTGCCAAGCCCGGCGATATTGGCCTCGAAAGCATCGCCCGGGTTCACCGGCACCATCGGGCCGAGCGCGCCGGAAAGCACGACGTCGCCGGCGCGGAGCGGCCGCTTGCGACGGGCAAGCTCGCTGGCGAGCCAGGCCATCGCGTTGAGCGGATTGCCTAGACAGGCCGCGCCGGTCCCCTTCGACACGACCTCGTCCTTTCTCGTCATCTGCATCTGGAGAGCACGGAGATCCAACCCATCCAGCCGGCGGACGGGCCCCCCGAGAACGAAGAGGCCCGACGAAGCGTTGTCGGCGACGGTATCGACGATGCCGATGTCCCAATTGGTGATGCGGCTGCCGACGATCTCGAGGGCCGGCATCGCGTAGGCCACCGCCCTGAGAACGTCGGCCACCGTGGGCACCTCGACATCGACGTCCCGATCAAGCAGGAAAGCCACCTCCGCCTCGATCTTCGGCTGAAGCACGCGCCCCGCAGCGACAGGCTCGTCCTCGCCCACGATCATGTCCGCGAAGAGAACTCCGAAATCCGGCCTGTCGACGCCGAGCTGCTTCTGCACCGCGCGCGATGTCAGCCCGATCTTGCTTCCGACCACGCGCCGGCCTTCCTTCTCCCAATGCGCCGTGTTCTCCTGCTGGATGGCATAGGCCCCATCGACGTCGAGGTCCGCCAACTGCGGCCGAATGGGCGCGATCGGTGTGCCGGCGTAAGCGGCGCGGATCTGGGCGGCGAGTTCGCTGTGCTTGGCTTGCTGGTTCATCTGAAAGATCCTTATTTGCCGGTCCGGAGGAATTCGATGTGGAGCCGGTTGAACTGCTCGGCGTCCTCGAACTGGGGCCAGTGGCCGCAGCGGTTCATGACGACGAATTTCGAGCGCGGAATCATGTCCGCGATCTGCTTTCCCTCCTCGGGCGTCGCAGTCGGATCGTGCGAGGTCCACACGACCATGGTCGGCGCCTTGATCGAGCGATATTGATCGGCGGTGATCATGTTGGGCCGGCGGATTTCCATCTCCTGTAGGCACATGATTCGCTTCATCGTGTCGGCGAACCCCGGCTGTGCGTAGATCGCGCGACGGGTCTCGATCAGATCGTCCGAGACCATGCTCTTGTCGCACATCAGGAATTCGAGGCGAGCCTTGATCCGCTCCCAGGAGGGATCGGACGCGGCCTCGTTGGACAGCTTTTTCAGCCGCTCCATCACCTGGGGATGCGCAGTCCAGCCGCCGGCTGTGTTGAGGACAAGCTTCTCGACCGCAGCCGGACGATGCACGGCCAGATATGTCGCGACCCAGCCGCCCAACGATTCACCGCTGACCATCGCCTTATCTCGGCCGAGCGTCTTGAGGACGGAGAGCACATGGTCAGCGTAGTCCTTGACCTGGTAGTCGATAGCCGGCTTGTCGGTCCACCCGTGGCCCAGCATGTCGATCGCCACGAACCAGAAGTGATCGGCGTGCGGACCGAAGTTTCTCGAATATGCCTCGGCATGGCCGCCGACGCCGTGCAGCGCCAGGACGAGCGGTTTGGAAGGGTCGCCGGACTCGATGCAGCGGGTCCGAATTCCGCCAGCGTCGATGAAGTGCTGCCTGAAGGAAACGCCCCTCAGATCGGCCCAGACGCTGGAAAAGTTCTCTGGTCTTTTGTCGCTCATAGCTGGACCTCGTTCGTTGATGTCAGGCGAATAGCGGCGTACCGCTGGGCTTCGACGGAGAGGACGCTTTCTCGCGCGGGACAGCCGAGAGGTCCGTGAGATCGAGGACCGTCCGGATGGCCGCGCTCAGCCGGTCGAAGGCTGCGCTCGCGTCGGACGTCCCCTCCATGTCGCGCCAGGCGACCACGCCATCCGGGCGAACAAGCAGAACTCCGGCTTCATCGATCTCCCGGAGGCGTTGCCACTCGCAATAAAGGTCCTGTGCCTCAGGCGAACCGGTCACCACGATCCGGAGGAACGGCAGATCGAGGCGGAGCGCTGCTTCTTTCCATGCTGCGCCGGCGAGGCCGGTCACAACGGTGAAGAGGCCCTTTCCGGTCACGTCGAGCGTCGAGACGCGCAAGCCGTCACGACCGACGAGCCATGCATGCGGCATCTTGGCGCCCGGGCGCGACGTCGGTTGATTGTAGAGGCCGCGATCTCGCCGCCACTCCTCCGGCTTGGCACCGACGTCTGGAATCACGGCCGAAGATTCGTACCGCTGGTTCATCTCGGTGCCTTGGGCATTGAACTCCGTCTGCTTCAGGTCCAGCGCTGCTTGCGCCGCCTTCCGCGCGGCCACGCCATCCGGCCCCGGATCGCGGAAGCGCGCGATGCCTGCAGCGACCGGGTTCTCCGCGCCCTGCACCCTGAAGCATGCGTTCAACGGGGCGTAATCGAGCCGGGATTGGTTTGCCCGCAGCACGATCTGCTTTCCGACCGGCGCCCGCTCCTGCGAGTAGCTTTCCAGCAGCTTCGGACCGGCCCAGCCCTTCACCGAGTAGGCGAGCTTCCAACCGAGGTTGTGGGCGTCCTGGACGCAGGTGTTGTTGCCCAATCCACTCGACGGCGGGTGCCGGTGGACCGCATCGCCGCCGCAGTGCACCCTGCCTTTCGAATACTGCGTCACATAGGCCTGGTTCACGTACCAGATCGATGTGCGTACGATGTCGATGTCGACGGATGGGTCGCCGATCAGAACTTTTATCTTCGGAATGATCGCTTCCGGCGATAGGTCCGGCTCGCCCTTGCTGATGTCGAAACCCCAGCCGGCGATCCACTGGGTCCACGGATGCACGGCCCGCAGCAGGCCCATGCCGATCTCGCCGAAGCTCGCATCCGGCGTCACGATCCAGTTCAGGATGCTCGGCCGATGTTTGCTGTATTTGGTCAGGTCACAGTTGAAGACGGTGTAGACGGTGCCGGCGCGCGCCATCTGTCCTTCGATCGGCAAGCCGAGATGGTCCACCACCATCGAGCGCGCGCCATCCGCGCCGACCATATAACGCGCGCGGACGGCGTACTCTCGCCCATCGAGACGATCGCGCAGCGTGGCCGTCACGCCGTCAGCATCCTGCTCATGCCGGACGTACTCGGTGTTGAACGCGAAGGTCGCGCCCTTCTCGGCCGCCTTCTGGAACAGAATTGGCTCGAGCAACGGTTGGATGATGTCGACCATGCCGCAGGGGCTTGCGCGCAGATAATCGCCGCGGCGATCGTCGCCGGTCCCCCACGTCCGCATCCGGATCAGCTCGGCGCCGGCCAGGCTGGTCGTGAAGGTCGTGTCGCCCATGAGCTCCCAGGGGCTCGCGTACCGGGCCACATCGTCCGCGATCCCGAGATCGCGGAAAACCTCGTTGGCGCGCTGGTTCGTGATGTGGGCGCGCGGGCTGTCGGCCATCCAGTTGCCGCGCGATACGATGTGACTGCGAACGCCGCAATTGGCGAGCGCTAGGGCGGTCGTCGAGCCCGTGGGGCCGGCGCCGATGATGAGCACGTCCGTTTCGTATGCCATTTGCCTGCTCCGCGAAGCTTCCGCATTCGCGCGGGGTTAGTCGATCAATGAGAGCCGTCGGCCTGTCTGGCCGCCATCATCGCCATGCCGGCGATCCAGCCCGGAATAGCTTCGTAGAATTCCTGCTCCATCTTGAAGTGGCCGCCCGTGGAAAAGGCCCCGAAGGCGGCGACCCATGCGAGCACCTCGTTGGCGCCGCGCCCCGCGACTTCGCGGACCTTGCCGGTGTCGAGCGCGTCGGCGCGCCAGATCTGACCGCTCCGCAGGATTTCCATGAACTCCGCGTCCCATTCGGGGTTGAGCGGCTGGCACGGCCCCTTGCCCGCCTCGGCGAGAACACCTGCCTCGAGCACGCGCTTCTCGCGGGCTTCCTTGGCCTCCGCCGTCGGATTCCGGCCGTTGATCAGGCGCTCGCGGATTTCGGGCGGTGCATCCTTGATCGATGGAAGCGGTGGATCGTGCGAGAGGCCGCCGGACGCGGCAAACAGCACCCGCTTGCCGGACCGCATCGCGAAACGGCCAACGGATTCACCGAGCTGGCGGGCCCGGCGATAAGTCGGGACCGGCGGCGCGGCGGCGTTCACGAAGATCGGCAAGATCGGGATGGACTTGAAGTCCCCGAACATCGCTTCCCACAACTGGACGAAGCCGTGATCGACCGGCATGCGGTAGGACACCGCGACGTCGAAATCATCGGCCCGCAGGTGGTCGATGAGCTCGAGTGCCGTCTGCTCCGGAACGTCCAGCGGGCCCGTCCCGCCTCCCCAGTCGCCCAGCGAGACGGCTCCCGCCCCGACGCAGAAAGAGGGCATCAGATCGTAGAAGAAGCCGTTGAAGTGATCGGGTGCGAACTGGATGATGTAATCAGGCGCGAACTCTTTCACGAAGTTTCCGAGACGTCCGAACGCGGTTCGGACGCGTTGCTCGGTCTCATTGCTGGCGGGCCCCTTGTACATCAGGGGAGTATGCGAAGCGCAGACGATTGCGACTGACATGGGCGAATTCCTTCGAACGCCGAGTTGATCTGTCGAACGATGGCTGCGGTCGGCTACTTCTTCACCAGCGGGCATGGGCTTTCAGCAAGCGGGCGATTGACGGATTCACCGGGCAGCGTCTGCACGACGTTGTAGAGATCCCAATCGCCTTTGTTCTCTCCGGGCTTCTTCACCTGGAGCAGGTACATGTCGTGGATCATCTTGCGATCTTCGCGGATGTAGCCGTCGGCCGCGAAGAAATCGTGCACCCGCTCCTTTTCCATCTGCTTCATCACCGTCGGTGCGTCATCGGTGCCGGTCGCCTTGACCGCCTTCAGGTAGTGCGCCACGGACGAATAGACGCCGGCGTGGAAGCTGGTCGGCATTTGCTTGGCCTTCGCGAAGAATTTCTCGGCCCAGGCCCGCGTTTCGGAGGTCCGGTCCCAGTAGAACGGGGACACTTCGTAAGCGTCATGCGCGATTTTCAGACCGACTGCTTGCACGTCTGTCAGCACCGATTGCAGCGGCACGATCTTGGCTTTCGCGCTCAGCCCAAATTCATCGGCCTGCTTCATCGCCGTCACGGTATCGCCGCTGGAAGCCGCGATCGCGATGACGTTGGCGCCGGCGCTGGAGGCGGTCAGCAGAAAGGAGGCAAAGTCGGACGTGTTCGGCGGAAACACAGAGTTGCCCACCACTTGGCCGCCGTTGAGCTTGACCTGCTCTGACGTATCGCGCGTCAAGGCATTGCCGTACGCCTGATCGACAGTCAGGAAGTACCACTTGGTTCCACCTGCATCGATCACGGACTTGGCTGCGCCCTTTGCGAGATTGTAGGTATCGACCGTCCACTGCACCGTGAGCGGCGAGCAGGCCTTGCCGTTGAAGTCCGACGAGGTCGATCCCGAGAGCAGCATGATCTTGCTCTTCTGCGCGGCCAGGTTCTGCACGGCGAAGCCGATCGGCGAGCCCTGCATGTCCGCAACGGCATCGACGCCTTCCACGTCGAACCAGCGGCCAGCGATCTGGGATCCGATGTCGGGTTTGCCGGAATGGTCGGCCGAGATCACTTCGACATTCAGGCCAGCGCCGAAGTCCTCGGCGGCCATCTGGGCGGCGACGACCGAGCCCTTGCCGTTCGCCATGGAAGTCGGACCGGCGATGTCGGTCAGAACGCCGATCTTGACCTTGCCATCGCTGAGCTTCGGAGTGCCTCCGGCGGTCTGCGCCGCCGCCGGCGCCGCCAAGGCCAGACACACGGCCGCGGACAAATAAAAGCTTGAATGAGCCATTGTTTCCTCCCGTCGCCGCCTGTTTGGGCGTGCGGCGGATGGATTGCCGCCGATTGAACTATGATTCCATCTGAGTCTGTGAAATGTTCGCACTGCGAACACGTCCGGAGACGATCATGCACCGCAACGTCAGGTCACTTTCCCGCGGGTTGGCCCTGATCAACGAACTCAATGCGAGCGGGCCATCGAACGTCGTGCAACTCGCGAAGAGGACCGGTCTCAACCGGACGACCTGCTATCGCCTGCTCGATACGTTACGCAGAGATGGCTACGTGACATTGGACGAGACGAACGCCTTGTTCACGTTGACGCCACAGGTGCGCACCTTGAGCGAAGGGGTGTCTTCGCGTGACCTGTCGAGCCAGGCGGCTCTGCCCGCGATGTTCGGCCTTCTCGATGATGTCTCATGGCCAAGCGACTTCGGGGTCTTCGAACTTGGCTCGGTCCTCATCCGGGAGAGCACGCATCCCTTTAGCCCCTTCTCGGTTCACCGCTCGATGGTAGGCCGCAGAAGATCCTTGGTCCGGAGCGCGCTGGGCAAGGCCATCCTGGCCGCCTCGACGCCTGCGCTGCGCCGAGAGATGCTCGCGCTGACGGCCTCACTTGTCGAGGAAGACGCAGGCTTGGCGAAAGATCGTCGCTTCATCAACGAAGTCCTCCTGCAGACGAAAGAAGATGGATACGCCTCGTCTGTCGGTGGATCGGAGGCTGGCATCAGCGCCATCGCGCTGGCCATTCCGGGTGGTGGCCCCGTACTCGGCAGCCTCAACCTCATCTTTTTCTCGTCGTCGATGACGCCCGAGGTCGCCGCAAAGAAGTATTTGCCCAGCATGAAGGTCGCAGTCAAAGAAATCGAGAGGCGATGGTCTGCGGCAAACAAAGCCCGGGGGAAGCCGCCATAAACGCGCCGCGAGCAGGAATGTGGGGAAAGGTGGTAGCGAGGGAGCGCTACCGCCTTTCCCCACACCAGCCTATCCGCCCGAGCCAAAATCTGGTCGACCGTCAGTTGACCGCCGAACCTGATATGCATGTTGCGCTGCTCCAAATCTCGAATCAGTCGGTCCGCGGTCACGGGATGCTTGAGACCTGCCTTAAGATTACCCGCCGGTTTGCGATGGAATATTGGCGCAAGTCAGTCCACGGTACACGCGATCATTCAGCGTCTCCCCCACCGCTGAGATCGCAGCGGCAATTTCAGCGTTTGAACTATCGCGTGCCATCGTTAACTGAGGGCAAGCATTAAAACAGTTCCCACCACTTTTCTCGTCCGCGATTCTCGAGCTCGCGGGCTGATTCTTCGAGGATAATCCTTCCTGACCGTAAGACGTAAACACGATCGGCGACCTTAAGCGCGGCGGCGATATTCTGCTCAACCAGCACGATCGAAACCCCTTCGCTTGCGAGCCCGCGAACCCGAGCCATAATCTGCTCTGCGATCGCAGGCGAAAGGCCGAGGGACGGCTCATCGAGCAGGAGGAGGCGGGGGCGGTGCATCAGCACCATCGCCAAGCTCACCATTCGCTGCTGTCCGCCGCTAAGAGACCCGGCGAGTTGATGCGCGCGCTCGCTCAGAATTGGAAAATCATCATACGCTTCCTCCAAGCGCTGTTCCCGTAAGACACCCTCAAGGCCGCGCCCACTCAGCCGGAGATTTTCGAGGACCGTCAGGTCGGGAAAGACGAATCTTTCGGATGGAATCATGCCCATCCCCAAGGCGACGGCGTCGCTTGCCGCATGCCGATCGTCGAGAGGCTTTCCGTTGAAATAAAGCGAGCCGCTCCAGATCGGCTGTAGTCCGTAGATCGCCTGGAGCAGCGTCGTCTTTCCCGCACCGTTGTGGCCGAGGATGGCAACCGCCTCGCCCTTCTTCACGTTCAGACCGACGTCATCGAGCACGCGCTTCTTGCCAAAGCCCGTGCTGATACCCTTGACGAGAAGCATCGGCTCGGAATCCTTCGCGACCGATCCGGTATCAGACGGTGCCAAAGTAGACCTCCGCAAGCCGCGGGTCGGAGGTCAGCTCCCTGATCGTCCCCTTGGCTGTGATGTGACCGAGCTCCATGAAGAAGACCGTATCAGCCAGCCGCTCTACCACGTGCAGACTGTGCTCGACGATACAGATGGTCTTGCCCCGATCGCGCGCATAGACCACCAGCTCGAGAAGCTTATCGACCCAGCGGGCGTCGATGCCGGAGGCGGGCTCATCGAGTAGAAGCACATCAGCATCCGTCGCCATTAGCCGGGCGAAGGACACGAGTTTTTGCTGGCCATAGGAGAGCGCCCCGGCGGCCGTGCCGGCCACGTCAGCGAGACCTACCAGCCGCAGATGCTCCATGGCGCCGTCGCGCTCCGAGCGCTCGGCCCGTGCGGCGCGACGTGGATGCAGGAAGAGATCGCTGAACTTCTCGGCACCGCTCCCTCCCTCGATCCTGCGCATGGCAAGCATGACGTTCTCCAGAGCACTCATGCGGGCGAAGAGTCGAACGTCCTGGAACGTGCGGGCCATCCCTTTTCTGGCGACCGCGTCGGGACCAAGCCCACACAATTCCTGGCCGTTCAGCTTTATGCTGCCGCTATCGGCTGCGAAGGCGCCCGTCAAAAGGTTGAATACCGTCGTCTTGCCTGCTCCATTTGGCCCGACCAGTGCCGCGATTTTTCCGGTTTCCAGGTCAAGGCTGAGATCGCGGCAGGCGACAATACCGCCAAACTGCTTGCTCAGACCACGCACTTCGAGAATGGGGCCAGCGCCAGCCGGCGGCTGAAGTTGCGACGGGCGCGAGGAACCAATGTCCACCGCTTTCGTCGCCGCCGAGGAGCGCACCGAAGGAGGCGCCACGCGTTCTGCAGCGCGTGCCGGGAGCAGCGATACCCCCTCCGGCAGCAAGCCTTGCGGGCGGACGCGCACCAGGATCGCCAAGCCGATGCCGTAGATCACTAGCTGGATCAGGAACGCGTTGCCAGGCTCCAACTTGACCACGTTTTCGAGAATGGGTTGAAGGAGTTGGACGACAGCGGTTCCCAGGATTGATCCGACGAAGTTGCCGAGGCCGCCAAAGATGGTCATGGCGAAAATCTTGAGCGACACATCCAACCCATAAACACTTGGCGAGACGATCTGGTTGTAAAAAAAGAGGAGTACACCCGCCAGTCCGGCGAAAGCCGATGTGACGGAGAATACGATAACCTTGAATATATAGACGTTGTGTCCGAGCGCACGGGTTGCCACCTCGTCGTCGCGGATGCCGCGCAGGACGCGTCCCCATGCCGATTGCCCCATGCGCCAGCAAACAAAGAAAGTCGGCGCCGCGAATCCTATCAGCGGCAAGGTCCATTGGGTTGGGAATAGAAGCGGACCGCCGGGGATCGGCCACAAGTCGGCCGGCCTGCTGGCGGTGATTCCGTAAGCGCCGCCGAGTTCGGCAACCGCACCGACGATAGCAAGGACAATTGCTGAAACGGCGATGGTCAGGAGAACAAGATATTCGGGCCGCAATCTCAACGCGGGCAGGCTCATGAGGAGCCCAATCAGTCCCGCGCCAAACGTGCCGGCGGCAAGGCCAGGCCAAAAGCTGAAGCCTGCATTGGCCTGCAAGTATGCCGCCGCATAGCCACCTATCGCTCCGAACGCCGCATGCGCCACCGATACCTGGCCGGCGTATCCGATCAGCAGATTTAGCGAGATCGTGAAGATGCTGAAGATCAGGACAACGTTGAATATGTCGATCCAGTAGTCCATGCCCGCTCTAGACCTCAACCCGGCCGCACAGGGTGAAATAAATTTTTCCAGGCCACGTGCCGCGCTCTTTAAAGTTCATCCTGCACCTACTAGCCGCGCGAACGCGCACCGAGCGACAACCACCGGCGCAGGCCTGAGATTTCGGTTGGTTGAAGCGAGAGATAAATGAAGAGCACCGAAAAGACGACCAGCGCCGACCACTGCGGCGCTACCCACAGACCGCTCAAGCTCTCGACCAGTCCGATGAACAATCCGGCAAGGCCAACCGTGAGGGGCGAACTGCGCGTTCCTCCCAGAAACGCGACGACGAAGGCAAAGACAACCGGACGGTCGCCCATATTGGGAACCACGGCGAAGCGAGCGCCGTTGAGGATGCCGGCGACGCCGGACAGGAACGAGCCAATGGCAAATACGACGAGATACAGCCGGTCAGGTTTGAGCCCGATGATCCGCGCCAGGAACGGATTGCCGCGCACAGCTTTGATGGAACGCCCGAGATCAGTGAAGTTGAGGGCGACGGTCAGCAATCCGATCAGCAGCCAGGATGCGAAGACGATGAAGAGGTCGAGGGTGGTGAAGGTCACCCCTGCGACCGCGAAGGGCCGCACCTCAAACAGATAAATGGACCGGCTGAACGCGGTCCACATCAACGTCATTAGGTTGCCCCCGGCAATCGTTATGCCGAGCGCTGAAATGAAAACGGTCAGAAGCGCCAAGGCTCCTGAGGAACGTGCAAGCGGACCATAGACCCACCGCTCCAATGCCACTCCGAGCGCCATCGCTGCGAGGAGACCGGCTCCCGCAGCCAGCGGCGGCCAGACGCTCAACGAGCTTTCCAGCACCGACATTATGTAGGCTGCGAGTACAAATGTGAGCGCGTAGGCATAGTGAAAACGCCCTACTACACCGAGGATAAGACCGAAGCCGACGCCCAGCAGCGCATAGAAGCAGCCGTTGATGGCGCCGGCTACGGCGAGTTGTGCGATCTGCTCAAACTGCACGGGAGCGTTACGCGGACGTTATTTGACCAGCATGAAGTTGGCGCCACCTAGATCGAAATAGGCCAGCGGAACCGGATCGCCCTTGTTGGCTCGATAGACTCCGAGCGGCCGTGAAGTGACCGAGTGCGTCTTGGTATCTAGGGTGATGACACCCGGCTCGGCCGCCTTGCCCCCGTAGATGCTCTTGAACTTCGGATCGTCCACCAACGCCTGCTGGAGCTGCTCGCCGTTGTTCACGTCGCCACCCTTGGCGATGACCCGCCGAATGAGATCCCAGATGGCGAACGCGTCTTCGTAATAGTTTGCCGCATAGATCTCCGGCTTGAGGTTGAACTGCTTGGTGTAGCTGTCGATGAACAACTTTGCCCAATCGTTGGTGGGCTTGTTGGCGTCGAACCAGTCGGTGGCGAAAATCATCTCGTCATAAACCGGACCGGCAACCTGCGCTGCGTCGGAAACGTATTCCGCCACGATCGTCGGTTTCGTGAGACCGGCGTTGGCATACTGCTTCATGAAGTAACCGGGATCGACGCCGATCAGGAACATGAAGACGGCGTCGGGATTGGTTGCCTTCAGTCGCGCAATCGTCGCCGAGTAGTCGGTCGCACCGATCGGCGCGACTTCCGTGCTGGCGAGTTCATGGCCGGTGGCCTCAAGCGCCTTCTTGAAGTTCTTCGTGACGATTTCGTTGATCGGCCCCTGGTCGATGAAGACCATCGACACGCGTTTGATCGACGGATCGGTCTCCTTCCAGTACTTTAGCGCACCGATAAAGTCGTCATCCGGCTCGATGGCGCGCATACCCCAGAAGTAGGGCTTGCCTTGGCCGAAATCGCTGGTTCCGCCGCCACCGTCCAGCGCGAGAATCTTGTAC